>JBPPMQ010000122.1:0-2262 GCA_051306135.1 Nocardioides sp. | reverse complement strand
AGCTCGTAGCCACCGGGAGAGGGGTTCTTCTCCAGGTACTTGAGGTAGGTGATGACATCGGCCTTCTGCTCGGGCGTGAGGTTCTGGTCGTTGAACACCGGCATGTTCTGCGGGCCGGTGACCATGGCCTCGTAGATGTGCTCAGGCAACACGCCGCTCAGTCCTGGAGCGTACTTGCCCTCGGTGAGCGCGCCACCGGCGCCGGCAACGTTGTGGCACATAGCGCAGTTGATGCGGAACAGCTCAGCACCCTCTGACGCATTGCCGTCGGCCTGGAGGTACTCCTCATCGGGGATACCCGGGCCCGGGGCGAGGGAGGCGACGTATGCGGCCAGGTCAGCGGTCTGCTCTTCGGTGAACTGGACCGGCTTCTGCTCCGCCTGTGGTCCCTGATTGGCCATCGGCATACGACCGGTTCCGACTTGGAAGTCGACGGCAGCAGCGCCTACGCCGTAGAGGCTCGGCCCGACTCCCGCCATGCCCTCGGCCTGGAGACCGTGGCAGGTCGCGCAGTTCGCCGCGAACAGCTTCTGTCCCTCGTCGACCGAGGCCTGAACCTGGGTGCTGGTCTCAGCCGAAGCAGTGCTGCTGGCGAGAAAGTAGGCACCGCCGGTGGTGACCAGGCCGATAGCGATCAACGCGACAGTCGCCAGGGGATGACGACGACCGGTGCTGCGGTTTCGGCGGGCGGAGGAGTTGTGCGCCAATGGATTCCCTGTGTTTCTCGGTGGTGGGTCGGCTATTTGAGCACGTAGATGACGAGGAAGAGGCCGATCCACACCACATCCACGAAGTGCCAGTAATACGAGACGACGATCGCGCTGGTCGCCTCTTTGTGAGTGAACCTCTTGACCGCGTACGCGCGACCGATGATGAAGAGCATGGCGATGAGGCCGCCCGTCACGTGCAGGGCGTGGAAGCCGGTGGTGAGGTAGAACGCCGAGCCGTAGGAATCGCTGGTGAGGCTCACGTTCTCGCTGACCAGCGTGGCGTACTCGAAGACCTGACCGGTGACGAAGACCGCGCCCAGTGCATAGCTCGCGAAGAACCACTCGACGAGACCCCACTTGGCGACGTTGAACAGGCCGCCGGTGCGCCGCTTCTGCAGGCGCTCCGCGGCGAACACTCCGAACTGGGCCGTAACCGAGGAGAGGACGAGCACGATGGTGTTGACGGCTGCATACGGAACGTTGAGCTTGCCGCTCTGTGCCGCCCACAGTTCGGGGGAGGTGGAGCGGAGCGTGAAGTAGATGGCGAACAGGCCAGCGAAGAACATGACTTCGCTACCCAGCCACACGATCGTTCCCACGGCGACAACGCTCGGACGGTTGACGACGGCGGCCCCTGCTGGGCGGGCGACTGATGTGCTGCTCACATCTCCCATTATGGTCGAAATCGTCCAACGGTTTTTTCATTCGGCCGGCCAGTTGGAACGAGAAAGTTAGGATCGAGAACCATGACCACCCCCCTAGCTTGGCCAGCTCTGCTCAGCACGTTGCTCGAGGGCGAGGACCTGTCGATCTCCGAGGCATCATGGGCGATGGAGCAGGTGATGGCAGGCGAGGCCACTGCTGCCCAGTTGGCGGGATTCTTGATGGCTCTGCGGGCCAAAGGCGAGACCGTCGACGAGATCGTCGGGTTCCGCGATGCGATCCTCGCCAACGCCCTCCCGCTCGACGTCGACCCCATGGCGCTCGACATTGTCGGCACCGGTGGGGATCGGTCGGGAACGGTCAACGTGTCGACCATGGCGTCGGTGGTGGCTGCGGCATCCGGTGTTCCAGTGGCGAAGCACGGCAATCGTGCCGCGTCGTCGAAGTCGGGAAGCTCTGACGTGCTCGGGGCGCTCGGCATCAATCTGCAGCTGCCGGCCGAGCGGGTCGCCGAGGTCTTCGAACAGACCGGTATCACGTTCGCTTTCGCTGCTCTTTTCCACCCCGGATTCAGGCACGCCGGCCCGGTGCGGGCCGAACTCGGCGTGCCCACGGTGTTCAACTTCCTCGGGCCGCTCTGCAACCCAGCCCGTTGCGAGGCGAACGCGGTGGGGGTGGCGTCGTTGGAGAAGGTGCCGCTGATCGTCGGCGTGTTCCAGACCAGGGGGGCGACCGCTCTCGTGTTCAGGGGCGACGACGGGCTGGACGAGCTCACGACCACCGGTCACAGCCACATCTGGGAGGTCTCCCGAGGCTCGGTCACCGAGCACGATCTCGAGCCGCTCGAACTCGGAATTCCGAGAGCGGATGTCTCGGCCCTCGTCGGCGG
>JBPPMQ010000096.1:0-5827 GCA_051306135.1 Nocardioides sp. | reverse complement strand
TGCTGGTTAATGGGTTTGTAGTAGATCACGCAGGCGCTCGGCTGGGGTATCCCAGTCGAGTGTTTTGCGTGGGCGGCCGTTGAGTTGCTGGGCGACGTGTTCGAGGTCAGCGGGCCCATGCACACTCAGGTCGGTGCCTTTGGGGAAGTACTGGCGTAGCAGGCCGTTGGTGTTCTCGTTGGTGCCGCGTTGCCAGGGACTGGCCGGATCGCAGAAATAGACCTGCATATCGGTGGCCATGGAGAACTGTCTGTGGCCGGCCATCTCGGCACCTTGGTCCCAGGTCAGTGATCCCCGTAGATGTGCGGGCAGTGTCGCCATGGTGGCGATCAGGCCGTCGCGCACCGACTCCGCGTCATGACTGCCGGGCAGATGCACCAGCATCGTGTAGCGAGTGCTGCGTTCGACGAGGGTGGCGATCGCGGTCTTGTTCAGTTCGCCGGTGATGAGGTCGCCTTCCCAGTGCCCGGGTACCGCGCGATCCTCGATGTCAGCGGGTCGCTCTGAGATCATGAGCATCTGGTCCACGAACCGTTGGTAGCGTTCCCCGGGTTTGCGGCGCGGTTTACGACAGGTCCTACCAGACCGAAGTGCTTGGGCTACTTCTTTTTTCAGGCCTCCGCGGGCCTGGAAATAGAGGGCTTGATAGATCGTTTCGTGACTCACCCGCATGCTCTCGTCGTCCGGAAAATCTTTGACCAGACGATGCGAGATCTCCTCAGGAGACCACCGGTCTCTCAACCCGTCGGCGACCACCTGCCGCAGTTTCTGGTTGCACACCAGTTTGGACTGCTTCGGGCGGGCCCGAGCGGCCGCGGCGGCTGTATCAGCCTGATACGGCAGATACAGGCCCGCTACGCGGTGGATAGCGATCTCGCGGGAGACCGTCGATTTGTTTCGACCGATCTTCTCGGCGATGGCCGTCTGGCTCAGGCCGGCGGCCAGGCCGTCGGCAATGGCGAGTCGATCAGCGAGCTGCAAATAGCTACTCGAAGAGGCCTGCTCAGATGCAGGGTGCTGTTCGGCGGCAGTGGATTTCACCGGTTGTGTGTACCGCGGCATGGGGCCCACATCGGTGAGACGCACCGACATTCGGGCATCAGCGCGCATATCGCGGCGGCCAGGGACTCGGCCGCACCAGCGAGCACCCGTGATGGGATGAACGCCCACTTCGCGGGCAGCCTGCGTCACCGTGCAGCCTGAATCAACGAGTTCGAAGAACCTGGCTCGCTGTTGCGGCTTGCCCCGCTGTTGGGGTGCCGCGTCCACCAACCCCAGTTCAACGAGCATCCGGCGGGCCGTGGAATGTGCCACCCCGAGCTCCTTGGCCGCCGCGTTCACCGAACCCGTCTCGCTGAACACAGCTACCAGTCTGGGCCGGTCCACGCCGCTGACATCCGGATTCGGCGATCCCATCGCCCGGCCAGTCGCCCGCAAAATGGCATACGCCCGTTGCTGGGACACTCCCAACGCTGCGGCCGCTTCCCGCACGGCCACACCCACGTCGACGAGCTTTGCTAGCTGATCACCAAACTGAACACAGTCCTCCGAAAACGACACGGTCGCCGCAACCTCTCAGATCGAGAGTGTTGCGACGACCGCGTGAACCCGCCTCCGGCCGGGGCAGCCATTTCGTGCATTTCGGCAGCTGACTTACTTGTTGCGCTCACCCGATATGTTCCACCCCGTTGACAAATCGTTGGGTTTTCCTAACAATTAGTTGCATGAGTCCGGTTCGTCGCGGGGAGCAGCTTCCCATCCACAACCGCATTGGGGTGCTGCGTGCCGAACGGCGGATGACGCGGGCGCAGCTCGCGGCGCTGATCGACGTGAACCCGCAGACCGTGGGTGCGCTGGAGCGAGGCGATCACTACCCGAGCCTCGACCTGGCCTTCCGGATCTGCGATGTCTTCGAGTTGCCGGTCGAGGCCGTCTTCTCGCGCACCGCGTTCACGCCACTGTCGGCCGCACTCTATGGACGCCGAGCGGAAGGAACCGAACATGTCTGAAACCAGCATCCTCGACCGATACCAGGACTACCGCACCCGCCAGTTCCTCAAAAACGAACAGAGACAAGCCAATTGGCTGCCCGGTTGGCGCAATCAGAGCCGTCGTCGAATTCTGGTGGTAGGCCTCGCGCTGACCTTCGCGTTCATGGCCATCGTCGGCGTCGCCTGCGCTGCAGGAGTGCAGTGGGCTCCGCTGCTGTGGCTACCCGCCTGCGTCGCGTTTTTCCCGCTGTGGATCTCACTGCAGATTGTCTCCGGCAGGCGGGGAGATGCGCCCGAGGCAGCGCTCGACGAGTTCGAGATCGCGCAACGCAACAGCGCCAGGGCGATGGGACTGTCGGTGACACAGGTCCTGATGCTCGTCCCGGCCTTCTACCTGATATTCGGTGCGGTCATCACCGATGGTGCGGACACGAACATGGCCTACGCCGGCGGCCTCATGGTGCTGACCGTGCTGCTCATCGGCGGTTGTCTGCCCGCGATGATCCTGGGCTGGACCCGCAGGGACCCGGAGCCCGAGTAGCCGTCAGGCGCTGCGGCCGCGCTCGGTGCGGTAGTGCCGCACGAGCGCATCGGTGGAGGTGTCGCTCTGCTCGGCCGGCGCGGCATCGGCGGTGAGCACCGGCAGCAGCGCCTTGGCCTGGGTCTTGCCGAGCTCCACACCCCACTGGTCGAACGAGTCGATACCCCAGATGACACCCTCGGTGAAGACCTGGTGCTCGTAGAGCGCGATCAACTGACCCACCACCGAGGGCGTCAGCTTGGTCGCCAGGATCGAGGTGGTCGGCCGGTTGCCCGGCATCACCTTGTGCGGCACCACATCCGCCGGGGTGCCCTCGCCGGCGATCTCCTCGGCCGTCTTGCCGAACGCCAGCACCTGGGTCTGGGCGAAGAAGTTGCTCATCAACAGGTCGTGCATGCTGCCCGTGCCATCGGCGGTCGGCAGGTCATCGGTGGGCTGGGAGAACCCGATGAAATCGGCCGGGACCAGCCGGGTGCCCTGGTGCAGCAACTGGTAGAACGCGTGCTGGCCGTTCGTTCCCGGCTCGCCCCAATCGATTTCGCCGGTGCCGGTGGTCCCCGGAGAGCCGTCGGCGCGCACCGATTTGCCGTTGGATTCCATTGTCAGCTGCTGCAGATACGCCGCGAACCGGGACAGATCGTTGGAGTAGGGCAGCACCGCGCGGGACTGCGCATCGAAGAAGTTGTTGTACCAGAGGCCGATCAGACCGAGCAGGGCCGGCGCGTTCTCGGCCAGCGGCGCGGTGCGGAAATGCTCGTCGACCAGATGGAACCCGGCCAGGAACTCCGCGAAACGCTCACGGCCGATCACCGCCATCACGCTCAGGCCGATCGCCGAATCCACCGAGTACCGTCCACCGACCCAATCCCAGAAGCCGAACATGTTGTCGGTGTCGATGCCGAACTCGTCGACCAGCTTCTTGTTGGTGGACACCGCGACGAAATGCTTGGACACCGCGTCATCGCCGAGGGTTTCGGTGAGCCAGCGCCGCGCCGCCGTCGCATTGGTCAGCGTCTCCAACGTGGTGAACGTCTTGGAGGCGATGACGAAAAGCGTTGTCGCCGGGTCGAGACCGTCGAGCTTGGCCACCAGATCCGCCGGGTCGACATTGGACACGAACCGCGCCGAGATACCGGCGTCGGCGTAATGGCGCAGTGCGTCGTACACCATCACCGGGCCCAGATCCGAGCCACCGATCCCGATGTTGACGATGGTCCGGATGCGTTCACCAGTGGCACCGGTCCACTCGCCGCTGCGCAACCGGTCGGTGAACGCGCCCATCGCGTCGAGCACCTCGTGCACATCGGCGACGACGTCCTGGCCGTCGACGGTGAGCGATGCGTCGCGGGGCAGCCGCAGCGCGGTGTGCAATACCGCGCGGTCCTCGGAGGTGTTGATGTGCTCACCGGAGAACATGGCGTCACGGCGGCCCTCCAGGTCGGCAGCCTGCGCCAGATCGACCAGCAGTGCCAGGGTTTCGCGTGTCACCCGGTGCTTGCTGTAGTCGATGTAGAGGTCCCCGACACGCAGCGTCAGGTCGGTGCCGCGCGCCGGATCCTCGGCGAAGAGCTCCCGAAGATTC
Organism: Nocardioides sp.; assembly: GCA_051306135.1. Taxonomy (GTDB): domain Bacteria; phylum Actinomycetota; class Actinomycetes; order Propionibacteriales; family Nocardioidaceae; genus Nocardioides. The sequence continues at coordinate 1,713 of JBPPMQ010000096.1, read as the reverse complement.
TTCGATGCAACCGCGGCGTGATGGCCTTGCAGCGAATGCCATGCGGGGGTGGCGGTGATGTCAGCACTCATTCTGCTGACCTTAGTGCGGCGCGCGGATCGAGGGTGTACATGATGGATGTATGCACATCGAAGAGTTGATTTCATCCGTGCCCACCGGATTGTGGATCGGCGGCGAGGAGCGCCCCGGCTCGTCGACTTTCGACGTGCTCAATCCCGCGACCGATGAGGTCATCACCTCGGTCGCCGACGCTACCGCCGAGGACGGCATCGCCGCACTGGACGCCGCCGCCGCGGTGCAGGCCGACTGGGCAGGCACGCCCGCCCGCGAGCGCGGCGAGATCCTGCGCTCCGTCTTCGAAACACTTACCGCGCGAAGCGAAGACCTTGCCGCCCTGATGACCCTGGAGATGGGCAAGGTGATCGCCGAAAGCCGCGGCGAGGTCAAGTACGGTGCGGAATTCTTCCGCTGGTTCGCCGAGGAGGCGGTCCGCATCAGCGGTCGCTACACCCACGCCCCGGCCGGCAACGGCCGCATCCTGGTCACCAAGATGCCCGTCGGCCCCTGTTACGCCATCACCCCGTGGAACTTCCCGCTGGCGATGGGCACCCGCAAGATCGGTCCGGCCCTGGCCGCGGGTTGCACCATGCTGGTCAAGCCCGCCCAGGAGACGCCGCTGACCATGCTGCTGCTGGCCAAGCTGATCGATGAGGCCGGTCTGCCCAAGGGCGTGCTGTCGGTGCTTCCGACCACCAAACCCGGCGATCTGACCACCGCGCTCATCGACGACGGCCGACTGCGCAAGCTGACGTTCACCGGGTCCACCGGGGTCGGCAAGGCTCTGGTGAAACAGACCTCGGACAAGCTGCTGCGCACCTCGATGGAACTCGGCGGCAATGCCCCGTTCGTGGTGTTCGACGATGCCGATGTCGACGCCGCGGTCGAGGGCGCCCTGCTGGCCAAGATGCGCAACGGCGGCGAGGCCTGCACCGCGGCCAACCGCTTCCACGTGGCCAATGCGGTGCGCGCGGAGTTCACCGACAAGATGGTCAAGCGCATGAGCGAATACACCCTGGGCAACGGCCTGGAGGATTCGTCGACGCTCGGCCCGCTGATCTCGGCCAAGCAGTTGGGCATCGTCGCCGATCTGGTCTCCGATGCCGTCGCGCGCGGCGCCGAGGTGGCCGTCGGCGGGGTGGCGCCGGACGGAGCCGGTCACTTCTACCCGGCCACGGTGCTCGCCGACGTACCGGCCGACGCGCGCATCCTCAAGGAGGAGGTGTTCGGGCCGGTGGCTCCGATCACCGGTTTCGACACCGAGGAGGAGGGCATCGCCGCGGCCAACGCCACCGAATACGGCCTGGCGTCCTACATCTACACGCAGTCACTGGACCGTGCGCTGCGGGTGGCCGAGTCCATCGAGGCGGGCATGGTCGGGGTCAACCGCGGTGTCATCTCGGACGCGGCGGCCCCGTTCGGCGGCATCAAGGAATCCGGGTTCGGTCGTGAGGGCGGATCAGAAGGTATCGAGGAGTACCTGGAGACCAAGTACATCGCCTTCACAAGCTGATAAACCTGACCAAGTCAATTGGCGGGCGGGCTGCCAGGTCCGGTCGAATCACGAACAATTTGCGTGTGGGCTAATTACAGTGGCAGGAACTGACACGTTGCCGGTCATTCATGCTTACAATCTCCCTGGCTGCAGTGCGAAAG
>JBPPMQ010000063.1:0-40368 GCA_051306135.1 Nocardioides sp. | reverse complement strand
GTCAGAACCCGAGGCGGTTGCGCAGCTCAGCCTCGAGCGAGGCGATCGGCACGCGCACCTGCGCCGTGGTGTCGCGCTCGCGAATGGTGACGGCGTCGTCCTCCAGCGAGTCGAAGTAGACCGTGACGCACAGCGGCGTGCCCACCTCGTCCTGCCGGCGGTAGCGCTTGCCGATGGCCTGTGTCTCGTCGTAGTCCACCATGTACCGCTCGCTGAGCGTGGCGAAGATCTGCTTGGCCAGCGGCGTCAACGTGTCCTTCTTGCTGAGCGGCAGCACGGCCACCTTGTACGGGGCCAGACGCGGGTGCAGGCGCAGCACCGTACGTGGCTCGTCGTTGATGACGTCCTCGTCGTAGGCGGCCAGCAGGAACGCAGCCATGGCGCGGTTCACCCCGGCCGCCGGCTCGATGACGTACGGCACGTAGCGCTCGTTGGCGGCCTGGTCGAAGTAGTCGAGCTTCTGGCCGCTGTGCTGGGCGTGTTGCTTCAGGTCGAAGTCGGTGCGCTGGGCGATGCCTTCCAGCTCGCCCCAACCCCACGGATACAGGAACTCGACGTCGGACGTGCCCGTCGAGTAGTGGCTGAGCTCATCGGCCTCGTGCGGTCGCAACGTGAGCATCTCCGCTGGGATGCCGAGGTCGATGTACCACTGCAGCCGCGCCGTGCACCAGTACTCGTACCACTGCGGTCCTTCAGCGGGCGGGACGAAGTACTCCATCTCCATCTGCTCGAACTCGCGGGTGCGGAAGATGAAGGTGCCCGGGGTGATCTCGTTGCGGAAGGACTTGCCGATCTGGGCGATGCCGAACGGCGGCTTCATCCGCTGACTGGTGACCACGTTGGCGAAGTTGAGGAAGATGCCCTGCGCCGTCTCGGGACGCAGGTAGTGCAAACCGGACTCGTCCTCGACGACACCGAGGTAGGTCTTGAGCAGACCGGAGAACTGCCGGGGTTCGGTCCACCCACCACGCGTCCCACAGTTGGGGCAGGCGATCAGATCGCCGCTGACCTGGTCGGGATCGGCGATGCCCTTCTTCTCGGCATACTGCTCCTGGAGGTGGTCGAAGCGGAACCGCTTATGGCAGCTCTGACACTCGGTCAGCGGGTCAGAGAAGGTGGCCACGTGGCCAGAGGCCTCCCAGGTCTGGCGGGGCAGGATCACGCTCGAGTCCAGACCGACGACGTCGTCGCGCATCTGCACCATCGACTTCCACCACTGCCGCTTGATGTTGTCCTTGAGTTCGACCCCGAGCGGACCGTAGTCCCAGGCGCTCTTGGTGCCTCCGTAGATCTCGCCGCACGGGTAGACGAAGCCTCTGCGCTTGGCGAGAGATACGACCTGGTCGACGGTGTTTGCCACAGGAGTTGTGCTTTCTTTTCGGGAGACGCACCGGCTGGCGGCCGGGCCGGGCAACCCTATCGCGCTCGCCCCGCGGTCACGAAAGGCGATTGCGGGCGTGCGATGTCGCCGACTGGTGCCCGCCCGCAATTGACAACGATTCTCAATACAGTGAGAATGATTCTCATGAAGTGGTCCCGTCTCGCTGTCCCAGCCGCCCTGGTCGCCTGCCTGCCCGTGGCGGCCTGCTCGACCGACGACGGAGCGGAGGGGTCTGTCGAGATCGTCGCCTCGTTCTACCCACTGGCTTTCGTGGCCGAGCAGGTCGCCGGCGACCGGGCTGACGTGGTCCTGCTGACCGAGCCCGGCCAGGAGCCGCACGATCTCGAACTCTCCCCGGTCCAGGTCGGTCAGGTGCAGACCGCCGACCTGGTCGTCTACGAGGCTGGTCTGCAGACATCGGTGGACAGCGCGGTCGACCAAGCTGGCCAGGTGCCCACCGTGAACGCCTCCGAAATCGCCGATCTCAAGACGCTCGACGGTGGCGACGTGGACCCGCACTTCTGGCACGACCCGACACGGATGGCCATCGTCGCCGACGCTGTCGCGGGCCAACTTGCACAACTCGACCCGGACAACGCCGCCACCTACCAAGCCAACGCGACAGCACTTGACAGCGACCTCGATGACCTGGACCAAGAGTTCCGCGACGGACTGGCCAGCTGCGCCGTGACCGACGTGGTGGTCTCCCACGACGCCTTCGGCTACCTGTCGAAGTACCAGCTCACCTTCCACGGCATCGCCGGGCTCTCCCCCGACGCCGAGCCCACCCCGGCCGACCTGGCCGACCTGGCAGACCTGATCTCGCAGACATCGATCACGACCGTGTTCTCCGAACGACTGGTCTCCCCCGCTCTGGCTGAGACACTGGCCTCGGAGATGGGTATCACCACCGCCGTGCTCGACCCCATCGAAGGCCTGAGCGACCAGACGGCCGACGAGGACTACTTCTCCCTCATGCGCGACAACCTCGCCGCCCTCCAGGAGGCCAACCAGTGCCAGTGAACGATCCAGTGATCGATGTCCGGTCCGCGTCCGTGGCCATCGGCGGGCGCCCGGTGCTTCGAGGCATCGACCTCTCGGTCGAGGCGGGTGACTTCGTCGCTCTGATGGGCGCCAACGGTTCGGGGAAGTCCACGCTCGTCCGAGCATTGGTCGGACTCCGCCCGCTGACCAGGGGAAACGTGAGCCTGTTCGGTACGCCGCTGAAGGATTTCACCGATCGACAGCGGATCGGCTACGTGCCCCAACGAGTCAACGCGACCTCCGGGGTGCCCGCCTCGGTGCGCGAGGTGGTGGCAGCGGGTCGGCTGACACATCGACGATTGCTGCGGCCGCTGACCCGGGCCGACCACGCTGCCATCGAGGAGGCCCTGGAGATCGTCGGGTTGGCCGATCGGGCCCGTGACGGTGTCGCCAGCCTCTCCGGCGGCCAGCAGCAGCGAGTCCTCATCGCCCGCGCGTTGGCTGGGCAGCCCGACCTGTTCGTGCTGGACGAGCCCACCGCCGGCGTCGACCTGCCGAACCAGGAGATTCTGGCCGACACCCTGCACCTGCTCCACGACGGCGGTGCGACCGTCGTGCTGGTCGCCCACGAACTCGGTCCGATGGCGCCGCTGATCACCCGATCGGTGGTCATGCGCGACGGCCGGATCGCCTACGACGGCGACCCGTTGGACGACCACGCCGTGCATGCCACCGACTTCGGGGAGATCCACTCCCACCATCATCCGAGCACCGACCATCCCGACTTCGTGCCGCGGGTCGCGGCACCGCTGGAGGGACCACGATGACCTGGATCGACCTGTTCTCCCTCGGCTTCATGCAGCGAGCCCTGGTCGCCGCGGCCATCACCGGGCTGGCCGCCCCCATTGTCGGCACCTACCTGGTGCAACGCCGACTGTCCCTGATGGGCGACGGCATCGGTCATGTCGCGGTCACCGGGGTCGCGCTCGGGCTACTGACCGGCACCTCCCCGACCTGGACCGCCGTCGTGGTGGCCATCATCGGGGCCGTGCTGATCGAGGTGATCCGCGAGAAAGGGCAGGCCAGTGGCGACGTTGCCCTGGCGCTGCTCTTCTACGGCGGCCTGTCGGGCGGCGTCCTGCTGACCGGTATCGGTGGCGAGTCGGCCTCGGCCCTGCAGAGCTATCTGTTCGGGTCGATCACGACCATCGACAGCAACGACCTGATCACGGTGGGAGTGCTCGCCGTGGTGGTCGTCGTGCTCGGAATCGGACTGGCACCCCAGTTGTTCGCCACCGCCCAGGACCAGGAGTTCGCCCAGGTCGCAGGTCTCAATGTGCGGTTCTACAACCTGCTGGTGGCGGTGATGGCCGCGGTCAGCGTTGCCGTCGCGATGCGCACGGTGGGACTGCTGCTGGTCAGCGCCCTGCTGGTGGTGCCCGTCGCGGCCAGCCAGCAGGTTGCCTGGTCCTTCCGGTCGACCCTGTTCGGTGCTGTGGTCTTCGGAGTGCTGGCTTCGGTGGGAGGACTGGTCGTCTCGGGCATCGCCAGTTTCCACGCCACCGTGGCTCCGGGCCCGACCATCGTGTTGCTTGCCTTGGCGTTCTTCCTGTTCACCTGGCCGATCGGCACCTGGCTCCGGCGGCGGCGTCGACTGGTCGAACCGTTCCCGGAGGCCGGCATACCGGATGACCACGCCGAGGCGGGGCCTCACGACCACGACCACGGCCCCCGCTGCGGGCACCTGGCTGTCGAACACGGGGACCACGTCGACTACGTCCACGATGGTCACCGGCACGCGGTGCACGCCGACGGGCCGACCAAGCACTACGACGAGCACTGACCACTACGACGAGCGCTGTACGACGAGCGCTGTACGACGAGCGCTGTACGACGACAACGCGCCAGCGCCGCAGGCGCGCCGGAATCGCCTCGCGGGTCAGGCTTTGCCGAGACGACGTTCCCTACCCGCGTACGTCTCGACCGCGGACCACAGGTCTCGCCGGTCCACGTCGGGCCACAGAACGTCGGTGAAGATCATCTCGGCATACGCCGCCTGCCAGAGCACGAAGTTGGAAAGCCGTTGTTCGCCGCTGGTGCGCCAGACCATGTCGACCTCGGGTAGGTCGGGCACGTAGAGGTGGCGGGCGACGGTCTTCTCGGTGATCTTGTCGGGGTTGAGCCGTCCGGCGGCAACCTCACGCGCGATGGACGCGGCAGCGTCGGCGATCTCGGCCCGACCGCCGTAGTTGACGCACATGGTCAAAGTGGCGACCGTGTTGTGTTTGGTCAGCTCCTCGGCGACCTGCAGTTCGCGGATCACCGAGCGCCACAGCCGCGGGGCCCGCCCCGCCCATTTCACCCGTACGCCGAGGGCGTGCATCTCGTCGCGGCGCCGGCGGATGACGTCACGGTTGAACCCCATCAGAAACTTCACCTCGTCGGGTGATCGAGTCCAGTTCTCGGTGGAGAACGCGTAGGCACTGATCGCCTTGACCCCGACCTCGATGGCCCCCTCGACGCATTCGAAGAGCGCGGCCTCCCCGGCCTTGTGGCCCTCGGTGCGGGGCAGCCCGCGCTGCTTCGCCCAGCGGCCGTTCCCGTCCATGATGATCGCGACATGCTCGGGCACCAGATCACGGGGCACCTGCGGTGGGCGTGCCCCCGAGGGGTGCGGGGACGGTGCTCGATGGTTCACGGGCCAACCCTAAACGGTGCCCTGACGGGCCGGCCGGACCGAAGTGCCCGGGCCGCTCAGGCACTCGCCTCTGAATGCAGATGTGTCGGCGCGGGTGCCTGCGCACCCGAGACGACCAGCACCGCGATCAGCGTGGTGATCGGCATCGCCAGCACCACCCCGATACCTCCGGCCAGCGACCGGACCACCTCCTCGGCGATCTCTTCCGACGAGATCAAGGAGAACAGGGAGCGGTCATAGAGCTGCACGGCGAGAAGCAGCGTCAGCGCCGCTCCCATGTAGGCGAAGGCCAAGGTGTAGATGGTGGAGGCCACGTGGTCACGACCGATCCGCATGCCGCTGTTCCACAGCGTCCACCGGCTCAAGTGCGGCGCGGCCTGGCGCAGTTCCCACACCGCCGACGCCTGGGTGATGGTCACGTCGTTGAGAGCGCCGAGTCCGGCGATGACGACCGAAGCGACCAGCACGTCCTGCAGGCTCAGGTCGCTGACCACTGACAGCAGCAGACCGCCACCCTCGTCGGCGACCCCCGAAAGCCTGGCCTGCCCGACCGAGAACCAGGCGATCGCGGCCGTGATCCCGACTCCGGCGAGGGTTCCGGCCAGCGCCACGCTGGTGCGCAGCGAGAGGCCGTGGGTGGTGTAGAGCACGATGAACATGATGACCACCGAGCCGCACACGGCCACCGCGACCGGGGGTTCGCCGATCAACAGTGCCGGCAGGATGAACCAGCCGGCGACGGCACCGGCGACGCCGAGCCCGACCAGCGCCATCAGTCCCCTCAGGCGAGCCACAGCGACCACGACCAGAGCGAACGCGAACGCCAGCATCCACAGTGTCGGACCACGTTGGACTTCGAAGTAGCTGTAGACACCGTCCGGGGTGACCATCAGGCTCAACTCGTCACCTGGGACAAGCCCGGCTGCCGCCACCTGAGGCGGCACCGTGACCCGCTGGGAGCTTGCGTCGACGGTCACCGTGACGGTGTTGCACTGTGCGGAGTAGTCCTCGTCTACGCACGGCGGGGTGACCTTCACGACCTCACCGGTCGGGAACCGGACGCCTTCGGCGGCGAAGGCGACCGACCCCTTGACTTCTTCGACCCGCTCCGCGTCGGGCCACCAGTGCCACATGCCGACCAACGCCGCCAGCCCACAGCCGACCAAAGTGAGGACCAGGACGCGTCGGGCTGCCGCGAGCACTGCGATCTGGCCTGAGTCGGGCCGGGGGTCGGAGAGGGAGTGGGCTCCGCCCATCAGCGTTCGACCATAGCCAGGGAGCGGAGCCCCCGGTCGAGGTGCCAGGCCAGGAAGGCTGCGACCAGTCCACTGCAGTCGCGGGACGTGCGCGGCTGCGCAGCGTCGACGATCCCCCAGTCGCCGGTCAACAGGGCGCCCAGGTGACGCACCACCGCCTCGGTCACGGTGACAGAACCCGGCACCCGGCAGGTGGCACACAGCACGCCACCGGAGGCGGGATTGAACCAAGGGTGCGCATCGGATTGGGGCAGGGAACCACACCCGGCACACGCCTGGAAACTGGGGGCGTACCCGGCCATCGACAACGACCTGAGCAGATAGGAGTCCAGCACGTGCCGCGGCGAGTGCTCCCCCGCCGACAACGCACGCAGACCTCCCACCAGCAGCAGGAACTGCTGCACCGCGGGTTCGCCCTCCTCGGTGACCAGCCGGTCCGCGGTCTCCAACATGGCCGTGCCCGCGGTGTAACGCTCGTAGTCCAGTCCGATGTGCCCCTGGAACGCGGTCAGCGTCTCGGCCTGGGTGATCACGTCCAGCGACCGGCCGGTGGCCAGCTGCAGGTCCACGTGGGTGAATGGTTCGAGTCGGGAACCCCACCGCGAGGTGGTCTTGCGGACGCCTTTCGCGACAGCGCGGACCTTTCCGTGGGAACGGCTCAGCATCGTGATGATGCGGTCGGCCTCACCCAACTTGTGGGTGCGCAGCACGACGGCCTCGTCACGATAGAGGGGCATGGAACTATTGTGCGCCCATGAGCAACACCGGCGTCGCAGCCACACCCGACCATCGCGAGGAGATCCCGCACGGATCTGGCCCCATCCGTGCGCCCGGCAAACCAGCAGCGCCGCCGGTTACCGTGATCGACTGGCTGATGCTGGCGTTGGCCCTGGTTTCGGTCGGCCTGTTGCTGTGGATCACCTTCTGGGAGGTTCCCGACCGATGGGTCGACCGGGTCGTGGTCACCGACTACGTGATCTGTGGCGTCTTCTTCGTGGAGTTCTGCTGGCGCTGGTCCCGGTCCGCGATGGGCTGGCGGTTCCTGACCCACTACTGGTACGAGATCCTGGGCATGGTCCCGCTCAGCGACCCAGCGTTCCGCAGCTTCCGACTGATTCGGATCGTGGTGATCGTGGCGCGACTGGCACGCGTCGCGGACCGCACGTTCGGGGATCGGGCGGCCGCCTACATGGTGAGCAAGTTCGCCGACACCATCGTCGGCGTCATCCGGCGGCCGGTCACTGTGGCGGTCCTGGACGAGGTGATCGCGGTGGTGCAGACCGGCAACTACACCAGACACGTCGCGGCTGCGGTCGATGAGAACCGAGCCGAGTTGGACGCGATGATCCTGGAACTCGTCCGAGCCGACCCCGTCGCGGGCAAGATGCGCTACGCCCCGTTCCACGACGACATCGTGAAACTGGTCACCGACACCGTGTTGCGCATCATGGACGGCGCCCTGACCGACCCTCGGGTGCACGAATTGATCTCCGATGCCATCCGGGAATCGGCCACCGAGCTGCGCACCAACGTGCGCACCCGGATGACCGACCATGTCAAGCAGGACGCCGAGAAGTTCGGCCGCTAGTCCTCCACGGCTGCGGCAGACGCCCCGGCCACCACCGAGGCCCAGGGACCCAGACTGAGCGCAGACTCAGGAAGGATCCGGGATGACGCCCTGTTTGGCGGCCCGGTTGGCGGCACAGACCACGGCCTGCAGCGACGCGGTGACGATGTTGGCGTGGATCCCGATGCCCCAGACGATCTCGCCCGCGATCTCGCATTCGACATAGGCGGCCGCGAGTGCGTCCCCGCCGGCAGACAGAGCGTGCTCGGTGTAGTCCAACACCCGGATGTCGGCGCCAGCCTGACGCATTCCGTCGACGAAGGCTGCCACAGGACCGTTGCCCTCACCGACGAACGACCGGGCCTCGCCGCGCACAGAGAGTCGCACCTCCTGCCGGTCACCCTCGGGGCCAGTGACCGAGGACCACTCGACCAGGTCGTACGGAGTCGAACGCTGGAGATACTCGGCACGGAAGACCGACCAGATCTCCTCCGGGGTGATCTCCCCGCCTTCGGTGTCGGTGTGGCTCTGCACGACCCGACTGAACTCGATCTGGGCGCGACGGGGCAGATCGAGGTGGTGCTCGTTCTTCAGAATGTAGGCGACACCACCCTTACCGGACTGAGAGTTGACCCGAATCACGGCCTCATAGGTGCGGCCGACATCCTTGGGGTCGATCGGCAGGTACGGCGCCTCCCAGGCGACGTCGCGCACGCTGATGCCCTGCTCGGCGGCCTTGCGCTCCAGATCCTCCAAGCCCTTCTTGATGGCATCCTGGTGGGAGCCGGAGAAGGCGGTGTAGACCAGGTCGCCCGCATACGGGTGCCGCGGGTGGACCGGCAGGTTGGTGGCGTACTCCACAGTGCGACGGATCTCGTCGATGGTGGAGAAGTCGATCTGGGGGTCGATGCCCTGGCTGAACAGGTTCATGCCGACAGTGACCAAGTCGACGTTGCCGGTGCGCTCGCCGTGCCCGAACAGACAGCCCTCGACGCGGTCGGCACCAGCCATCAGCGCCAGTTCGGTGGCCGCCACCGCGGTGCCGCGGTCGTTGTGCGGGTGCAGGCTGATCGCGCTCACCTCACGGCGGCTCAACTGACGCCCGAAGTATTCGATCTGGTCGGCGTAGGTGTTGGGTGTGGACATCTCCACCGTGGCAGGCAGATTCAGGATGATCTCCCGTCCCGGCTCGGGTTGCCAGATGTCGCTGACCCGCTCGCAGACCTCGACGGCGAAGTCGGTATTGGTCTGGGTGAAGATCTCCGGGCTGTACTGATATCCGAAGTCCTCGGTGCCGACGATCGAGCCCAAGCGTTGCTCGGCATACTTCATCACGATCTCGGTGCCGCGGGTCGCGATCGCGATGCACTCCTCGGGGGACACCCCGAACACCACCCGGCGGAACAATTCCGCCGTGGCGTTGTAGAGGTGCACGGTGGCGCGGGGCGCACCTACCAGCGAGTCCACGGTGCGTTCGATGAGGTCTTCGCGAGCCTGGGTCAGCACCGAGATCTGGACGTCGTCAGGGATCCGGTCCTCGTCGATCAACTTGCGCACGAAATCGAAGTCGGTCTGGCTGGCCGAGGGGAAGCCGACCTCGATCTCCTTGTAGCCCATGGAGACCAACAGTTCGAACATCGATAGCTTGCGGTTCGGCGTCATCGGGTCGATGAGTGCCTGGTTGCCGTCTCGCAAGTCGGTGGACAGCCAGCGAGGCGCCTTGGTGATCTTGGTGTTCGGCCACGTCCGGTCGGGTACGTCGACGGGCTCGAAAGCCGTGTAGCGGCCGATCGGCATCGGCGATGGCTTCTGGTTGTTGGCGTTGTTGCTCAGGTTGGTCATGACTCAATCTCAGGTTCTCGAGGAGGGGCCGCCGGTCGCAGGCTGTTTCGGGTCGCACAGCAACTCCGCAGCGAGGGGGCCGGCCCAGAAGATCCTGGCTGTCAGACCTCGCTGCGGCTGCGAAGAAGCAGGAGCGCACGCGTCATGGTGGCTCCACCATAGCGCACGTGCGCTTGACTGGTCACATGGCCTCATTGCTGGTGGTGCACCACTCCCCGACCCGGTCGACCAGGGCGCTGCTCGACGCCGTAGTGGCAGGCGCCCAGGATCCACAGATCATCGGAGTCGAGGTCCGGGTCGTCGAGGCACTGGCAGCCGGCGCGGACGACGTTCTCGCCGCGGACGGGTATCTGCTGGGAACCTCGGTCCACTTCGGCTACATGTCAGGAGCGTTGAAGCACTTCTTCGACTCCACCTTCGTATCGGTCGGCGGTGCGCTGGACCCAGCCGGGGCCGCGTCGGCGGGCACCGGGTCCACAGCCGGCCGGCCCTTCGGGATGTGGGTCCATGGCCGGTTCGACACCACTGGGGGAATCCGCTCGGTCACCTCCATTGTGAAGGCGCTGGGGTGGCGTCGCTGTGCGCCGGTTCTGGACGTGCTCGGCGAAGTCGACCTACCGGCCGAAGAACGGGCCCGCGAACTCGGCGCCACGGTAGCCGCGAACCTGATGGCGTGAGCGTCTAGGATCGCCGGGTGATCCGCTGGGCTGTTGCGACGACGCTGCTGTTCGGCTGCCTCGCCGGATGTAGCGCCGGCGGCGACGCCCAAGCCGCGCCGCCCGAGGTCGGGCAGTGCCGCTATCTCCAGGAACAGACTCTGGCCGAGTTGTCCAACGACGCCGCCGTGGTGGCCTGCGCGGATCCGCACACGGCCCAGACCATGTCCGTGGGCTCGATCCCGGACTCCTTCACCCAACGAGACGACCCAGCACTGGACCGGTGGCTGTATCAAGAATGCAACGAACAGTTCGAAGAGTGGACCGGTGCCGACGCCTCACGGGCCATGCGCTCGGTGCTCACCTGGGCGTGGTGGAGGCCCACCGGTTCGGCATGGTCGGACGGCGACCGGACCTATCGCTGCGACCTGGTCGGCCAGACCTCACCGTTGACTGAACTGCCCGCCAGGACCAGGGGCCTGCTCAGCCTCCCCGAGACCGACGAGTGGATGATCTGTGCGCGAGGGGCGAACCTTGACGACCAGGCTGTGCGAGTGGCCTGCTCCAACCCGCACGACTGGCGTGCGGTCACGACCATCAAGGTCGGCGAACCCGGCGACCCCTACCCCGGCGACCGAAGCGTGGCTCGCTTGACCCGCCAGTACTGTTCGGCGTCGGTGAGCGCTTGGCTCGGCTATCCGGTCGGCTATGACCTGGGCTACACCTGGTACGGACAGAACCAATGGCAGGCCGGTAACCGGAGGTCGGTGTGTTGGGCACGAACCAGCGAATGACCCGGGCGGGCATGCTCGGCTTGGTCCTTGCGGTCACGATGTCGGGGTGCAGCGGCGGGACCGTCGAACCCCCGCCGGTCGAACCGACCCGGCCCGCCGTGGCCCAGCCGGACCCGGCGCCGGCCGACCGTGCGTGTTACGCCCTCGACTACCAGGACGCACTCGCCCCGTCTGCCACCCAAGAGGCCGTCGGGTGCGGGCAGGCGCACACCTCGCAGACCTTTCTGGTCGGTGAGCTGACCACCACGGTGGATCATCATCTGCTGGCCAGCGACTCCGACCGGGTGCGAACCGCCACGGCGGCGCGGTGTCGAAGTGCCCTACCAGGGTTCCTCGGGCTGACGGCCGAGGACCTGCGGCTCACCATGCTGCGTTCGGTGTGGTTCGCCCCCAACCGTGACCAGGCGAGCTCAGGATCGAACTGGTTCCGGTGCGACGTGATCGCCGTCGCCACCGACTCCGAACTCGCCGAGTTCACTGGAGGGCTGGCAGGTGACATGGCGGATCCGTCGGTGCTGGCGACCTACCGGATGTGTGGAACGGCGTCCCCCGACAGCGACGATTTCGAGCGAGTCGTCTGCAGTCGTGAGCACACCTGGCGGGTGTTGCGGTCGGTCGATCTGCCTGCGGGCGACTATCCCGGGGTCGACTCGGTCACCGCCGCCGGCCAGCAGATCTGCCAGGATGCCGCCCAAGATGTGGCCGACAATGCACTCGACTTCGCATGGGGGTACGAGTGGCCCTCGGCCGAACAGTGGACCAGCGGGCAAACCTGGGGCCTGTGCTGGGCACCGGTCTGACTCCCTGCGGCAGGGACTCCACGACGACCCGGCTCCTAGAACCCCAGTTTGCGCAACTGCCGAGGATCGCGCTGCCAGTCTTTGGCGATCTTGACGTGAAGGTCCAGATAGACCGGCGTACCCATGAAGGCCTCGATGGAGGCCCGGGAGCGCGTTCCGACGTCCTTGAGTCTGGCGCCCTTCTTCCCGATGATGATGCCCTTCTGGGAGTCGCGTTCGACATAGATAGAGGCGTGCACGTCCAGCAGAGGCTTGTCGTCGGGGCGGTCGGCTCGCAGCTCCATCTCATCGACCACCACCGCAATCGAGTGGGGGAGCTCGTCGCGGACCCCGTCCAGCGACGCCTCACGAATGAGATCGGCGACCAGGAGCTCCTCCGGAGCGTCGGTCAGGTCCCCCTCGGGATACAGCGGCGGACCCTCGGGCATCATCTCGATGAGCAGGTTGCCGAGCAGGTCGACCTGGTCCCCACTCACGGAGGAGACCGGGACGACCTCACCCCATTCGAAACCTACGTCGGTGCCGAGGGCAGCAATGTCGAGCAGATGTTCGGCGATCCGCTCCGGTGAGACCAGATCGGTCTTGGTGGCCACCGCGATCTTGACAGTCCGCCGAACCTTGCTGAGCTCGTTGACGATGAAACGGTCGCCGGGACCGATCTTCTCGTCGCTGGGGAAACAGACGGCAACCACGTCGACCTCGGCCCAGGTGGTCCGGACCAGGTCGTTGAGTCGCTCGCCGAGCAGTGTCCGAGGCCGGTGAAGGCCGGGGGTGTCAACCAACACCAACTGCCCGTCCGGGCGGTGCACGATGCCCCGGACCACCGTGCGGGTGGTCTGCGGTTTGTCCGAAGTGATGACGACCTTGCGCCCCACCATGGCGTTGGTCAGGGTCGACTTGCCGGCGTTGGGGCGACCTACGAAGCAGGCGAAGCCGGAGCGATAGCCGTCGGGAAACTCAAACATGGGTGATGCTCCTGGTCCTCACTGTTGGCTGGCCTGGTCGTACTGCTGCCAGATCTGCGCGTCGGACAGACCGAGACGCTGACCTTCGCGCCAGATCGGCCCGGGGTCGATGGCGCGGGGCTGGCGAACCGACCCGCCCCGCCAGTAGCCCATCACGTGGTAGGCGTCGGAGGGTAGTCGGCGCTCGCGCATCAGGTGTTTGCGGATCGAGCGCATCTGGCCGGACTCGCCAGCCATCCAGAAGTAGCCGGGCCCCTGCGGCCATTCGATGTCCTCGACAACGCGGGCGAGGTCAGAGCCGCCAGGCCACGGCGGCGCGCTCCAGGTGACCTCGACATGGTCGGGCAGGTAGCCGCTCAGGTCGTCTGGAACCTCGGCCCACACCTTGACCGGCAGGTCGGTCGACGCGCTGATCCTGGCCATCGCCGGCAGCGCGGTCAGATCACCGACCAGCATCAGCCACTCGGCTCCCACGGCCGGTGCGAAGGAGCCCTTGGCTTCGGACAGAGTGACCACGTCACCGACCACGTCACGCCGTGCCCACTCGGTGACCAGCCCGACATCGTGGACGACGACGTCGAAGGTCAACGACGAGCCGTCGATCTGCTTGACCGTGTAGTACCGGGATTGGAACTGGCCCGGGACGATCACGCCGACCCATTCGTCTGGGATGCCGGTCGAGCCGAACTCGGGAGCATCGACCCGGAGCCTGACCAAGTGATCGCTGACCTGCTCGCGGGCGGTCACCCGTGCTGGGAACGTCTGTGGTGTCCTGCTCACCGGCTCAGGCTATCGCCCGGCAACTGCGCCGGACGAAACCCTCAGAACCGGTGGCGCAGCGGGTAGTGGGAGTTTCCGTCGACCGTCTTGGTGGCCAGCACGTGGTGAAGTTGGATCTCGTTGGTTTCGAAACCGATCCGCGACCCGGCCATGTACAGCCCCCACACCTTGGCGGTGCCCAGACCCGCGTCGGCGACGCAGGCGTCCCAGTGCTGGGCCAGATTGCGGCACCAACCGGCGAGGGTCTTGGCATAGTGGACCCTGAAGTTCTCGTGGTGCTGCACCTCGAGACCGACGTTCTCAGCCGCGGTGATGAGGGTGCCCGACCCGGCGAGTTCGCCGTCCGGGAACACATAGCGGTCGATGAACGACCCGGCTGTGGCCTTACCGAGGTTGGAGTTGCGGGTGATGCAATGGTTGAGGATCCTGCCGCCCGGCTTCACTTTCGCGGCGAGCGAACCGAAGTAGGCTCGGTAGTTCTTGACGCCGATGTGTTCGGTGAGCCCGATGGAACTGACGGCATCGAAGTCTGACTCGGCAACGTCGCGGTAGTCGCAGTGGCGGACCTCGGCGATGTGGTCCAGACCCATTTCTTTGACCCTTTGCTGACCCCAGCCGGCCTGTTCGGCCGAGAGTGTCACGCCGAGCACCTCGACGCCGTAATGCTGAGCCGCGTGACGGACCATCCCGCCCCAGCCACAGCCGACGTCCAGCAGTCGCATGCCGGGCTCGAGCCCCACCTTCTTGCAGATGAGGTCGTACTTGGCGAACTGCGCTTCCTCCAGTGTGGCGTCCTCAGTGGGAAACACCGCGCAGGTGTAGGTCATCGAAGGCCCGAGAACGTATTCGTAGAAGGTGTTGGAGACGTCATAGTGGTGAGCGATGGCATCCGCGTCACGCTCCGGGCTGTGTCGACGCAGCCCCTCGAGCTTGGAGCGCCAGAACGGCAGGTGCTCCTCCGGCGGAGGCTGCGGCGGGATGAAGTTGCGCAGCCCGAGGTTGCGGACCAGACGAACCATGTCCACGGGACTCGGGCGCGCGAAGTCGGTGTTGCCGACGATCAGCTTGAGCAACGGATACGGATCGCCCGGGTGCACGCCATGCATGATCAGGTCACCGCTGACGTAGGCGCGGGCGAGCCCCAGGTCGCCCGGCGCCGACAGGATGTAGCTCAGCCCGCGCTCGTTGGCCAGTTCCAATCCCAACTCGGCTCCGTCCGGGCCGACCGCGCTGCCCCCAGCCGTGCTGCCGTCGTACGCCGACAACTGGAACGGCAGTCCGCCGGTAAAGAGTGAGTTGATGGTCTCAGCGATCGTCATCGTTTGCCTTTCCGCGGTCAGTGCCGCTTCACTGCCTTGTCATAGAGGGTGCTTAGACGGTTGTCCGGGTCGTATTTCTGTTTGACGGCCCAGAGCCCGTCGGTGTCATAGAGGGTGTTGAACACCTCGGCGTCGTAGAACGCCTCGGAGTACAGGGACTTGTGGCCGTCGAGTTCGGGCAGCTTCGCCTCGATCGCTCGGTTGATCGGCGCGTCGTCGCGGTCGGCGCCGACGTGGACGGTGCCCCAGAAGCCGGCATTGACATAGAGCCGGCCGGGCTGGAGCGGATAGTGGGGCCATCGTCGACCGGTGTCTGCGATACCGGTCGAGACCAAGGGACACAGCCAGACCGGTCGCATTGCGACGACGCGGTCGAACCAGTCGAGGAACTCACCCAACTTCTCGATGGGCACCTCGACGTCTTGGACCACTCGTTCGCGCAGTGGACGTCCGGCGCGCCGGTCGAGCCGGTCGGCGATGGAGAATCTGCGGTCCAGGCCAAGGAGTTTCATGTAGACGTCGCTGCGCCGCAAGCGGCGCGGCCAGATCCGCCGGATGAGAGGGTTCTGGGCACCGAAGGCGCCCGAGCACCAGAACCAGTCGGTGTCCCAGCGCCAGATGTAGTCGCGCATGGTGAGCAGGTCGGTCTCGCGCTCCTGGACCGACCGGAAGTAGATCTGCTGACCGGTGTAGTCGCTGGGCGATCGGGTCGGATCGTCGGTCCAGGTTGCCAACGTTGCGTAAAGCTCCCCGGGTGCGAACGCGATGCCGTCGAGGCCGTCGACGCGCACGCCGTCGTACTCTCGGTCCTCGACGATCTGGGCGAAGGTCTTTGCCATCACCTCTGCATCGTCGAAGCGCAGGTGCCGCACAGCGACCCAGCCCGGCACCCGCTCCAGTCGAATGCGAAGCCGGGTCGCGTAGCCCAGGCTCCCGTAGGAGTTGGGGAACGCCTCGAACAAGTCGTCGCCGGGACCGACGGTGACCACATCGCCGGCGCCAGTGAAGATGTCCATCTCCAGCACCGACTCATGGGGAAGACCATTGCGGAAACTCGTCGACTCGATGCCCATCCCGGTCACCGCTCCGCCAAGAGTGATGGTCTTCAACTGCGGGATCACCAGCGGGATGAGCCCGTGCGGGACAGTGGCCTCGACCAGTGCCTGGTAACTGCACATGCCCTGCACGTCGGCGGTAGCGGCGATGGGATCGACCGAAACCACTCCAGTCAGCCCACTGACGTCCAATCCGGGGGCAGGGTCGTGGGTGCGGGCACGGAACAGGTTGGTCGTCGGCTTGGCCAAACGAATTCGCGATCCGGAGGGGATGGCGCGATAGGAGGCCTTCAGTTTCTCGACGGCCGCACGGTGCTGATCGATTCCGACAACATGCGTCACCCGACGCAGGTTACTCCTGAGCCGTCACTGCGGGGTTTCAGGGCTCGGGTGGCGGCTCGAACTTTACCGATCTCGCACCCCGATCTCGCGCCCCGATCGGCCCAGATCGGCCCAGATCCGATTTCGGCCGGGCCGGCAGTCAGGGGTTGACCAGCACCGACGCCGACGGAGCGAACTCGGCGATCACCGCCAGATCGCGATCCGAGGCCGTTGGTTCGTCGGTAAGCAGCACCACCGCTTCCAGGCCGGTCGACCCCGACGCAACAGCCATCGACACAGCCACCGCGATGGCCGAGACCTGCAACGAGGCCATGTCGACGGTGGCTGCGGCGTAGGTGCGTCCATCGAGGTCACGGATCGCGGCACCCTCGGCGGCTCCGGTTCGGGCGCGGGTGGCCCGCGCCAGGGTGACTAGCTTCGCGTCCTCGGCAGCCAGACTCATGGTTTCTCCTCGGGCTCTGCTTCAACTCGGCTCATCGATCAACTCGACTGATCAAGACAGTGTGGATGCGATTGCGTCGACCGGTGGTGCCCTCGGCGACGAAACGGAGTCCGTGGGCCTCGACCGCTGCACCGGGAATGGGCACCAGGCCCAGATGCTTGGCCATCAGACCGCCGACCGAGTCGACGTCGTCCTCGCTGACGTCGAATCCGACGAACTCTTCGAGATCGTCGACCAGGAACCTGGCCGGCACCCGGATGGCACCATCGGCCAGCAGCACGGGGTCGCGATAGTCGGTGTCGTATTCGTCGGTGATCTCGCCGACGATCTCCTCCAAGATGTCTTCGATGGTGATCAGACCTGCGGTGCCGCCGTATTCGTCGACCACGACCGCGATGTGCTGCCTGAGTGCCTGCATCTGGGAGAGCAGTGCGTCGACAGGCTTGGACTCGGGCACCCAGACTGGTTCGCGCATCACCTCGTCGACCCGTTGGGTGGTCTCCACCTCGGGGGCTTCGAAGTCCCGTCTCACCAGGTCCTTGAGGTAGGCGAAACCGACGATGTTGTCCAGATTGTCGTCCACCACCGGAATCCGGGAGAATCCGCTGCGTATGAAGAGCGACATGGTCTGGCGCAGGTTCTTGTGCCGTTCGATGAAGATCACGTCCCCGCGGGGCACCATCACTTCGCGGGCTGTGGTGTCGCCGAGTTCGAAGACCGACTGGATCATCCGACGCTCACCTGCCTCGATCATCGCGGATGCTTCGGCGAGGTCGACCATCTCACGCAGTTCGGTCTCGGTGTTGAACGGGCCTTCCCGGAATCCCCTGCCGGGCGTGAGCGCGTTTCCGATCCAGATCAGCATGGTCGGCACCGGCCCGAGCACCCGGGTGGTCATGATCAGTGGCCACGCCGACCACAACGCGACCGTCTCGTTGTGCTGCCGCCCAAGGGTGCGGGGACCAACCCCGATCACTACGAAGCTGACCACCAGCATCACCGCGATCGAGGCACCCGTGGCAGGCACCCAGCGCCCGTCGAAGGTGTCGTTGAACATGAGGGTGACGATCACGATGGCCGCGACCTCGCAGAGAAGTTCGACGAACAGTGCGGTGTTCAAGTAACGCTTGGGATCGTCGAGAATCGTCAGCAGTCTGCTCGAGCCGGCCTTGGATTCCTCGGCGAGCTCTGCTGCCCGGGCCCGCGAGAAGCCTGAGATGGCAGCGTCTGCGGCCGTCAGCAGGCCAGCGAGCGCCACCAGCGCTGCCGCGCACGCAATCAGAAGAGCGTGGGTCGTCACCGCGGTGTCACTCATCGCCAGAATCCACGGCGTCAGTCACGCGCCGCTCACTCGGGTGCGATCGCGCGGGACCCGAAGGACTCCAGCAACTGTGCCTGCAACCCGAACATTTCGGCATGCTCCACGGGTTCCCCGTGATCGAATCCCAGCAGATGCAAGATGCCGTGAACGGTCAGCAACTCCAGTTCAGGCACGGTGCCGTGGCCGGTTCTGGCTCCCTGAGTCTCGGCGATGCTCGGCGCGATCATCATGTCGCCGAGCACTCCCTCCTCCGGCTCGGAGTCGACCAGTCCGGGACGCAACTCGTCCATCGGAAAGCTGAGCACGTCGGTCGGTCCCGTCGTGCCCATCCAGCGCTCGTTGAGTTCGGCGATGGTCGGCTCGTCGACGAACTTGATGCACAGGTCGGCCAGCGGGTGGACACCCATGCGGTCGAGCACGAAGCGCGACAGGGTGGCGAAGTGTTCGTTGTCGATCTCGACACCGGACTCATTGAGGATCTCGATGGTCACCGGCACCGTCACCTCGGATCCGTGCGATGTCGGGTGTCGCGCCGAGCCTGGTCGACGTCGTGCCGGCTCGCGTCGCGTTGGGCGTCGAAGTCTTCGTAGGCAGCCACGATCTTGCCGACCAGGCGGTGCCGGACCACGTCGTGGCTGGTCAGCCGGTTGAAGCTGATGTCGTCGACTCCGCTGAGGATCTCCTCCACCGCACCGAGCCCCGACCGCTGCCCGTTGGGCAGGTCGTTTTGGGTGGAGTCCCCGGTGACCACGATCTTCGATCCGAAACCAAGTCGGGTCAAGAACATCTTCATCTGTTCCGGCGTGGTGTTCTGGGCCTCGTCGAGAATCACGAAGGCGTCGTTGAGGGTTCGGCCTCGCAGGAAGGCGAGCGGGGCAATCTCAATGGTCCCGGCCGTCATCAGTTTGGGAATCAACTCGGGGTCAAGCATGTCGTGCAACGCGTCATAGAGCGGTCGCATGTATGGGTCGATCTTCTCAGTCAGCGTCCCTGGCAAGAACCCCAGTTTCTCGCCGGCCTCGACCGCAGGCCGAGACAGGACGATCCTGGTTGCCTGTTTGGACTGCAACGCCTGGACGGCTTTCGCAACGGCCAGATAGGTCTTGCCAGTGCCGGCCGGCCCGATCCCGAAGGTGACGGTGTGTCGGTCGATGGCATCGACATACCGTTTCTGGTTCAGGGTCTTGGGCCGGATCGACCGTCCCCGGTTGGACAGGATGTTGAGGCTCAACACCTCGGCCGGGCGCTCGTTCGTTTCGGTGCGGAGCATGGAGATGATCCGTTCCACAGCCTCGGAACTGAGCCCCTGCCCTGTCCGGATCAGGGTCACCATTTCCTCGAGCAGTCGCTCGATCTGCGCAATCTCGTGGGGCTCACCCTGGACCGTGATGCGGTTTCCCCGCACGTGGACGTCAGCGTCGAAGTTCGCCTCGATGGTGCCCAGGAACTCATCGGCGGGCCCGAGCACGGCGACCATGTCGACGCTGCTGGGCACAACCATGGTGTGCTTGGCGGTCGAGCCTCGGCCGGACGGATCTGGGGTAGCGGACTGTCTGGAGTTCATTGCCCCGAATTCTACGCGGCTCACACCAGTCGCTCAGCCAAGGTCGTTCCGGCCAACAGATGCAGGTGGGTGTGGAACACGGTCTGGCCGGCCTCGGCACCGGTGCAGAAGAGCAGTCGGTAGTCGGTGACGCCCTCCTGTTCGGCGACCGCGGCTGCCGCGATGACCATCTCGCCGATCAACGCAGGGTCAGATTGCGCAGTGGCTGCCGCGTTGGGCGCGTGCGGGATCGGGATGACCAGCACGTGCACCGGAGCCTGAGGATTGATGTCGCGGATCGCAATGACACGCTCGGTGCGATGCACAACGCTGGCCGGAAGGTCGCCGGTGATGATTGCGCAGAAGATGCAGTCCATGGCGCCAGCCTAGCCAGATCGAAGGTCACGATTGCGACCGCAGCGCGTGTTGGGTAGCGGTGGCGGGCTGGGGCGCGCGAGGATTGGAATATGCGCGCCCGCACTGCTCCTCTGGCCATCTCGACCCTCGCCGTCTTCGCCCTGGTCGCCGGATGCGGCGCCGAGGTGGTTCCGCAGGCCGACCCGACGCAGAGCACGGCGACCGACCCGAGCAGTGGCGGCACGTCGTCGACCACATCCTCCCCGAGCCCGACCGAATCCACTTCGGAGTCCGCACCACCGGACTCGGCCTGGGGCGTCGTCTACTTCGCAGCGCCGGCGCCGCAGGGCCTGCGGCTGTTCGGGGAGCCGACTGCGCTGGCCCCTACCGGAGCCGATCAGGAGACGTTGCTCAACGCTGCCTTGGCCGCTGTGGAGCAAACTCCGGCCGACCCCGACTACCAGACGCTGCTGCCGACCGGTGGAGACGCCACGATCGCCGCCAACGGCGTCGCGCGCCGGGCCCTGACGATCGACATCGGCCCGGAATCGACCTGGACCGAGCGGGGCTCGCTGTCGAAGTCGGAGGCGATCCTGGCAGTGCAGTCGGTCATCTACACCCTGACCGCGTCGCAGGACCGCTGGAGCCCGCGCTTGTATGTCGTCCAGAACGGGGTGCCCACGACGTTGCTCGGGGTGGACACCAGTCGAGGGGTGCGCAAGGCCGACTTCCTCGACGTGGCCGGCCTGGCCAATCTGCTCACCCCGGTCGAGGGCACCGTGGTGACCTCGGCAACCTTGGACGTCGACGGTCTGTCGAGTTCGTTCGAGGCGACCGTCCCGTGGACCATCACTGACGACTCTGGAAAGACGGTCGACCAGGGTTTCTTCCAGGCCGAGGGCTGGCTCGACGCGCTGTACCCGTTCTCCGGGACCATCGACGTCGCGGATCTGGCGCCGGGCAGTTACACGCTGACGGTCTCCACCGACGACCCTTCCGGTGGTTCGGAAGGGGCTGGCCCGACCCGAGATGACCGGACCTTCGTGATCCAGTGACCGGGATGGGTTGTCCGTCCTGGTCGTCCGGCTGACGGGGCGGGGTTCGCAGAGTCAGGCGCCCCAGCGGGCGGTTCGGCTGAGGATCGCGGCCACCGCCGCAACCCCTGCGGTGGAGGTGCGGAGCACCTCCTCGCCCAGCCGGACCGCGACGGCTCCAGCCGTCTCGAAGGATCCCACTTCGTCCTCGGACAGCCCACCCTCGGGCCCGACGACGACCAGCAACCGTCCCGAGAAGTCGATCGACGACAACGGCCGGCCGGCCTCTTCATGGAGCACGATCGCAACGTCCGAGGCGGTGATCAAGTCCAGCACGCCAGAGGTGGACTGCATCGAGTCGACCTCGGGAAACCAAGTCCGTCGGGCCTGTTTGGCCGCTTGGACGGCAGCGCCGCGCCACTTGGCCAGCGACTTCTCGGCTCGGTCGCCCTTCCAGATCGCAACCGAGCGCGAGGCGGCCCAGGGCACGATCCGGGAGACACCGATCTCGGTGAGCACCTCGACCGCCAACTCGCCACGCTCCCCCTTGGGAATGGCCTGCACGACCGTGATCGAGGGAGACGGCTGCTCGTCGCGTCGAACCTGGTCGGCCCGGAGCCACAACGCCTGCTTGCCGGTCTGGGTGATCTGGCCGGTCACCGAGGTGCCGCGACCGTCGGTCAGGACGACCGATTCACCCACCCGGAGCCGGCGTACCGCCACCGCGTGATGCGCCTCGTCACCGATCAGTTCGATCAGGTCGCCGATCCTCGCCTCGGTGAGGTCCGGGTGTTGGTGAACCGGCAGACTCATCGGTTCAGTGCCCCCCGAAGGCGTCGCGGATCTTGCCGAAGAACCCGTGCGGCTCGCTGCGCATCTGGGTCACAGGCTGGGTCTCGTCACGAAGTTCGGCCAACTTGCGAAGCAGGTCCTCCTGCTCGGCGTCCAGCTTGGTCGGCGTTTCGACCGCCACGGTGATGATCAGGTCGCCCCGCCCACCCCTCAGGCCGGGGACTCCGCGACCGCGCAGCATCGATTGCATGCCGGACTGGGTGCCTGCCGGCACGTCGAACTCGAACGACGACTCCGCCGCCAAGTCGGGGTCGTCCAGATCGGCCTCGAGGGTGGGGAGGGTCAGCGAGGTCCCTAGCGCGGCCGCAGTCATCGGCAGCGTCACGGTGCAGTGCAGGTTGTTGCCCTCCCGGGTGAAGACCGGGTGGCGCTGAACCCGAATCTCGACATAGAGATCACCCGAGGGCCCACCCCCGGGGCCCACCTCGCCCTGTTCGGGCAACTGCACCCGGGTGCCCGTGTCGACCCCGGCCGGGATCTTCACGGTCAACGTCCGACGAGTGCGTACCCGACCGTCCCCGGCGCACTCGCGGCACGGGTTCTTGATGACCGAGCCGAAGCCCCGGCAGGCAGCACACGGCCGCAGGGTCCGGATCTCCCCGAGGAAGGACCGCTGAACGTGGGCCACCTCGCCCGCGCCCCGGCAGGTGCTGCAGGTCTCCGGGTGGCTTCCAGCCGCAGCACCCGAGCCGCTGCAGACCTCGCAGACGACGGCGGTGTCGATCCTGAGTTCGTGGACACCCCCGAAGGCCGCTTCGGCCAACTCGATCTCCAGCGGAACCAAGGCATCCTGACCGCGTCTGGCCCGAGGTCGCGGACCCCGGTTGCCCGACGCCGATCCGGCGTTGCCACCGAAGAAGGCATCCATGATGTCGGTGAAGGAGAACCCGCCGCCCGGTCCGGCTCCCTGGCCACCGAAACCGCCACCGAAGGGATCTCCGCCGCGGTCATAGGAAGCGCGCTTGTGCGGGTCCGAGAGCACTTCGTAGGCCCGGGTGACCTCCTTGAAACGTTCCTGGGACGCCTCGTCGGGGTTGATATCGGGGTGCAGTTGTCGCGCCAGTTTCCGGTAGGCCTTCTTGATGGCATCGGCGTCGGCGTCGCGGTCGACACCGAGCACGGCATACAGGTCAGGATTCATCAGGCTGGAATCTTCTCAAACTCGTGGATGATCAGGGACATAGGGGTGTTGCTGGTTTGGCTGCTCGCGGCTCGCTCGACTGGCCCAACTCAGCCTTCATCGAGAATTCGTGACACGTAGGTGGCGACCGCGCGCACGGTCGACATGGTCTGGGGATAGTCCATCCTGGTCGGCCCGACCACCCCGAGCGAGGCGATGGCCTCATCGCGAGGGCCGTATCCGGTGGTGACCACCGACGTGGAGGAGAGTTGCTCGTAGGGACCTTCGGCACCGATCCGCACCGTGACGGCACCACCCGCCGTCGCCTCACCCATCAGCTTCAACAGCACCACGTGTTCCTCCAGTGCCTCCAGCAGTGGGCGGACCGCGGTGTCGAACGAGTCGCCGAAGCGGGCCAGGTTGGACGCCCCCGACACCGCGATGCGCTCGTCGGCCCGGTGGTCGACCATCGCATCGATGAGGGTGTCGACCAGTGGGGCACTGGCGGGCAATTCGGTGACCAGATGACGCAGCGCGGTGACGGCGTCGGCGATCACCAAGGAGTCGGTCGCCGCGTTCAGTCGGGCGCGCAGGTCGGCCAGCGAAGTCTCGTCGTGGTCGACACCGATGTCGACGATGCGTTGCTCGACTCGTCCGGTGGACAAGATCACCACCAGCATCACTCTGGCGGCGGTGACCGGAACCAACTCGATATGACGCACCGTGGATCGACTCAGGGTGGGGTACTGCACGATGGCGACTTGGCGGGTCAACTGGCTCAGCAAGCGCACCGACCGCTGGACGACGTCGTCCAGATCGACTGCGCCGTCCAGGAACGACGCGATGGCGCGCCGTTCCGCGGAGGACATCGGCTTGATGCTGGTCAGGCCGTCGACGAAGAGGCGGTAGCCCTTGTCGGTGGGGACGCGACCGGCGCTGGTGTGGGGTTGGGTGATGTAGCCCTCGTCTTCGAGGGCGGCCATGTCGTTGCGCACCGTCGCCGGGCTCACCCCGAGCCCGTGTCGCTCGACGAGGGCCTTGGAGCCGACCGGCTCTTCGGTGGCGACGTAGTCCTCGATGATGGCGCGGAGGACTGCGTGCCTTCGGTCCTGCATCTGCGACACCCCTTCCCGCGATCGCGGCCCCAGTGGCGTGACGGCTGTGCGGCCGTCTCACTGGCACTCGCGCTTGATGAGTGCCAATGCTACCCCGGCCGGCCAATCGGGTCCGAACCTCGTTACCGGAGTTTTCCGGCTCCACGGCGCGTGTGGCGCGAGTTGTGCCTGGGGCTACTGGGATGATTGTCTCCATGCGCTACGGCCCCGACGTCTTGAATTCCGACTGGCGTGCACCTGCTCGTGGCCGCGCCACCCCGGCGATCGCCGAGTTGGGTGCCGTGGTCGAGGAGGTCACCACCGACTGGTGCGGGGAGATCGTCGCGGTCGATCGCGATCTGGACACCCTCACCCTCGAGGACCGTCGCGGGAAACGTCGGTCGTTCCCGCTCGGCCCGGGTTTCCTGTTGGACGGCAGGCCCGTGATTCTGCAACCTCCGGCCCGCGGCACAGCCGGCGTTGCGACCCGCACCGCATCAGGTTCGATCGCCGTGCCGTCGGCTCGAGCTCGAGTGGCCAAGGCCTCGAGGATCTTCGTCGAGGGTCGCCACGACGCTGAACTGGTCGAGCGAGTCTGGGGCGACGACCTGCGCATTGAGGGGGTGGTGGTCGAATACCTGGGCGGAATCGACGATCTGGGTGAGCAGTTGTCCGACTTCGCCCCCGGACCCGATCGCCGTGCCGGCGTACTGGTGGACCACCTGGTGCCAGGCTCCAAGGAATCGCGGATCGCCGAAGGACTCCAGTCCGACCATGTGCTCATCGTCGGACATCCGTTCATCGACGTCTGGCAGGCAGTCAAGCCGTCCCGACTCGGACTTCACGAGTGGCCGCGGATCCCGCGCTCGATGGAGTGGAAGAAGGGAATCTGCAAACACATGGGCTGGCCCGCCCGCGACCAGGCCGACATCGCTCGCGCCTGGCAGTTCATCTTGTCGAAGGTGACCAGTTACGACGACCTGGAGCCCGCTGTGCTGGGCCGGGTCGAGGAACTGATCGACTTCGTCACGGCCTGAGTGCAGCCTCAGGCCAGCAGCGTTCGCACCACCGCATCGGCCAGCAGCCTGCCGCGCCTGGTCAAGACCAGCCGATCACCCCGGACCACGGCCAGTCCGTCCCCCACAACGGCTGCGATCGGCCCGGCCGTCAGCAGGTTCAGGTCGAGCCCGGCCCGCAGCCGCACCTCCAGGAGCACCCGCTCGACCAGCCGGTCGTGGTCATCGAGCACTTCACGAGCATGCGCAGGACTGGTCCCCTCTGCGAGCCTGCGGGCGTATGCCGAGGGGTGCTTGAGGTTCCACCAGCGGACCCCACCGACATGGGCGTGCGCTCCGGGGCCGATGCCGAGCCAGTTCTGCGAGGTCCAGTAGGCCAGATTGTGCCGACACTCGGCCCCGGGACGCGACCAGTTGGAGACTTCGTACCACTGCAACCCGGCAGCACTGAGGCGGTCGTCGGCGACCAGATACTTGTCGGCCAGGTCGTCCTCGTCCGGCATCGGCAGTTCCCCGCGTCGGACACGACGGGCCAGCGCGGTCCCCTCCTCCACGATCAGGGAGTAGGCCGACACGTGGTCCGGGGCGCAACCGACGACCGCGTCGAGGGTGCGCTCCCAGTCGCCCAGCGACTCGCCCGGCGTTCCGTAGATGACGTCCAGGGAGACCTGTTCGAAGCCGGCCGCGCGCGCCCATTCGACCGCCAGCGGCACCCGGGCAGGATCGTGGGTGCGATCCAGAGTCGCCAGCACCTGGGGCACCGCGGACTGCATGCCGAACGAGATCCGGGTGAAGCCCCCATCTCGGAGTTGCCGGAGTGAGTCCGGTGACACCGAGTCAGGGTTCGCCTCGGTGGTGACCTCGGCGAGGTCGCTCAGACCGAACCGATCCCTGACGGTGTCGAGCAGGGACACCAGGTCAGCGGCATCGAGAAGGGTGGGGGTGCCGCCGCCGACGAACACAGTGGAGACCTCGGGGGCATCAGGCAACAGTCGCCGCATCAGGTCCAGTTCGGCAATGGCCGATCCCGCATAACTGGCCTGCGAGGCGCCCGGGCCGAGTTCGGTTGCGGTGTAGGTGTTGAAGTCGCAGTATCCGCAGCGCACCGCACAGAACGGAACATGGATATAGACCCCGAGGTCTGCGCCGGACAGGGCCCGCAACGCGTCGGCCGGCAAAGCCCCGTCGAGCGGCGCGATCTCACCCGACGCCAGTGCTGATGCCACCCCAGCAGCCTAGACGAGACCTACCACGCGAAGGTCATAGTCGTGTTGGGTGGTGTAGGTGCCGCGAAGCCACAGCACGGCGTGCCGACCGCGCCACACGGGCACCACCGGGCGAAGGTTGTCGCTGGCGGAGTTCCAGGTCACCGCGGTCCACTGCCAACTTCGGCCGCGGTCGGAGGTCACCCCACGGTAGATCTCGTGGTGCTCGGTGGGCTCTGCGCTGCGGGGGTCGACCGGTGTCGAGATGTAGATCCTTCGTGTCCGGCTCGGATCGATGGCGGCCAGCCCGGTGTAGTCACCCTCAGCCTCGTACAGGGCGGCGCCCGCCCGGGCGATCTGGAGGGCGCGCCACCGACCTGCGGCCCAGGTCGCGTAGAAGAAGCGGTGGTCGAGCAGGCCAGCGGAGTCGACAGGAACATCGTCGGCCCTGGCGGTGAAGGTGATCACCGGACGACCGCTGGCGTCAGAGGCGATGTCGGTCGGCCACGCGCGGGTGAGTCTTTGGTCGCCGTCCTCGGGATCGGCCCGCCAGACCGGGGTCAGGTCGTGTGGGGCCACCGAGCGGCCCGCGAAGATGTTCTTGTCCACGACCGTGCCGTCCGAGCGGTGCAGCATCTTCGCCTTGATGTAGCCGTGGTAGATGCTGGTGTTGAAGTTGCGTGGGTGGTGCTCGGTGGCCACCACATCGATGCGGTCGACGCCATTGGAGAAGTATTTGAAGTAGCCGTTGACGTATCCCACTGTTCGCGACGAGGTCAGTCGGCCGCGCCACCTCCAGGTGTTGCCCAGGTCGGTGGAGGTCATGATGTTGGGACTGCGACCGTCGGCGCGAACGAAGTTGTAGAGCCGTCTTTCGGTGGAGAGATAGATCAGGTTGGAATAGGTGACCCCGAAGCCATCCTCGGCAACCTGATCGAAGTCGAAGGTCTGCTCCGGGCGCCAGTGGCGTGCATCATGGGGATTGCGGCTGATTCGGTAGCGCACCAACCGGTCGGTGCGATGTTTGGTGTACATCGCGAGGTAGCGGCCGTCGGGGCGAACCCACAGTGCCGGGGCGACGTGATCGTCGTTCTCCAGGCCACGGTGCAAGACGGTCGTCTGGACCTGACCGTCGGCGGTGTAGGCGGTCAGGTCGACATTGCCACCGCGCTGCTCTCCTCGCAGGCCGTCGCGGTTGGCGACCGACCCCACCAGCAGGGTCTGGGTCGACCTGTCGACCACGACCCGTTCGTCCTGGTACCAGCACCAGCCACCGTTGGCAGAGAATTCGACCAGCGGTCCGCGAACCTGATCGAGGTCGTCGTCAGCGTCGGCCGACCAGCTCAGCTGGCTGCCGAGCGCGGCCAGCACGAGGGAGGCTGCGCCGAGCATGCGCCTGGACTTGGACCTGGAACCGAGCATCCGCAGAGGTTAGCCGGTCGAGGCATCGGCAGGGTCAAACGGCGTGGTCAAACGGCGCAAGACACGGGGGCGTGGACCCTCTGGCCGCTGATTGCGGTGCGGTAGTGATCGATGAGGGCATCGTTGACCGCTGCCCAACTGCGGTCTTGGACGCTGATTCGTGCCTGACGGCCCAACTTCTTGCGGTAGCGCGTCTCGGTGGCCAGCAGGGCGACGATTCTGGCCATGTCGTCACCGTCGCCGGGTCGGTAGAGATATCCGGTCTTCCCCGACGCCACCAGGTCTCGCGGACCACCCGAATCTGGCGCCACCACCGGAACTCCGCTGGCCAACGCCTCCTGCGCCGATTGGCAGAAGGTCTCGTGTCGTCCGGTGTGCACGAAGACGTCGAGGCTGGCGTAGGCCCTCGCCAGTTCTTCGCCGTGAAGCACTCCCAGGAACCGGGCTTGGGGAAGCAGCGAACGTAGTCGCGACTCCTCCGGGCCGGACCCGACCAGAACCAGTTGGAGGCGCGGGTCGTCGGCCAGCGTGGCGAGCAGACCGAGCTCCTTCTCGGCTGCAAGGCGACCGACATACCCGACCAGAACCTTCTCCGGTGCACCGAGCCGGGTTCTCAAGGACCGGCTGCGTCGGGCGGGGTTGAAGAGTTGGGCGTCGACGCCCCGTGGCCACAGCAGGCAGTTGTCGATGCCCAGGCCCTCCAACTGGGTCAGGCTGGCGCTCGAGGGGGCCAGCGTCAGGTCGGCCAACTGGTGGATCGCCTTGGTCAGACCGGCCGCCGCCAGCGCACCACCGGGGAGCACTCGATAGCGGTCGGCGAAGCCCACCAGGTCGGTCTGGTAGATCGCCACCGTGGGGATGGCGAGCTCCCTGGCAACCCTGGCGGTGGGGAACCCCAGAGTGGCCGGGCTGGCCAGATGGATCACATCCGGGCCGAAACCGGTGATCGCCTCTCGGAGTCGGGCACGGGTCTCGAAACCGACCTTGAAGTCGGGGTAGAACGGCAGGGTGGCCCCCCGCGCTGTCCGCACCCGAGCACCGGCGTAGGACGACGGCCCCGTCGGCGCGATCAGCTCGGCGGTATGCCCGGTAGTTTGCAGATGCTCCAGCACTCGGCGAACCGAGTTGGTGACCCCGTTGATCTGCGGAAGGAACGACTCACTGACAACCAGCACGCGCAACTTCGGACTCGTCATGGGTCCACCGTGGCCGCCTGACTCGACGCCGGACCCGGATCGGGTTGACGTGTCGGTGAATGTCACGTGTCCACTCATCGCCGCCCCAGCCCGTTGAGTGGCCTGTTTCCGGTTCGGGTAACGGGCTACATGCCAGCGCACCCGGAAAGGCGTTGCCGACCAGGTGAGCGATCGAGGGATCCGCTATTCGGCGGCAGCCAACTGGCCGCAGGCGCCGTCGATCTCGCGACCACGGGTGTCGCGCACGGTCGTGGAGATGCCCTTCGCCTCGAGGCGGCGGACGAACTCACGCTCCACCGCCGGGTCCGAAGCGGTCCACTTCGAGCCGGGGGTCGGGTTGAGCGGAATCAGGTTCACATGCACCCAGCCCCAGTCGCCCTGGGAATTGAGCACGTCGGCCAAGAGGTCCGCCCGCCAGCCGTGGTCGTTGATATCGCGCATCATGGCGTATTCGATGCTCACCCGACGCTTGGTCTTCTCGGCGTACTCCCAGGCTGCCGTGACCGTCTCGGCGACCGAGAAGCGGGTGTTGATCGGGACCAACTCGTTGCGCAACTCGTCGTCCGGCGCGTGCAGACTCAGCGCCAACGTCACTGGAATGCCCTCATCGGCCAACTGCCGAATCCGCGGGACCAGGCCGACCGTGCTCACCGTGACATGGCGGGCGCTGAGCCCCAACCCCGCCGGACTCGGTTCGGTGAGGCGTCGTACGGCACCGATCACTGCCTTGTAGTTGGCCAGCGGTTCACCCATCCCCATGAAGACGACGTTGGAAAGCCGACCAGGCCCGCCTGGAATCTCACCCGAGGCCATCGCCCGGGCGCCGACAACGACCTGGTGGACGATCTCTGCGGTGGACATGTTGCGCTGCAGACCGCCTTGCCCGGTGGCGCAGAAAGGGCAGGCCATCCCGCAACCTGCTTGGCTGGAGACACAGACAGTGGCTCGATCGGTGTAGCGCATGAGGACCGACTCCACCAGTGCGCCGTCGAAGAGCTTCCACAGCGTTTTGACGGTGGTGCCCTTGTCGGCATCCATCGTGCGGATCGGGTTCATGAGGTCCGGCAGGAACGTGGAGACCAGCTCGGCGCGTTGATCGGCCGGAAGGTCGGTCATCAGGTCCGGATCGGAAACCAGCCGATCGAAGTAGTGGTTGGACAGTTGCCGAGCACGCATTCCAGGCAGGCCGCGCTCCTTGGCGAGCGCGACTCGATCGTCCATGGACAGGTCAGCCAGGTGTACCGGCGGCTTGGCGCGGCCGCGAGGCGCATTCATCACCAGGGGAAGTTGGGTGGTCATCGTGTCCCCATCCTGTCACGACCAGTCGCTCAAGCCTGCCTCGTGATCCACCAGACCACCACCCCTGCGACGCAGATCACCACCACAGCGGTCAGCACAATGCCCAACCACATAAACCGACCGAAGCGGCGGGTCCGAGGTGAGAACATCAACCCGACCGGGATCAGGAACGTCAGCAGCACCACCCAATAGGCCCCGCCGGCCGCGTCGTCCGGAAGGAAGAACCGCAGCACGTAGGCGAAGGTCGTCGGAAGAACCAGGATGAACACCAGCCCAGTGAAGAACCCGGCCAGTGGAGTGAAGACCGGATGCCCGCGGTGCCACCAACTTGGTTTCACCACCCGTTGGGTCGATCCGCTGGACGCAGCCTTGATGGCTCGACGCTCGGACGGACCGGCCTTGCGTGCTCCACCCTTGTTGGGGACGCCGGCCGTGGTCATGAAGCGGGAGCCTACCGTGGCCGCCTCCGAAGTCGGTCAGTGGCGCAGAACGCGGATGCACCCACCGGTCAGTAGACGGCGTAGTGCAGCAGCAGCCATACCGGCGCCACGGTAGCCAACAGCGAGTCGAGCCGGTCCATCAGGCCGCCATGTCCCGGGATGATCTGGCTCATGTCCTTGATCCCCAGATCCCGCTTGATGACCGACTCACACAGGTCACCGAGCGTGCCCATGACGACAGCGATGACTCCCAGGGCCACACCGATCCACCACTCGGCGTCGAAGAACCAGACCACCAGGCCGATCCCAACAGCGATCGTGGCTGTCGCCGACCCCGCGAACCCCTCCCACGACTTCTTGGGTGAGATCACCGGTGCCATCGGGTGCTTTCCGAAACTGACGCCGGCGATGTAGCCGCCGATATCGGACGCTACGGTCACCACGATCCAGGTCACGATTCCCTTCACGCCGGGGTCGTCGAATCCTCCCCCGGTGCCGCGGAAGTCTCCCTCGGCGAGCAGCAGAGTGACGAAGGAGGCGAGGAATGGCAGGTAGATGAGGGTGAACACAGATCCAGAGGCGGTGCGGACATAGCCGTCCACGCCTCGGTGCAACAGCCACAGCATCGCGGTCAACGCGGAGACCGCTGTGGCGGTGACCAGCGCCGGCGCCCCCCAGAAGTAGGCGACCGTGACCATCACCGAACCGCCGACCATCAGCGGTTGCTCTGGCAGGTCGATGTCGTGAGCCAACAACCCCCTGCGCAGTTCCCAGATAGCGATGATCAGAGCGACCAGCACCACCCCCACGAAAACGATCTTCCAGATCGCCAAAGACGCCAGCACGACCAATGAGAGTGTGACGCCTGAGGCGATCGCCGCCGGGAGATTGCGGCCGAGTCGGCCGTGGTCCTTGGCTGGAGCAGGGGGGTAGGTCATGGTTGCTGGGTGCTGGGTCTCAGACCTCGAGCAGTTCCGCTTCCTTGTTCTTGAGCAACTCATCGATCGCGTCGGTGCTCTTCTTGGTCATCGCATCTAGGCGCTTCTCCGCACCGGCGAGGTCGTCCTTGCCGATCTCGCCGTCCTTCTCCAACTTCTCCAAGGCCTGCTTGGCCTTCTGGCGCACCTGGCGCACTGCGACCCGGCCATCCTCAGCCTTGGAGCGAGCGAGTTTGATGTATTCCTTGCGTCGCTCCTCGGTCAGTTCCGGGAACACACAGCGGAGCACCTTGCCGTCATTCGACGGGTTGACGCCGAGATCGGAATCACGCACCGCCTTCTCCACAGCGTTCATCGAACCGATGTCGTAGGGCGCGATCATGATGATGCGCGCCTCAGGGCTGGTGAAGGTCGCGAGTTGTTGGATGGGCGTCGAGGTGCCGTAGTAGTCGACCATGATCTTGTTGAACATGCTCGGGTGGGCCCGCCCCGCTCGGATCGTGGCGAACTCCTCGCGGGTCGCGGTCACCGACTTGTCCATCTTGCCGTCGGCCTCTTTGAGGGTTTCGTTGATCACGGTGTCTCCTGGGACGTCGATGTCTGGTCTATGAATCGGTTTGGGTCGAGGTCTGGTCAGGTGCCGCTGACCAGAGTGCCAATCTTCTCACCCCGGACGATCTTGGAGATGGCACCTTCGTCCTCCGCACCGAAAACGATGATCGGCAACTGATTCTCCATGCACAGCGCGAACGCGGTCGCGTCGGCGATGCGCAGGCCCTTGCTCAGCGCTTCGGAGAAGGAAACCTCGTCGTACTTGGTGGCGGTGGGGTCCTTCTTCGGGTCTGCGGTGTAGACCCCGTCCACGCCCTGCTTGGCCATCAGCACCACCTCGCACTTCGTTTCCAGGGCACGCTGCACGGCAACGGTGTCGGTGGAGAAGTAGGGCATTCCCGAGCCGGCCCCGAAAATCACCACGCGGCCCTTCTCCAGGTGACGCATCGCGCGGCGGGGAATGTACGGTTCGGCCACCTGACCCATGGTGATCGCCGTCTGCACGCGAGTGTCGACCCCCAGCTTCTCCAGGAAGTCTTGGAGGGCGAGACAGTTCATCACGGTGCCCAGCATGCCCATGTAGTCGGCGCGGGCTCGGTCCATTCCGCGCTGTTGGAGTTCGGCCCCGCGGAAGAAGTTGCCTCCGCCGACGACGATGCAGACCTCCACACCGTCATCGACGACGTTGGCGATCGACTTGGCGATCTTGGCGACGACGTCGGGGTCGATCCCGACTGCGCCTCCCCCGAAGACCTCACCCGACAGTTTGAGCATCACCCTGGAGAACGCAGTCACGCCCTGAACCCTACTGCCCCGGAGACCGGGGTGCAGAGTCCAGGGCGTGAGCCGCGCTGGAAGCGCTCAGGTCAGGCGCCGACCTCGAAGCGGACGAAGCGCTTCACGGTGGTGTTGGCTGCGTCGAGGACCTGCTTGACCGACTTCTTGGACTCGCTGACCGACTCCTGGTCCAGCAGAACGACCTCTTTGAAGAACCCGCCGAGACGGCCTTCGACGATCTTGGCGACGGCAGCCTCCGGCTTGCCTTCCTCCAAGGTCTTCTTGGTCAGGACGTCCTTCTCCGCGGCCACCACATCGGCCGGGACCTCGTCGCGGGTCAGGTACTGCGCTTTGAGAGCAGCCACCTGCATGGCTGCGCCGCGAGCGGCAGCCTCATCGCCGTCGTACTCGACCATGACGCCGACTGCCGGGGGCAGATCTGCGGCACGCTTGTGCAGGTAGACCGCGACCGGCCCCTCGAACCAGGCGACCGCGCCCAGTTCGATCTTCTCACCGATGGTGATAGCGAGGTTCTCGACGACCTCGGCCACGGTCTTGTCGCCGATGGTCGCGGCCTTGAGCGCCTCGACGTCGACGGCCTTGGCGGAGTTCGCCGCCTCCGCGATCGCCTGGGCAGCTTTGACGAAGTCCTCGCCCTTGGCCACGAAGTCCGTCTCCGACTTCAACTCGACCAACGCGTTGCCCGCGTTGGCGACCAGACCGACCGAGGTCTCACGCTCCGCGCCGCGGGCGGCGGCCTTGGCTGCTCCCTTGACGCGAAGCAGCTCGACAGCCTTGTCGAAGTTGCCGTCGGTCTCGTCGAGAGCCTTCTTGCAGTCCATCATTCCGGCCTGGGTCAGCTCACGGAGCTTCTTGACGTCGGCAGCGGTGAATGCCATCTGTTTGTTTCCTGCTCTATTCGAAGGTGAAGGTTCGAAGCTGGGGTCGACTCAGCCCTGGGCGTTGACGAACCCGGCGGCCTCGGCAGCCTCGGTGGTGCGGAACCAGACCTCAGCCTTGGTCCGGCCGTACCAGGGACTGGTCGAGGTGTGGAACTTCTTCGAGCTTGCGTTGCCCTTGATCTCGAAGCCCTCGGGCGCCGAGCCGTCCTGGAGAGGGGCGGCCGAGTCAGCGCCGAACCCACCGTCGGTGATCTCGGGAGCGGCCGGGGCCTCAGCGGTCTCGGTCTCGGACGTCACAGTCTGAACCGTCTCGGCGGCAACCTCGACCGACTCCACGGGAGCGGCGTCCTCGACAACCTCGACAGCAACCTCGGCCGGAGCCTCAGCGGCAACGTCGGCCGACGCGGCTTCCGAGGTCTTCACCTCGGAGGTCTCCAGCAGTTCGCGCTCCCACTCGGCCAAGGGCTCCTCGCTGGCAACCTTCTCAGTCTTGACCCCCGAGCGGGCGATCAGACCCTCAGCAACCGCGTCGGCGATGACGCGAGTCAGCAGGCCGACGGCGCGGATGGCGTCGTCGTTGCCCGGGATCGGGAAGTCGACCTCGTCGGGGTCACAGTTGGTGTCGAGGATTCCGATGATCGGAATGCGAAGCTTGCGGGCCTCCTCGATGGCCAGGTGTTCCTTCTTGGTGTCGACAACCCACACCGCAGAGGGGGTACGGGCCATGTCGCGAATGCCGCCAAGGGTCTTCTCGAGCTTGTCGCGCTCCCGCTTCATCTGCAGGAGTTCCTTCTTGGTGCGACCCGAGCCGGCGACGTCGTCGAAGTTGACCTCGTCGAGCTCCTTGAGCCGGTTGATGCGACCGTGCACGGTCTGGAAGTTGGTGAGCATGCCGCCGAGCCAACGCTGGTTGACGTACGGCATACCGACGCGGGTTGCCTGCTCGGCGATGGCCTCTTGGGCCTGCTTCTTGGTGCCGACGAACATGATCGTCCCGCCCTTGGCCACGGTCTCCTTGATGAAGGCGTAGCTGCGGTCGATGTAGGCCAGCGACTGCTGCAGGTCGATGATGTAGATGCCGTTGCGCTCGGTCATGATGAAGCGCTTCATCTTCGGGTTCCAGCGTCGGGTCTGGTGTCCGAAGTGGACGCCGCTCTCGAGGAGCTGGCGCATGGTCACGACTGCCATGATGTTTGTTCTCCTTGGGTGGGGTCGGGCGCGTCGATGCGGGCCTTGTGGCAGGCCTCGCCGCAGCCGACTCCGGTCGGTTTTCAGTTGCGTGCCGACGACGAGTGCCGCCGACCCTGGCATCTGCGCGTGGCCCGACCCCTGATGCTCAGGAGACTGAGAGCCGCGCCCACGGGAGACCGACTCACTGTCGTGAGTCGTCGCGGTCTGCAGATGCGCGAAGTCAATCCAGGTGGATTGCGTATGTCACAGTAGCGCTGCGGGCCGGCTCTGAGCGAATCGGCGGACCGCTCGTTGTCCACAGGTCAGCCGCGACCGGTGGGGCTCCACAGCCGCGACCGTGACCTCGACGGGCGGCCGTCCGACCACAGCAGGCTGGAGACATGGCCACCACCCGCTGGATGCTTCGGGCGTTGTTGTCGTCGGTTTCCATCATCCTCGTCGCCACGCCGACCTCAGCCGCCCCCGATGCCGACCCAGCGGGTGGGTGGCCGCTTCGTCCTCGACCCGAGGTGGTGCGGGGTTTCACCCCGCCGGCCTCTGCCTGGGGCGCGGGGCATCGTGGCGTCGACCTGGCCGGCTCGGCCGGCCAGGCGGTGCGCACCTCCGCCGCCGGGCAGGTCACGTTCGCCGGGCTGTTGGCCGGCCGCGGTGTCGTCGTGGTCGACCACGGGGCAACTCGCACCACTTACGAACCGGTGACCGGCCAGATCCGGGTGGGGGCTCAGGTGGGTTCCGGTGACCGGATCGGTCGACTGACGTTGCCCGGCAGTCACTGCTTTCCGGTGGCGTGTCTGCACTGGGGGTGGATCGACAACGTCGAGGGCACTTACCTCGATCCGCTGGACTTGGTCGGCGAGGCCGGCGTGCGACTGTTGCCGCTGTGGTCGGTCAACCTCGCTCCCGCTCTACCCGGATCGCCGCTGCTGAGGCTGCCGGCAGACCTTTTGAGATGGTGACCTAGGCGCGCGGGTGCGCCTGCTGATAGGCCGAGCGCAAACGCTCGGTGCTGACATGGGTGTAGATCTGAGTGGTGGCCATCGAGGCGTGTCCCAACAGTTCCTGGACCGATCTCAGGTCTGCGCCACCCTCCAGCAGATGTGTTGCGGCGCTGTGCCGCAGACCGTGCGGGCCGATGTGGGGCGAGCCGGGGAGACCGGCGGCGAGCCGTTGCACTGTGGAGCGCACCACCCGTTGGTCGATGCGTCGGCCCCGGGCACCTAGGAACAGTGCCGGCCCCGAGCCCGGGACGACCAGCGCGGGTCGACCTTGGTCGAGCCAGAGTTGCAGCGCTGCGGCGGCGGGCCGACCGTAGGGGGCGGAGCGCTCCTTGCGGCCCTTGCCGAGGACCCGGACCACTCGACGGTCATGGTCGACGTCGTCGAGGTCGAGCCCAGCCAACTCCCCCACCCTGATACCGGTCGCATAGAGAACTTCGAGGACGGCCACGTCTCGCAGCGCCACTGGTCCACCGTCGGCCACCTGCGCTGCGGCAGTGTCGATCAGGGCTTCGGCCTCGTCGGCTCGCAGCACTGTGGGCAGCAGCCGCAGCGCCTTGGGTGAGACCAGAGTGGCTCCGACGTCGTTCGCTGCCCGTTGAGTTCTGGCCAACCAGGCCGTGAAGACACGCGCAGAGGTGGCTCGCCGCGCCAAGGTCGCCCGCGAACTTCCCCGGGTTTGTTGCTGGGCCAGCCAGCTGCGCAGGGTTCGAAGGTCCAGATCGCCGGGAGCCAGGACACCGAGGCGTCGGCAGTGCTCGATCAGAGCGTCCAAGTCGCCTCGATAGGCTCTCACGGTGTGAGGAGTGAGGTCTCGCTCAGACTCGAGGTGACGGGTGTAATCGTCGAGAGTGGTGCCCCACAGATCGCCGAGCGCCTCGGTGGGTTGCCCCGGATCGGTCACCCCGTCAGCCTAGACGCCTAAGCCGGCCCGCTCGGGAGGGTCAGCTCGCCGAGGTCGAGCGTGTCGTTGGCGGTCCTGACCTGGACCCACCCGTCCGGCCGGCACATCACAGCACCGGCACGTTCCAGCTGTGCCAACGTGTGCGCCGCCTCGAGAAGGCCGACCCCGGCAACTCGAGCGATCGACGCGGCTGCGGCAGGTCTCACAACGGGCGTGGCGTCCAGGATGCGGCGGTCCTGCTTCGTCAGGCGGTCGGAGGCCCTGGGGACGCCCCGGGGCTCGGCCACGGTCGCCTCACCGCTAGGGCCGACCAGTTCCAACACGTGTTCTGCGCAGGTGACCAGGCTCGCGCCGTTGCGCAGGAGCGCATGGGTGCCCTCAGACTGAGCCGAGGTGACCGGGCCGGGCAACGCCATCACCGCCCGCGACAACTGGTCAGCCCAGTTGGCGGTGTTCAGAGACCCGCTGCGTGCCGCAGCCTCCACCACCAGCGTGCCGAGGCTCAACGATGCGATCAGCCGGTTGCGGGTCAGGAAGCGATGCTTCATC
This sequence comes from Nocardioides sp., assembly GCA_051306135.1. Taxonomy (GTDB): domain Bacteria; phylum Actinomycetota; class Actinomycetes; order Propionibacteriales; family Nocardioidaceae; genus Nocardioides. Next base: position 2,780 of record JBPPMQ010000063.1, on the reverse strand, counting down.
GGAGCCGAATCCAGGGGGGCCTCGGAGACCACCGCCCCGGTTTCGGCGATGCGAGCCAGCAGCGCCGTGTTCAGTTTGGGGTAGGGGCGGTCGACTCCGCCGGCGAGCACGGCGATCGTCGGCTTCCGGACCGCCAGCGCCCCCATGTGTGCGGCCGCGTCGATGCCGACGGCTCCGCCCGAGACCACCGTGACTCCCTCCAGGCTGAGTTGGGCCGCAATTCCACTCGCCGTGTCGGTGCCGTAGGTGGTGGCCGACCGGCTGCCCACGATCGCCACAGCTGTGCCCAGGTCGGCGAGCCGATAGGGGCCGCGCACCCACAGGCCGACCGGGACTCCCTGGTCGCCATTGACGGCTGCGGCTTCACCGAGAGCGTCGAGGCTTCCGGGCCACTCGGTATCACCGGGAATGATGAAGCGAATGCCGTCGGCGGCAGCCCGGGTCAACAGCCCACGAGGATCCAGGGCGGGAAGTCGAGTAGCCAAGCTCTCACGCAGTTGGGCTGCCGCGTCGCTGCGGAGCAGGTCGAGCACGTCGACGGCCGTGTGTTGGCGCAGCAGCGCCGCCAGCCGGGGATCCGCCGGCTCGAAGAGTGAGCCGAGCGCGACCCTGGCGATCCGCTCCGGATTCACAGCGGCACCGATCGCGTCAACTGACTGACTTTCAGGGCTTCGCCGGACCTGAGCCTCAGCGCGGTATCGACGCACCCCTCGTCGGGCAGATCCCTCCCGGCCAGATCGGCGACCGTCATCGCCAGCCGATGCACCCGCACCGCACCTCGCAGGGTGAGGTGGCCGGCCAGCACTGCTTTGTCGACCAGATCTTGGGCGCCGCCGGCCAGAGGCCACCGTTGCCGCAGCGCGACACCGGGAGCCTGGGCATTGAGTCGCCAGGATTCGTCGACGTACCGCCTGATCTGGCGCGACCGGGCCTCCACGACGCGGGCTCTGATGGTGGCGCTGTCCTCCGCCCCAGCGCCGTCGCCCGCGATACCACCGAACGGGAGCAGGTTCCTGGTGATGTCGATACGGTCGGCGATCGGCCCCGACACCTTTCCGCGGTAGTCACGCCGCTCGGTTTCCCGGCAGGTGCACCGGGACTGGGCCCGCGGATAGAAGTTTCCACACGGGCACGGATTCGCGGCCAGGACAACGATGGACCTCGCAGGCAAGGTGACCATTTCGTCACCGCGGGCGATGGTGATGTCTCCGTTCTCCAGCGGCTCCCGGAGGGCTTGGACGACGTCGTTGCGGAAGAGCGGAAACTCGTCCAGGAAGACCACCCCTGCGTGGGCGAGGCTGATCTGGCCGGGGCGAACCCGACCGGTGCCGCCGCCGACGACGGATGCCTTGCTTGCGTCGTGGTGTGGGGCGAGAAACGGTGGCCGCGTCTCTAGGCCGAGGCGTGGATCCAGCACTCCGGCCAGCGAGCGCACCGCCGTGATCTCGACAGCCTCCTCGGGTTCGAGATCCGGCAGGATGCCTGGGATCCTTTCGGCGATGGAGGTCTTGCCGCATCCTTTCGGACCCGACAACAAGATGTGATGTCCTCCAGCAGCGGCGACCTCCATCGCGAATCGGACGTCTTGCAGCCCGATCAGATCGGCCATGTCCATTTCTTCGAGGCGATCTGAGCCACGCCAGGAGAGCACGTTGTCTCCGCCCAGCGGCGGCACCGGTGGGGCGTCGGGACGTGGCTCGGCCCGCATCAGGGCGACGACCTGGGCCAGCGACTCGACCCCGCTCACGTCGATCCCGGGCACCATGCGTGCCTCGTCGACCTGAGGTTGGGGGACGATCACCGACCGCAGGCCGGCTTTGAGCGCAGCCAACACCATCGGGAGCACACCGTGGACGCTGCGCAGGTTTCCGGCCAGCGTCAACTCCCCGATGAACGCGGTCGATTCGAAGCCCCGCGCCTCGACCTGGCCGGTTGCCGCCATTACGGCGACGGCGATGGCCAGATCGAAGTGGGAACCGGACTTGGGCAGGTCGGCCGGGGACAGCAGCACCGTGACCCGCTTGCTCGACGGCCATTCGTACAAGCCGTTGACGATCGCCATCCGGACCCGCTCCCGGGACTCGCTCAGCGCTGAGTCGACCCGTCCGACGATCGAGGTGCCGACGACCCCGTCCGAGACGTCTGCTTGGACCTCGATGAGGTGGCCCATGGCTCCGCGCAGTGCCACCGACCTGACGCTGGCGACGCCCATCAGCACACGCCCCGCACGTGGTCGACGATCGCTGGCCCTCGTTCGGGGCGCAGCACCGCCACGACGTCGATCCGGACTCCGTCCGGTCTGATGCCGCGTTCGGCCGCCCACCGGTGCCCCAGCCGGGACAGCCGCTCCACCCGGGTGGCGTCGACTGCCTCGTGCGGCGAGCCACCGACGGCGGTACGTCGCGTTTTGACCTCGCACACGACCAGGGTGGCGCCGTCGCGGAGAACCAGGTCGATCTCCCCGTCGGAGCAGCGCCAGTTGCGGTCGAGCACCACCATGCCGGCCTCGACTAGGTGGCTAGCCGCCACCCGCTCGCCGTACGCCCCGACAGCCTGGTTGTGGGTGACTGCTCTGTTCATCGTCATCGCTGACCTCCTTGGAGATCAGCATCGTGCGGGCGAAGGACGCCCGGGGTTGGATCAGCGCGGTGCTGTGGAAAATGCCATCGACAGCTTCAGTTGTGGACGTCCAGCGGCCTTGGTCAACCCACCAGACGCACGTTGGCCGCACCCCGGCTCGGTTCGTAGTCGTAGTCAGGGGACTGCGCGTCGACCGGCAG
>JBPPMQ010000037.1:0-8380 GCA_051306135.1 Nocardioides sp. | reverse complement strand
GCCCACCGAGCTGAGCGAGCCACCCGGGAACAGTCCGAGCAGGCGAGCACGCGGGTGCTGGAGACGCTGGCACCGGTGCTGGAGCACATGCGCCAGATGCAGGACACCGTCACCAAGGTCGAGCAGTCCCGGGTCAGCCAGCACGCCCAGTTGGCCGAGCAGATCCGAGTCACGCGCGCGAGCGTGGAAGAGTCGAGGCGGGCGGCCACCGACCTGGCCGCGGTGCTGCGCAACAACAACTCGGTGCGGGGCGCCTGGGGCGAGACCCAACTCCGGCGGCTGGTGGAGACCGCCGGACTCATCAACCGGGTCGACTTCTCGTTGCAGTTGTCGGTGGCCTCCGACTCCGGGGCCCGCCGACCCGACATGGTGATCAACCTTCCCGGCGGCAAGCAGATGGCTGTGGATTCCAAGGTTCCTTACAACGCCTTCATGGACGCCCAGCGTGCCGACCTCGAGGACACGGCTCGCCAGCATCTGCTGACCGCTCACGCCAAGGCGGTGCGCGCTCATGTCGATGCACTGGGACAGAAGGCGTACTGGACCGGTTTGACGACCAGCCCGGAGTTCGTGGTGGCGTTCATCCCCAACGACCAGTTGCTCAATGCCGCCCTGGAGATCGACCCAGCGCTGATGGAGCACGCCTTCGAGCGCGGGGTGGTGCTAGCCACCCCGACCACGCTGTGGGGACTGCTCAAGACAGTCGCCTTCACCTGGAAACAGGAGTCGCTCGCCCAAGATGTGCAGGCGGTCTTCGAACAGGGCCAGGTGGTCTACCGGCGGGTGGTCACCATGGTCGACCACGTGGAGAAGCTGGGTCGTTCCATCGGTGCGACGGTGAACAACTACAACAAGTTCGCCGGTTCGCTGGAGCACAGCCTGCTGCCAGCCGCCCGCAAACTCGGCCAGGCCGACCCGCAGACGTGCGTGGCACCACCGACCGAGATCGAGGAATCGCCCCGGATGCTGACCGCGGGGGACTTTGACCGGGACGCGTCCTGAGAGCCACCCGGTCCCAGGCACGACGAGGGCGCGGTCAACTGACCAGCAGTCGGCGGATGTAGTTGTGCAGCAGGTCGAAGCCGTGCTCGGTGAGGATCGACTCGGCGTGAAACTGAATGCCGATGTAGTGCGGTCCGTGAAGCGCGTGGATGTCGCCGGTGACCGGGTCGGCCTCGACCCGCACCCCCTCGGCCAGCAGTCGGTCAGCCAGCCCCGACTCGGGGACGCGACCCACGAACGTGTTGTAGAAGCCGACCCGCTCGATCCGTCCATCCAACTCGACCGGCGACTGGGTGCCCTGGAAGACGATGTCTTTGAAGCCCAAGTCGAGGCCCAGGTGGTGGCACAGAGCCTGATGGCCCAGACACACCGACAAGAACGGCTGTCCCGCTGCCAGCAGGTCGGAGACGGCCAACCGCAGTTGCGCCATCTTGGGGTCGGCGTCGTCGCGCGGATCGCCGGGGCCGGGACCGACGATGGCCAGGTCGAAGCCGTCGAAGCGACCCGTCCGGTAGTCCTCGTGGCGCACGACCTCACTCGACATACCGAGCACCGAAAGCACATGCCGGAGCATGTTGACGAAGTCGTCCTCACCGTCGAGGATGATCGCCGACATGCCCTTGAGCCTCGGATCGGCCCCGGAGTCGGCCTGGTCATCGAGCCAGAAGCCACTCAGCCGCCGATTGCGAGCCGCCAGTTTGATGAGCACGTCCTCGTCGTTGACCAGTTCGGCCACATCGCCGGCGACCGGCGGCGCCGGTGGCACCAGGCCGAAGGCCGCGAGAATGCCGCCCGCCTTGGCGTGGGTCTCGGCCACCTCGTATGCCGGCTCAGAGTCGCGCACCAGCGTCGCACCCGCAGAGACCTTCACCCGACCCTGAAGGTCGACATCGGCCGTGCGGATCACGATCGGTGAGTCCACCACCGGGGCACCCCAGGAGTCCCGTCCGAAGATCGCCAAGGCGGAGCCGTAGTAGCCGCGGCCCTCAGTCTCGTATTTCTCGATGAGGGCGCAGGCGTTCTCCACCGGAGATCCGGTGACGGTGGCGGCATACATGGTGTCGCGCAGGATCTCGCGCGGATCCCGGGTGCTGCGTCCGGCCAGGAGGTATTCGGTGTGGATCAGCCGGCTCATCGGCTTCAGGTAGGGGCCGAGCACCATGCCACCCTGATCACAGATGTCGCACATCATCTTGAGCTCTTCGTCGACGACCATATAGAGCTCGTAGATCTCCTTCTCGTCGCCGAGGAAGTCGAGCAGTTGCGACTTCAGTTCCGCCGACTCGATCGGGGCCGCACCGTCGGTCGCGACCGGCAGCCGGAAGGTGCCCGAAATCGGGTTCATCCGGACGTCCCCACCGCGCACCGAGACGTGTCGCTCGGGGGAGGCACCGATCAGGAATCGGTCGCCGGTGAAGAAGATGAAGGTCCAGTAGGCGCCTCGTTCGCGCTCCAGCAGACGCCGGAACACCGAGAGTGCTTTGGCGGCGTCCCAGTCGGCGACCACCGCCCGGTAGTGCCGGCCGATCACCAGGTTGGCACCCTCACCGTGACCGATCTCGTCGCGGATGATCGCCTCCACGACCTGCTCGTAGTCTTCGTCGGAGGTCTCGAAGCCGCCGCGGTCGGCGAAGGTGAACTCGACCGGGTCGATCGCGTCGATCACCTCCACGACCGTGAACTCGTGCTCGGACTCGATGTCCACGACAACCAAGGGAGTCCCGTCGTCGTGCGCGGCGAAGCCTCGCTCCCGGATCTGTTGAAACGGCACCGCAACCAGGCGGTCAGCGACGTGGGACTCGGCGGGGACACCGGTCTCCAGCGGGATGTCCATGATCGACTTGGCGATCCACGGCGTGCCGCCGAGCACCCCGACGGTGTCGCGGTCACCCGCCCGGGTGGAGCGGCGGATGATCGACCACGCCCCGAACTCCTGGATCGCTGCGATGGCGTTGCGCGCTCCTGGAGTTTCATCCGGGGTGGTGGTCATGAGGCAAGGCTAGTGGCCCAGACCGGGCTGGGTCGCACCGGTTTCGGCTGCTGACCACAAGGACCACGAGCAGCGCGACGAACCAGATCGACGGCCAGCCGCCGAGCAGCGCACGACCCCAGCCCGGCTCGGGCAGTTGAGTGCTCAGCACGGGACGCAGCCACGGCAACGCCCAGAACGGCGCGCTCCAGACCACGGCCCAGATCGGTCCCCACACCGCCAGCACCACGACGCCCGCCACGACCGCCCAACCCCAGTGATGCGACCAGGTCAACGGCGGCACGGACGCGGTCATCAAACCGACCACCGCCACCCCCACCAGTCGGTCGCGTCGGTAGGCGACCGCGACCCCATAACTGGCAGCCAGCACGACCGCGGCACAGCTCACCCAGAGCGCGGTCTGTTCATGACCCGCGCGCGCCCAGACCCCGGCCAACGCGGTGTTCGCGCGGGAGGTCACCTCGCCGACCCGGTCAGCCTTCCACAGCGCCGAGGTCCAATAGTCGGTCGACTCGTTGCCATACAGCAGCCAGCACGCCCCGGTCACGGCGACGAAGACCGCCGTAGCACGCGCAGCCTCGCGAACCCGACCGGTGAGAGCGAACAGCAGCACGAAAGCGAACGGGGTGAGTTTCACGGCGGCCGCACCACCGGTGAGCACCCCGCGCCACCGCGGCGACACCGGGCCGAGGTGGTCCAGCACGACCATCGCCGTCAACACCAGGGACAGGTTCAGCACATGCATTCCGTCGACCGCGACCGTGGACACCGAGGCCAACCCGGTCACCAGTGGCGAGACCCAGGTGCGGGCCAGCCAGTCGGGTGATCCGGCCGGCACCGACCGCAGCGCACAGCGCACGATCACCACCATCGCCGCCCCCAACAGCGCCACCATGACCAGGCGCGCAGCCTGGAGCCCCGCCTCCCGGCTGAGCCACTCCAGGGGCCGGAACACCACAGCCGCGAACGGTGGATAGGTGAAGCCGAGGCCCCGGTTGTTGCTATAGGCATACAGGTCGCCGTCGGTGAGCAGTCGGGCGCCGGCCAAATAGACGTCGAGGTCGCGCCCGGCTCGACTGGCCTGGTGCAACGACACGGTGTAGCCGACCCCGGTCGCGATCACCCAGTCCAGGGCGAGACCGATCCACCGGGCCGTGCGAACCACGGTTCAGGCGATCGTGGTCAACAACTGGGTGGCTCGGGTCAACACCACATAGAGGGTGGCACGGCCGGTCGCGGACTCGTCCTCGATCTCCTGGGGGCGCACCACCACGATGGCGTCGAACTCCAGGCCCTTGGTGTCCAGGCCGGCCAACACCACCACCCGGTCCTCCCCGCTGGGCGAGACGGCAGAGTCGATGGCATCGGCAGCGTGGGCTGCGTCGTCCTGCAGTTCGGCCCAGGATGAGAGCCAGCGGTTGACTTCGCTGCGCCGGGCCGCCGGTACGACGATGCCCACCGTCCCGGCGACCCGTCCGGCCAGGTCGACGACGACCTCGCGGGTGGCAGCCTCCAGGTCGAGAACGCCGGTGATCTGCTGAGGTTCCTCGCCGGTACGCCGGACGGCGTCGGGCAGGTCCGCGGCCAGGCCGACTCTGTCGGCGTAGTCGGCCGCGAAGGTGTAGATCTCGGCGGAGTTGCGGTAGTTGGTGGACAGGTGGAACTCGTGCACCGCCTTGCCGGTCAGCGCCTCGCGACGAGCCTCCTCGGCCTCCTCGGGCACCGGCCACGACGACTGGGCCGGGTCACCCACGATGGTCCAGGTGGCAGTGCGGCCGCGGCGTGCGACCATCCGCCACTGCATCGGGGTGAGATCCTGAGACTCGTCGATGAGCACGTGGGCGAACGGGTCGTCGTCGATGCGGTAGGTCGGCGGTTTCCACACCGGCCCCCCGGCGTACTCCCGGTCGGCGGCGGTGAGCAACTCGGTCATGTTGTGCCCGTCGTTGTCTGCGTCGCGGGCATCGACGGGGGTCTCGGGCAGGTCGCCGATGGCATAGCGCACCTCGTCGAGCAGGGGAATGTCGTCGATGGACAGGTCCGGCCCCCACGACTTGGCCAGCACCCGTTGGTCCTCGGCGGACAACACGCCCTCAGCGACCCGCGCCAGGAACTCGGGATCGCGCAGCCAGCCGAGCACCTCGGTGGCACTCAAGGCGGGCCACCAGCCGACGGCGAACTCCAGAAAGCCGGCGTGGGAGAGCATCTCGTCTTCGAAGGCAGGCTTGCCGAGGTCACGGCCGCGAGCGCTGCGCACCTGACGCCACATGGCGTCGAGCAGGGTGTTGAGCACCCGGGGCAACTGCCGGTTGCGGGGCCCGGCACCCATCAAGGTTCGGCGTAGGTTGCCGAGCACTCGCCGATCCAGGGTGACGATGTCGTCACGGTAGAAGACCCGGAAGTGAGTCGGTGAGCCGGGCGCCTGCTGTCGGGCGGTGCGGCGCAGCACCTCGGCCATGGCGGCGCTGCCCTTCACGGCTGCCACCGGGGGCTCGTCGCGGCGAGTGGCACGGATTCCGTCGACGACCTCTCCCAACGATCGCAGCGCCACCGCAGTCTCTCCGAGACTGGGCAGCACCCGTTCGATGTAGCGCATGAAGACGCCGCTGGGGCCCACCACCAGCACACCGCCGGACTCATAGCGCCGCCGGTCGGTGTAAAGCAGGTATGCCGCCCGATGCAGCGCGACCACCGTCTTGCCGGTGCCGGGCCCCCCGGAAATGGCCACGACACCCTTCGCCGGTGCCCGAATCGCCTTGTCCTGCTCAGCCTGGATGGTGGCGACGATGGAGTGCATGGCACGGTCGCGCGCCCGCGACAACTGAGCCATCAGGGCACCTTCGCCGATGATCGGCAGGTCGGTGCCGGCCTCGGCGTCGAGCAGTTCGTCCTCGACTCCCACCACGCGGGTGGTGTCGCTGCGCAGCACTCGCCGTCGCACCACAGACTGCGGTTCCGCGGCGGTGGCCTGATAGAAGACAGCCGCTGCCGGGGCACGCCAGTCGATCAGCAGGGTGTCCCGGTCGGAGTCACGCAGGCCGATGCGGCCGATATAGCGGGGCTCGAGGTCGACCTCGGGTCGCAGGTCGAGGCGACCGAACACCAGTCCCTCGTGCGCGGCGTCGAGTTGGGCGATCCGCCTGGCGGCCTGGAAGACCATGGCGTCACGCTCCACCAACCCGCCTTCGTGACCCAGACCGCCTCGGGCGTGACCTTCCCGGGCCAGTGCTTTGGCTGCGTCGGCCGAAGCCCCGAGTTGACGGTAGACCCGGTCGACGAAAGCCTGCTCGTGCGCAATCTCGCGCGCTTGAAGATCGTCGGTCACCAAGTCTCCAAAAGTTCTGCCGCGCATCTCTGTTCGGTCCGCCGGCGTCGGTCGTGAGGGGAACGGTCAAGCCTAGCAATCGACCCGGCACCTGACGATGCCGGTTTGGTCACGTTCTCAGCGGGGCCCCGACGACCTCGCCGTGGTCGTCGGCTGACCCATCGGGGTGCGATGCCCCTGCGGCGCGCTGGTCGGGGACCTACTTCTTGGGCGACAAGAACGCTGCCATCGCTTCCTGGGCGATCTCGGATCCGAGGAGTCGCGCGCTGAGCTGAGACAGCTCCTCGCCGCGGGCGTCGATGTCGGCCAGCAGACCTGCGTTGAGCAGCTTCTTGGTTTCGGCCAGACCCTGCTGCGACCCCGAGACCAGTTCGGCCAGGGCTGCCTCGGTCACCGTGTCGAGATCGTCTGCGGGCACCGCCTTGGTGACCAGGCCCATCGTCTGGGCCTGGGCGCCGGTGAAGGACTGCCCGGATAGAAACGTGTAGGCGGCCGATCGGTCCGTCATCCGCGGCAGCACGGTCAGGGAGACCACCGCGGCCGCGAGACCGAGTTTCACCTCGGTCAGCGCGAAGGTGGCGCCCTCGGCAGCGACCGCGATGTCGGCGGCCGCCACGATGCCTGTGCCCCCAGCGCGTACGGCGCCCTGCACCTTGACCACCACCGGCTTGGGGTGTGCCACGATCGCCCGTTGCAGAGCAACGATGGCGCGCGGACCGTCGACCAGATCTCCCGCCCATGCTTCTGCCGGGTCGGCACCGGAGCAGAACACCGCGCCGGCGGCTCGGATCAGCACCACCTTGACCTGCCCGTCGGCCTCGGCACGGGCCAGAGCCTCACCCAGGTCCTTGACCAGATCCCGGGACAGGGCGTTGCGGTTGGACGCAGAATCCAACGTGATGGTGGCGACCCCGTCGGCGGCGGCATACCTGAGGAGTTCACTCACGCAGGCCAGCCTAGGCAGGCAGGCGGGCCTAGGGAGAGTGGGGCTCCGGATCGACGACGCTGGCAATCATGTGGGGATCGTCCCCAGGCGGCTTCTGTTTGCCCTGCCGTCGTGCCCAACTGGGATCCATGATGATCTCGTGGGTATCACCGTCGCGCCCTTCGAAGGACACCGCGACGGTCTCGAAGCCCTTGTGTCTGGCCATCAGCACATAGGAGGCGTAGGCCCGGCGGTCGGCGTCGGTCAGATCGACCCGATCGGTGAACGGAGTCAGCAGTGCTCGCGGCCACAACCGCCTGACGAGCACCACGTTGACTTCTATGCCGACAATGCCGGCAACCGCCATCAGATAGAGGAAGCCGACCAGACCGAGCACCAACGCGAAGGTCTTGTTCATGCCGTCGGTGACGTTGATGACCTTCTCGACGTAGGTGGTTCCGACCAACTGAAGCACCTGCCAGCCGATTGCCAGAGTGAACGCCCCCGGGGCCGCCGACCAGAAGGGGTGGTCGCGGGCGGTCGCCATGGTGAATAGCAGCGTCAGCATCAGGCCGACCACCACGATCGAGGCGATCCGGATCAGCCACCGGATCGCCGAGTTCGCTGCCGGAGAGAAGATCTCCGCGTTCGAACCGAGGATCGACACTGTGCTGACGCCGACGACCGCCATCCCGGCGGTGGCCAGCAGCACCAGCGATTTGGCCCGCAGCAGGATCGGGTTGGGTCGGCTGTTCCTGGGCACGGTCCAGGCCGTGTTCATGGTGTTCTGAATCGCCTGCCCTAGGCCCATGGCGCCGTAGGTGGCCGCGAGGGCACCAATGATGACACCGCTGGTCGAACCGCTCAGACCTTCCTGGCGTCCGAGTTGGTCGCCGATGATCGGGAACTGGCTCAACGCCGAGTCCAGCATCCTCTCCTGCAGATCGGGATTGCCCTGCAAGACGAACCCCAAGATCGAGGAGGCGAGCAGTAGTAGCGGGAAGATCGCGATGAACGCGTAGTAGGCGACCATCGCCGCCAGATAGTTGCCTTGGTCGTCGAAGAACTTGTAGATCAACGCGAGCGGGAATCCCAGCACGGGGTGACGGCGCTGAAAGCGATCGACAGCGCGCACCGG
>JBPPMQ010000025.1:0-9057 GCA_051306135.1 Nocardioides sp. | reverse complement strand
GCGCGACGCTTGGCCTCCGCGCCCCTGTTCTCCCGCAGCGCATCGATCGGACGACCCGGCAGGTCCAGGTCGGTGAACAGCCACTCGATGCATTCACGGTCGTCATACAGGCCGTCGTGGAGCACGGTGAGCAGACCGTGCAGGCCCTTGACGGGCTCTCCGTCCATGATGAACAGCGCCGGCACCTGCTGGCCTGCCCGGGGGGCCGGCACGGCGGCTGCGAGATGGTGCTCGCGAATCATGGTCCGCACCCCGGCGACGGTGGTGTCCAACCGACGGGCAGCCTCGGCCCAGTCGATCCATTCCTCCACCAGTTCGGACAGATCAGTAGTCATGGGCTCATTGTCCACCGCGGGTGTCGCGATGCGGAAACTCACCGGGCCAACCGTAGAATCTGCCGCATCTGGTTCCTTCCCCAACCAGCCCCGGAGGGTCGATTAGTGCTGACGCAGAGACGTGCGCGCTCAGCCGCCAAGGCGCGCTCCCAGGATCCGATGGTCGGCAAAGTCATCGACAAGCGCTACCGGATCGTGCGCAAGATCGCCTCCGGCGGAATGGCCACCGTCTACGAAGCCGTCGACCAGCGTCTGCAACGAACCGTCGCCCTCAAGGTGATGCATCCCGGACTGGGTGATCCGCGCGAATACGCCGCGCGCTTCGAACGCGAGGCGCGTGCCGCCGCCAAACTCGCCCATGCCAACGTGGTCGGCGTCTTCGACTTCGGCAACGACCGGGGCACCGTCTACCTGGCCATGGAACTGGTGCCCGGCAAGACGACCCTGCGTGACCTGGTCACCGCCGAGGCGCCGATGCCGCCCCAGCGGGCGTTGAGCCTGCTGGAGCCGATCGTGATCGCCCTGGCGTCGGCCCACAAGGCCGGCATCGTGCACCGCGACATGAAACCCGAGAACGTGCTCATCGCTCCGAGCGGAGCCGTCAAGGTGGCCGACTTCGGTCTGGCTCGGGCGATCAGCTCGACCACCCAGCACACCCGCACCGGGATGCTGATCGGCACCGTGTCCTACGTTGCTCCCGAGCTGGTCGAGCACGGCATCTGTGACGCGCGAGCCGATGTCTACGCCACCGGCGTGATCGCCTTCGAACTGCTCACCGGCCGCAAACCGCACGAGGGGTCGAACCCGATCCAGGTGGCTTACAGCCACGTCAACACCGATATCGCCGCCCCCTCCACGGTGGTGGCGACGCTGCCCGCCATCGTCGATGATCTGGTGCTGGCCATGACGGCACGCGACCCCCGCTTCCGGCCCGCCGACGCGATCGACCTGCTCGACCAGCTGCGCCGGGTCCAACGAGCCCTCGCCGCCGGCGGCGACGCTGCCGCCGCCCCAGCGGCGGCGGCGATCGGGTCGGTCGCCCGATCGAGCAGTGTCGTGCCCGAGGCCATCGACCCGCTAGCCGACACCACCAGCCGGCCTGCCGTGCGACCCACCACCGCCATCTCCCTGGACACCGCCAAGCGCGCCTCGCACCCGATCGCGGTGACCGCGAAGCGCCGACGCCGTTGGCGCGGCCCGGTGAGCCTGCTGCTCGCGCTCACCCTCACCGGCGGCTTGGGTGCCGGGGCCTGGTGGTTCGGCTACGGCCGCTACGACACCGTGCCCGGCGTACTCAACCTCCAAGCCAGCGCCGCGAGCCAACGGTTGCAGGACGCCGGCTTCGAGGTGGCTGTGGAGCGTGAATTCACCCCGAGCGATGCAGACAAAGGCCTGGTGATCGCCAGCGACCCAGGCCCCGGGGACCAACTGCTGCCCGGGGACACCGTCACCCTGACGGTGTCCCGTGGCGTGGAGGACTACGAGCTCAGGTCGATGGCCGGCTGGGTTCTCGATCGCGCTCAGGACTATCTGACCTCGATCAAGATGACCCAAAGCGACGTCACCGAGGTGTGGTCCGAAACCGTCGAAACCGGACAGGTGGTGCGCCAAGACCCTTCGGCCGGAGTCCGGCTACGACCCGGTGCGGTGGTGAACCTGTGGGTCAGCAAAGGACGCCAACCCATCAACTTCGCCGACTTCACCGGACGCTCCGCCGACCAGGCCGAGGACGTCCTGGATGGCAAGGGCCTCGAGGTGGTCCGCACTGAGGAGTTCTCCGAGACCGTGCCCGACGGCACCGTCATCTCGATGAGCCCGACCTCCGGCCCGCTCTATCGCGGCGACTCGGTCTCCTTGCTGGTCTCCAAGGGCCCCGAACTTTTCGAGGTGCCCTCGGTGCGCGGAGAGTCACTGGAGTCCGCGGAGGAGAAACTGACCGAGGCCGGCTTCGCGGTCGTCGTGGAGCAGCACTCCCTCTACGTCGGCTGGAACCGAGTGATCTCAGAGGACAACGCCGGACAGATGCTCCCCAAAGGCAGCACTGTGACCATCCACATCGTCTGAGTCACCGTCCCTGATGCGCAATCCCATCGGCACCCACGTCAAAGTCGGCGCGGGCCTGGTCAAAGGTGCTCTGGCGGGCGCAGAAGCGCTGGGCAGCGAGACTCTCCAGATCTTTGCCGGCAACCCCCGCGGCTGGGCCCACTCGCACGGCAAACCCGACGAAGACATGGCGTTTCGTCGCGAGATCGACCGGCGGAACCTGCGAGTCTTCGTGCACGCCCCCTACCTGGTCAACCTCGGCTCCCCCACCGCGGCCACCTACGAACGCTCGGTGGCGTCGCTCGCCCACAACCTGCGTCGCGCAGCCGCGATCGGCGCCGAGGGTGTGGTGGTGCACACCGGATCGTTCGTCGCCACCGACGGGGACCCGACCGAACGGTACGCCGACGCGATGCGTCAGGTCCGCGACTCTTTGATGCCGCTGCTGGACACCCTGGAACCAGACGACGCTCCCTGGTTGTTGCTGGAGCCGACCGCCGGTCAGGGTCGGTCGCTGTGCGCCGGGGTCGACGACCTCGACGGCTACCTGTCTGCTCTGGATCGCCACCCCAAGGCGGGGGTGTGCCTGGACACCTGCCACGTCTTCGCGGCCGGCGCACCCCTGGACGAGCCCGGCGGAGCCAGTGCCACGGTGGACCGCATCGTCGAGATCGGCGGACCCGGCCGGCTGCGGCTCATCCACGCCAACGACTCCAAGGACGTGCGCGGCAAACTGCTCGACCGGCACGAGCGGATCGGGCGCGGCCACATCGGCACCGCAGCTTTCACCGAACTGTTCGCCCACCCCGCCACCGACGGGGTGCCCTTCATCTTGGAGACGCCCACCTCGTCCGAGGCGCCCGACGAGGTGGCCACACTGAAGTCGCTGCGGCCAACCTGAGGTTCACCGTGCGACGTCGTGCACGGCACGCTGCCACAGCAACTGCATGATGACGTCGCCGTCCTGGAGGTGCGCCCGGTTGCCGGAGTCGTCGAAACCGGCCGCGGCATAGAGCCGCTGAGCGCGGACGTTGTCGGTGCGGGTCCACACCGACAACGACGACCAATCCATATCCTGGACCGAGCGCAGCAGCCTGGTGCCCACCCCCGACCCCCAAACGGCAGGATCGACGAAGACCATCGCGATGTGGCCACGGTCAGGATGCGGGGTAGTGTCCACGAACGCCTCGGCCACCAGCATCCCGGCCGGCCGTTCGCCATACCAGGCCAACAACACCAGATCGCTGGCATACACCTTCGCGCGCACCCGCGCGGCCCGGACCGGACCGGCGGGACGACGCCGAGAGTGGTTGGCTGCCTCCCAGATCTTCAGCGCACACTCGAGATCCTCATCGGTTCTCGCACGCTCAACGGTGATCCGGGGCACGCCCACACCCTAAACCGGCGTCGGTCGAGGCCCCAGCAGCGAGTCGGCGGAGGGATCAGGCCTTGCGGAGCATGTCGGCCACCAGGAACGCCAACTCCAGGGACTGCACCCGATTCAGACGCGGGTCGCACAACGACTCGTACTTGGTGGACAGGTCCGCGTCGGAGAGTTCCTCTCCACCGCCGAGGCACTCCGTGACGTTGTCGCCGGTCAGTTCCACGTGCAGGCCACCGGGCCAGGTGCCCAACGCACGGTGCACGTCGAAGAACCCCTGCACCTCGTCCAACACGTCCTCGACGTTGCGGGTCTTGTAGCCCGACGGTGCGGTGAAACCGTTGCCGTGCATCGGGTCGCAGATCCACGCCACCGAAACACCCTCAGCGGTGACCTTCTCCACCAGCGAGGGCAGCCCGTCACGGATCTTGCGGGCACCGAACCGGGTGATGAAGGTCAACCGTCCCGGCACGTTGTCGGGATTCAACTTCGCGGCCAACGCCAACGCGTCGTCCGGGGTCGTGCTCGGCCCCAGCTTGACTCCGATGGGGTTGCGGATGTGGGACAACAGCTCGACGTGGGCGCCGTCGAGTTGGCGGGTGCGTTCGCCTACCCACAGGAAGTGACCCGACACGTCGTAGGGCAGGTCGGTGCGCGAGTCGATGCGGGTCAGGGAGTGCTCATATTCCAGGCTCAACGCCTCGTGGCTGGAATGGAACGCGACCCGGTGGAACTCGTCCGGGTCGCCCACTCCGATGGCCTGCATGAACGCCATCGCTCGGTCGATCTCACCGGCCAGGGCTTCATAACGCGAACCCAGCGGCGATCCCTTGACGAAGTCCTGGTTCCAGGTGTGCACCTGGCGCAGGTCGGCATACCCACCGGTGACGAAGGCGCGCACCAGGTTGAGCGTCGAGGCCGAGGCGTTGTAGACGTCGACTAGGCGTTGCGGGTCGGGGACCCGGTCCTCGGGGGTGAAGTCGAAGCCGTTGACGGCGTCACCGCGGTAGGCCGGCAGCGTGAGCTCGGTGCCGTCGGGCATCACCCGGGTCTCGAAGTCGCTGGACCGCGGCTTGGCGTACTGACCGGCGATGCGGCCGACCTTGACCACGGGCACCGAGGCGGCGTAGGTCAACACCACCGCCATCTGCAACAACACCCGCAACTTGGCGCGCACGTTGTCGGCGGTGGCACCGGCCAGAGTCTCAGCGCAATCGCCACCCTGAAGCAGGAACGCCTCCCCCCGGGCGACCGCACCGATCCGGGTGGTCAGGTCGTCGCACTCACCGGCGAACACCAGCGGCGGAGCAGCCCGCAGTTTCGAGACCACGGCCGTGGTGGCGTCCGGGTCGGGATAGCTGGGCTGCTGCAAGGCGCCGAGGGCGTGCAACTGCTCGAGGGTGGGGATCGTGCTCACCACGCAAGGGTACGCCGCAGGCGAGGTTTGGACCCAACCCGTTGCCGCCGGCAAGACGACGACTCGTGGGCCCCACGTGCCGGGCCGAGGGTGAGCGTCGGCACTACTGTGGGCCCATGACCTTCTCGATCGTCGCACACTGCCCGGAGTCCGATTCGTGGGGCGTCGCGGTGGCCTCCAAGTTCCTGGCCGTCGGATCGGCCGTGCCCGCTGCGATCGCCGGAGTCGGTGCCCTGGCCACCCAGGCGTGGGCCAACACCGGCTACAAGGGCCAAGGGCTCGCATTCATGGACCAGGGCGCGTCTGCCGGGCAGGCCCTTCAACAACTTCTAGCCGCCGACGCCGACCGCGACCACCGCCAGGTCGGCATCGTCGACTCGACCGGCCAGTCAGCGAGCCACACCGGCGCTGCCTGCCTGGACTGGGCCGGCGGCGTCACCGGCCCCGGCTATGCGATCCAGGGCAACATCTTGGTCGGACCGCAGGTGGTCGACGCCATCGAACAGGCGTGGCTCACCGGTTCCGGTCAACCCATCGCCGACCGACTGCTGGCCGCCCTGGCTGCCGGAGACGGCGCCGGCGGCGACCGCCGGGGACGTCAGAGCGCGGCCCTGCTGGTGGTGTGCGCCGGGGCGGGGTATGGCGGCTTCGACGACGTCGCGGTCGACCTCAGAGTCGACGACCACACCGACCCGGTGCTCGAACTGGGCCGACTGCTCGATCTCAACGACCTCTATCTCACCGCCACCGCCGACGCCGACAAAGTCGAGATCGACGACGCGCTGCGCGAGGAGATCGAAAGTCTGGCCCGCGCCGCAGGCGCTATCGACTTCGCGGCCTGGGTCGGCACCGAGAACTACGAGATGCGGGTGGCGGAGGACTTCACCTGGATCGACCGACGCATCCTGGGCATCATTCGCGGACACCAGGAATGAGCTCCGTCCTGGCCGTCGACGCCGGCACCACCGGGGTGACCGCCCTGATCGTGTCCGACCAGGGCGTCATCGTGTCCCGGGGCTACCAGGAGTTCCCCCAGCACTTCCCCCACCCCGGCTGGGTGGAGCACGTGCCGGAGCAGATCTGGAAGGCGACCCTGTCGGCCGTCGCGGCCGCACTGTCGGGATTCGGCGGCCGACTGTCCGGAGTCGGGATCACCAACCAGCGTGAGACGGTCGTGCTGTGGGACCGCGAAACGCTGACCAGTCCACGACCTGCGATCGTGTGGCAGGACCGACGCTCGACCCAGGTGTGCACCCGACTGATCGATGATGGCCACGAAGACCGGGTCCGGGAGTTGACCGGCCTGCGGCTGGACCCCTACTTCTCGGCCACCAAACTCGCCTGGCTGGCCGAACACGAACCGCACACCTGGGCATTGGTCGAGTCCGGCCGATATGCAGTCGGGACCGTCGACTCCTACCTGGTGGCCAGGATGACTCGGGGCCTGTCGCACCTCACCGACGTCTCCAACGCCTCCAGGACCCTGTTGTTCGACCTCGGCACCGGAGACTGGTCTCCCGAACTGTGCACCCTGTTCGGTGTTCCGAGCGACGCGTTGCCCGACGTGGTGCCCAACTGGGGCGAGTTGGCGATCACCGACCCCACCACCTTTCTCGGACTGTCGGTGCCGGTGGCGGGGATCGCCGGAGACCAGCAGTCCGCGCTGTTCGGGCAGGCCTGTTTCGAGCCGGGTGACGCCAAGTGCACCTACGGCACCGGATCGTTCATCTTGACCAACACCGGTGCCGCTGCCCAGCGCTCCGAGTGCGGGCTGCTCACCACGGCGGCCTGGCGGGACCCGGCCGGCGTCACCACCTTCGCGCTGGAGGGTTCGATCTTCGTCACCGGTGCAGCGGTGCAGTGGCTGCGTGACGGTCTCGGCATCATCAGCGACGCCTCGCAGACCGCCCGGATAGCGGCCAGCGTCCCCGACAGTGCCGACGTCGTCTTCGTGCCGGCGCTCACCGGCCTCGGTGCCCCCCACTGGGACCCGGACGCCCGCGGGCTGATCATCGGGATCACCCGCGGCACCACTAGCGCGCACCTGGTGCGAGCGACCCTGGAGGCCATCGTGTTCGAGGTGCGCGACGTGATGTCCACGATGGGCACGCTGTCCAGCCTCAGGGTCGATGGAGGTGCCGCCGCCAACGACCTGTTGTGCCAGTGGCAGGCCGATCAGTTGGAGGTGCCGGTCTCCCGGCCGACCAATGTGGAGACGACCGCCCTGGGGGCTGCGTTCATGGCCGGCCTGGGCACCGGTGTGTGGCCGGACCTCGATGCCGTCCGCGATATCTGGGCCCTGGACCGGACCTTCACCCCCGGCGGCGACCCCGACCAGGTCGACCGGTCCTACCGCCGCTGGCTCCAGGCAGTGGATCGCTCCAAGGGTTGGGCCTAGGTTCGCGACCTCGGCGTCAGTCGCTTGTGTTGCGGGCCTTCTTCGCCAGTTCTTTGGCCTGCTTGGCATACATGTCGACATACTCCTGGCGCGAGAGTTTCATGATCTCGTAGACGATCTCATCGGTGATGGACCGCAGGATGTAGCGGTCGCCCACCATGCCGTCATAGCGGGAGAAGTCCAGCGGAGTGCCGAAGTGCAGCTCCGGCCGCACGACCTTGCCGAGAATCTTGCCCGGGGGTGCGACCTTGTCGGTGCCGATGATGCCCACCGGGATCACCGTCACCCCGGTCTCCAAGGCGAGGCGAGCAACCCCGGTGTGACCGCGGTAGAGGCGACCGTCGTGGGAGCGGGTGCCCTCCGGGTAGATGCCGAACATCTCGCCGTCATCGAGCAGTCGCTTCGCCGAGACCAGGGCACCCTCGGCGGTCGAGCCGCTCTCCCGGTCGATCGGAACCTGCCCGGCGCCGGTGAAGAACATCTTCTTGAACCAGCCCTTGATGCCCGGCGAGGTGAAGTATTCCGCCTTCGCGACGAAGGTGACCCGCCGCGGCAGTGCCAGCGGCATGAACAACCAGTCCGAGTAGGACAGGTGGTTGCTGGCCAAGATCACCGGCCCACTCTTGGGAACGTTCTCGAGCCCGGTCACCTTGGGTCGGTAGATCAACCTCATCCACGGTCCAGGGGCCAGCCACTTCAGGAAGTAGTAGAGAACCACGGAACCGAACACTATCTGCTCCAGGCCCCGATAGTGTGACCCGGTGCACACAACGCCGCCGGTGTCGGAACAAGCCGCCCCGCTGTCCCTGCCTGCCGATCCCGCTCTGCGAGGAGGCCGGCGCGTCGGGGTGCTGCTCCAGCATGGGTTCACCGGGTCCCCCTTCTCGATGAAGCCGTGGGCGTTGGCTCTCAACCAGGCCGGCTGCGCGGTGGAGGTCCCCCGACTGCCAGGACACGGCACCTCCTGGCAGGACATGAACACCACCGGATGGGATCACTGGCTGGCCGAGTCCCGTGCCGCTGTGGAACGCCTGCTGGCTGCCAACGACGCGGTCGTGCTCGGCGGCCTGTCGATGGGTGGTGCGTTGGTGTTGGCGCTCGGCAGCGAGTATGCCGACCGGGTCAGTGGTGTCATGGTCGTCAATCCCGCGATCTCCTCCACGCGTTTCGACGTCAAACTGCTACCGGTGCTCAAATACCTGATCCCCGCCAGGTCGGCGATCGGCAACGACATCAAGAAGCCGGGGGTCGACGAGCACGGCTACCCCAAGACACCCTTGAAGGCCGCCCACTCGATGATGCGGGCCTGGCCGTCGGTGGTCGCAGGACTGCCGGGGCTGACCGCGCCGCTACTGTATTTCCGCTCCACTGTCGACCATGTGGTCGATGAGTCCTCTGAGCCGATCATCCTGGACCGGGTGGGCTCCACCGACGTCACGATGGTGCGCCTGGACGACAGTTACCACGTGGCGACCCTCGACCA
>JBPPMQ010000013.1:0-12818 GCA_051306135.1 Nocardioides sp. | reverse complement strand
CCGATGTAGTTGTGGGAGAGCATGCGGGCCTCTTCCTGGGCCAGCACGACCACCCGACGGGCTCGGTCTGTAAACCGCTCGAACATGCGCGTCACTCCTCTGCATCAGCGGACCCCAAGCCTACGCCCGCACTGTTACGGGCACATGGCGTTTGGCGGCCACGTGAGACTCAACCACTGGGGACGGAGGTTAGTTCCCCTGTACGCCGACAGCGAACGCAGGCGGCGCGAGCGGCTTTCAGTGAGCGGCGTCGAAGGCCTTCTGGACGTCGGCGGGGATGCGGCCTCGGTCCGGAACCGCGTGGCCGGCCGACTTCGCCCAGTCTCGCACCTCGCGCGGGGAGGCGCCGACGGCGGTCTTCTTGTAGGCGCGCCCGGACTTCGAAAGTTTCCGTCCCGCGCCGACGTAGCCGGCCAGTGCCTCGCGCAACTTATCCGCATTCGCGGCCGACAGGTCAACCTCATACGAGGTGCCGTCTAGGGCGAAACTCACGGTCTCGTCCGCCTCGGAACCGTCAATGTCATCAACCAGGGTGATCTGAACTTTTTGTGCCACGAAGCACGACCTTTCGAACAGTGTCGGAAATCTGATATTGCTCGTTTGATCATAGCCGGTTCGTCAAGAGCATCGGAAGTAAAATTCGGCCTCACGAATTGCGATCGAAGACTGAAGAGAGACCACGCAATGTCAAGTGGGGGTCCGAATCGGTGAAACTGCTGCATTCGCCGGTCACCAAGTCGGCCAGATAGCCAGTCGATACAACGCGACTATCTTCGCCACTATCACCTAGTTCGGCGATCAGTCGAGCCACCAGACCGTCAACTTGGGCGGCGGTCCCGAACAGCAGTCCGGACTGAAGCGCTTCGGTAGTGTTCTTAGCGATCGCCGACCGCGGCCTGGCCAACTCCACTCGACGCAACAGGGCGGCACGGTCACCGAGAGCGTCGACCGCCAACTCCAGACCCGGGGTGATCGCCCCGCCGACATAATGCCCGGCCGCGTCGATCACGTCGTAGGTGGTGGCGGTGCCTTTGAAGTCGACGACCACACACGGCCCGCCGAACCGTTCGACGGCGGCTAAGGCGTTGCAGATCCGGTCGGTGCCCACCTCCCGAGGGTTGTCGGTGTGGATGGCCAATCCGGTCTTGACCCCCGCCTCCACCACCACCGAGTGCAGCTGCGCGAACGGTCCGGCCAGCATCTGACGCCATGCCTGCAGCACCCGCGGGACAGTGGAGGCGACGCAGGCTCCGGTGATCAGTTCCAGTCGCGATCCGACCAGGGAACTCAACAACACCGCCCATTCGTCGCCAGTGCGCCGCGGGTCGGTGGAGATACGCCACGTCCTGGTGATCTCGCCGTCCTCTACGACGCCGAAACAGGTGTGGGAATTGTCTGCGATTGCGACCAGGATCATCTCATTGCTCACTGAGGTCCAGACCGATGTCGAAAACTTTGACCGAATGTGTCAGAGCGCCGACCGAGATGAAGTCGACTCCGGTTTCGGCGACCGACCTGGCCCTTTCCAGGCTCAAGCCGCCTGAAGCTTCCAAGACGGCCCGCCCCGCAGTGATCTCGACGGCCTCGCGCATCAACTCGTTCGACATGTTGTCGAGCATGATCCGATCTGCGCCGACCTGGAGAAGCTCACGCAGTTCCTCCAGCGTGGTTACTTCCACCTCGATGGGAAGTTCGGGGTAGGCGGCTTTCACTGCCGAGAAGGCCGGCACCACTCCTCCCGCGGCAACCACGTGGTTGTCCTTGATCAGGGCCATGTCGGTCAGCGAAAAGCGGTGGTTGACCCCGCCGCCGCACCGCACCGCGTACTTCTCCAACGCGCGCCATCCCGGGAGTGTCTTACGGGTGTCGAGAACCTGCGCGGTGGTGCCCTCCAGGGCCGTGACCCACTGCGCGGTCGCGGTAGCCACCCCGGAAAGATGCGAGGCGAAGTTCAACGCCGTTCGTTCGGCAGTCAACAGACCGCGGGTCGGCCCCGAGACCGTCATCACCACGTCTCCGGGCCCCACCCGGGTCCCGTCGGCCAGCCGCCCGGTGATCTCGACGTCGTCTCCGAGCACAGCGTGGAACGCCATCGCGGCCACCCCCAGCCCGGCCACCACCCCCCGATCCCGGGCGGCGAACGCCGCGACGCCGCGGGCCTGGTGCGGAATCGTCGCCTCCGAGGTCACGTCGACGTCCCCGGGGGCAGGCAGATCCTCCTGCAGGCCCTGGGCGATGTGGTCCCAGACGGCCTCGGGTTCCAGCCCGGCCGCCACCAGTTCGGCGAGCAGGGCCGCCGGCACCTCTGCCATCGGCGTCATACCGCTTCTCCCTCGTTGAGGCCCAAGCCCAGATCCGTTGGCGCGGCCGGCGAGAACCGGACCCGTGTGACTGCGCCGCGGCTGACGGCGTCGAAGTGACCGGACCAGTCGGCATCGTTGCGCAGACCGAAGTCCTCGCGCCAGTGCGATCCGCGGGTTTCTTCCCGACCGAGCGCGGCGGCAGTCAGCGCGGTGGCGACCGTCAGCAGGTTGGTGACCTCCCACGAGCCGGGGTTGACGGTGGCGTCCGGGCTGACCAGGTCGGGTAGCAGTGCCAGCGCTTGCCCCAGGCCGTCGCGGTTGCGCAGCACCCCGACCCGTGAGCTCATGATCTCCTGCAGATCGCCGAGCCTGGATCCGTCGACCAGCATCGCGGTGCCGGTGGCGGGCACCGGTTCGCCGGGCTCGCGTAGTTCCTGGGGCAGCACCTCGGCGATCCGACGGGAGAAGACCAGTCCTTCCAGCAGTGAGTTGGAGGCCAGTCGGTTGGCTCCGTGCACTCCTGAGCAGGCCACCTCACCGGTGGCGTAGAGGCCGGGGACAGAGGATCGCCCCCACAGGTCGGTGTGCACTCCACCTGAGGCGTAGTGACATGCGGGCGAAACGGGGATCAAGTCGATGGCCGGGTCGATGCCGTGACGCTTGCAGGAGGCCAGGATCGACGGGAAGCGTCGCTCCCAGAAGGCTCGACCGAGATGTCGCGCGTCGAGCCACATGTGCGGCTTGTCGGCCGCCAGCATCTGCTTCATCACCGCGATCGACACCACATCGCGCGGCGCCAGATCGGCCAGTGGGTGTATGCCGGTCATGAACCGGGTGCCATCCCAGTCGACCAAGAAGGCACCCTCACCGCGGACCGCCTCGGAGATCAGCGGCTGCTGTCCACGCGATTCCGGACCCAGATACATCACGGTCGGGTGGAACTGCACGAACTCCAAGTCGCGCACGCGGGCACCGGCACGCATCGCGATCGCCATCCCGTCGGCGGTCGAGACGGCCGGGTTGGTGGTCTGGGAGAAGATCTGGCCCAGTCCACCCGAGGCCAGCACCACGGCGCGGGCACGAACCAGTCCGACTCCATCGGGTTCGCCTTCGTCCATCGTGTGCACCGTCAAGCCGGCCACCGCCCCGTCGGCGGCCAGTGCGAGGTCGACCACCATGGTGTGTTCGTAGACCTTGATCTCCGGGGCGTGCCGCACCGCTGCGCTCAGGGCCCGTTGCACCTCCGCACCGGTGGCGTCGCCGCCAGCGTGCACGATCCGGTCGCGGTGGTGGCCGCCCTCTCGGGTCAATGACAGGTTGCCGTCCGGGTCGGAGTCGAAACGGGTGCCCCAGTCGATCAGTTCGCGGACCGCGTCGGGGCCTTCGTTCACCAACACGGTGACAGCTTCCAGGTCGCAGGCGCCGGCCCCGGCGACCAGGGTGTCGACCAAGTGCTGGGCGGGGGAGTCTCCCTCGCCCAGAGCGGCCGCGATGCCGCCTTGGGCCCATTGGGTCGACCCGGCCGCCAACACGTCCTTGGTGACGACAGCGATGCGCTCGACCTGGCCGCGCAACCGCAGCGCTGCGGTCAGTCCGGCGATCCCAGAGCCGACGATGACGACGTCGACCGACTCGGTCCAACCCGGCTGCCGGGCCGTCACGCGGCCGGGAAGGGACAGCTGGGACGGGGATGTCATTGGCGAAGAATATCGACGGTGTCGCCTCGCACCAGCGGCGGCTGGGCGTCGGCGGCGTCGTGACCGGTCCCGGTGACCTGGTTGTGGGCATCCACGAAGACGACGCGCGGCTGGAAGGCAAGCGCCTCTTCGGTGGTCATCTGCGCGTATGCGATGAGGATCACCAGGTCGCCGGGGTTCACCAGATGCGCGGCGGCGCCGTTGATGCCGATGATCCCGGAGCCGGCCGGGCCGGAGATCGTGTAGGTCTCCAGTCGGGCTCCATTGGTGACATCGACGATGTGCACCAGTTCTCCGGGCAGCAGGTCGGCGGCGGCCAACAGGTTCGAATCGACGGTCACCGAACCCACGTAGTCAAGGTTGGCCTGGGTGACCGTGGCCCGATGGATCTTGGACTTCATCATGGTGCGCAGCATCTGGATTGCCTTTCCACTGCCTCTTGGGCAGGTCAGAAGATCAGGGAGGTGTTGTCGATCAGTCGGGTGGACCCGACCCTCGCGGCGATCAGGATCCGAGCCCGGGTCCCGGGTTCGGGGTAGTCGGGCAACTCACTGAGATCCTCGGCCCGGATCGCCAGATAGTCGCCCTCGACAGCAGGGTCCGACTTCAGCATGCTCATCGCGGCCCATCGTGCCGACGGCAGCCCGTAGCCTGCGCGGTCCTGCGCGGCCCGCAACGCCCGGGAGAGCACGAGTGCCGAGGTCCGCTGGTCGGCGGACAGGAACCGGTTGCGACTCGACATGGCCAACCCGTCGGGATCTCGCAGGGTCTCGGCGCCCACGATCTCGATGCCCATCGCCAAGTCGGCGACCATCCGTCGGATCAGGGTCAACTGTTGGTAGTCCTTCTCCCCGAAGATGGCGACCTCGGGTCTAACCAGCCCGAACAGCTTGGCGACCACCGTCAGCACGCCGACGAAGTGGCCCGGCCGGGACTCACCCTCCAGGACCGAAGCCAGGGTTCCCGGCGCGATCGTGACGGCGCCGCCGGCTCGCACCCCGTGCGGATACATCTCCTCGACCGCCGGCGCGAAGACCACGTCGGCACCCTGAGCCGCGCACACGGCCAGGTCGGCGTCCAGGGATTTCGGATACCGGTCCAGATCCTCCCCTTCGCCGAACTGGAGTGGGTTGACGAAGATCGACACCACCACCCGGCCTTCGGGGCCGGCATACTGCCTCGCCACGCGGATCAGGGCCGCGTGACCGTCATGCAGGGCTCCCATAGTGGGCACCAGCACGGTCCGACCAGCGGCCCCGGACAGTATGGCGGCCAACTCGGAACGATCCGAGGCGAGTCGGGTCATCGGGTTGTGGCGCGATGGGCTGGCGACTCGTCGTCGACCGCCTGTCGGCGAGTGAGCAGGCGAGCCATCCTGGCCACCCGCAGAGGCATCAACCGTCCGTCGGCGGCGACTCGGGACAGTGTGGCCAGGGCCAACGCGCGATAGGACCCCAACGCGGTCGGAGCGTTGGCTGCCAACACCTCGAGATGGGCTTCGACGGTGCCGATGTCGCCCCGGACGATCGGTCCGGTCAGGGCGGCGTCACCGTGCTCCAGTGCGTTGTCCAGCGCGGCGGTGAGCAGTGGCCGAAGGGTGGCCGCCGGATCGTCGGCACCGGCGACCGTGAGGATCTCCATCGCTTCGGAGACCAGGGTGACCAGATGGTTCGCGCCGTGCGCCAGGCCGGCGTGGTAGAGGGTGCGCAGTTCCTCGGCGACCCACATCGGGCGACCGCCGAGGTCGGCCACCAGCGATTCGGCGAGGTCTCGCTCGGTGTCCGCTGCGGTCAGCCCGAACACGCAACCCGTCAGTCGGGGGAGGTCGGTCCCGGTGCCGGTGAACGTCATGGCGGGGTGCAGCGCGATCACCCGGGCGCCCACGCGGCGGGCGGGCTCGAGGACGGCCAGTCCGTGGCGTCCCGAAGTGTGCACAATGATGTGGCCCGGACCGATGGCGCCGGCGTTGCAGAGCACCGAGACGACGTTGGCGAGCATGTCGTCGGGAACCGTGAGCAGCACCAAGTCTGCCGAGCGGGCCACTTCGGAGGGCCTGCGGATCTCGACGCCCGGGAGGAGATCGTGAATGCGCTGGCGAGTCGCGTCGGACTCCCCGGCCACAGCGGAGATCCGGTGGCCGGCGTCGCGCAGTGCCGCGGCCAGTACCGCGCCGACCCGTCCGGCGCCGATCACGCCGATGCTGAACTGCTTCGTTGCAGTCATTCGTTTCAACCTTTCGTTCCAGTCCCTGAACGGGTACCGGACGATGGGGGTGTTACGTCTAGTGCAACGTCGAAGGTACGCCACCTCTTCCACGGGCGGAACCTGGCCGCAATGTGAGACAGATCACGTCCACCCCGGATGGTAGGTTTCGCGCATGCCGATCTTCGCCAAGGATGGCCGCTCGGTGCTGCTCATCCACATCCCCAAGACCGGCGGAACCTCCATCGAGGACACCATGATGGACTCGGGCTGGACCAGGACCGACTTCGCCAGCCCACGCACCGAACCGGGCCTGTATCGCTTCCGTCGGGTTCCTCCTCAGCACTTTCACGCCGACCTGCTGGTCCAGACCTTGAACGTGCGTCGGTTCGATCTGCGATTCATGATCGTGCGCGATCCGGTCGCCCGATTCCGCTCGGAGTACGCGATGCGTGAGCGTGACCCGAAGATGGGAGAGTCCGGTGTCGTCGAAGAGTGGGCCCGCAACCAGTTCGAGCGCTATCGCAGCGATCCCTACCTATGGCACAACCACCTGCGTCCCCAGCACGAGTACGAAGTCCCGGACACGGTGGTGCGGCGTTTCGAGGACGGACTGCCGCAGGCGTTGGCCGACCTGGTCGAGCGCATCGGCGTGCCGGTCGACGCTCCGCTGGTGCACACCAAGAAGTCCCACACCGCAGGCAGACTGTCCAGCCGCGACGTGCAGATCTCGGACACCCTGGCGCAGTTCCTGCGGGAGTTCTACGCCGAGGACTGCCGCCGCTACGGCTACTGATCGCGCCTGGGTCCGTCCGGCTAGGTTGGCCGGGACGGATCGGCAGTCGAGTGCGGGTCGAGGCCGATGTGCCGCAGTCGCCGCGGCAACTGTGGATCGTCCGCCCAGGGATGTGGCTTGACGAACCGGCCGGTGTCGGTCAGTTCGATCATCCTGGCCAAGTCGCGCGGTCGGTCGGCGGCGACGAACCAGCCCATCAGTTTCTGCCGCTTCGGCAGATGGGTCTCCCAGATGCGGCGATCGGTCCATAGGTCCTGCACGCCACTGACAAGGGTCGGCCAGTACGACGGCTGCGTCCGGTCACCCACGGCGGTGCGGAAGTATGCCGAGACGTCATTGATCAGCACCCGGTCGAGCATGAGGTCGACCAGGTCGGGTCGAGCGCGCCGGACCTCGGCCAGGGCCTGCCGCTTGGTGGCGAAACGGTCTGTCAGATCCGACAACTCCCAGCGTCGTTCGCTGGCCGATCCGACGTGCCGGTGCCAGCGGTAGACCACCTCCGGGATGACATCGACCCGGTCGACCTCGAGCCACACCCCGGTCAACGCGGCTTGGTCCTCGTAGCGGGTCTCAGGGAAGCGGCGGTGCTGCCACACCTTGCGTCGGTAGACCTTGTTCCAGGCGAACACGTCGGCCAACAGCAGTGGCAGGTCCGACAAGGTGATGCCCAGGCGGCGTTCTGCGTGGATCTCGGCGGTCAGCGGCGGCACCCGGCTGTGCCCGTCGGCGAGCCGGGCGACCGAACCGGTGACCAGATCCGAACCGGACCGGGCCAAGGTGGTCAACATCAACTGCCAGGCTCCGGCGGGCAGATCGTCGTCCGCGTCCACGAAGGTGATGAAATCGCCCACGGCTTGATCCAGGCCGGTGTTGCGGGCCGCAGCGATGCCCCCGTTGCGGGGCCGGGTGATCAGCCGCACCCGGTCGTCGGGATGGTCGAGCACGATGCCCGGGGTGTGATCGGTGGAGAAGTCGTCGACCACCAGCACCTCGAAGTCGGTATGGGTCTGCGCGCAGATCGAGTCCAGGGTGGCGGCCAGAGTGCGGGCGGCATTGCGGGCCGGCACGATCACCGAGAGCATCGGCTTCACGGTCGAGTTCACGCTGGGTTGGTCTCGGTGGGTCTGCGGGGGTCGTCGGGATCGATCCGGGACCGGCAGGCCTGTTCCAGCAGCAGGCCGGCGACACACACCGCGGCGGCACACAAACAGGCGACCATGGGTCGGATGATCCTCGGGCTGGACAGGTCGGGGGCGATGCCGATCCAGCTCAGGGCGTGGCCGGCATACGCTCCGGCGGCGAAGGCGCCCAGCACGGCACAGGTCTTGGCCAGCACCAACCGGTTGACCCCTTGGTGGGCCGGAAGCGGTTCCTTCTGCTCGGCGACGGTGCGCCAGGTGGACCAGGCGGTGAAGCCGATCAGGGCTGCCATGAAGGCGAGCACCAACGGCTGGCGCCATCCGACCAGCGGCACGATGTGATCGGTCGACTCCCATACCGGCCGGATCAGCCAGCCGAGGATCAGTCCGACGACGACGGCCCCACTGATGAGTGCGGCACTGACGGGCCTGATGCGGCCCGGACCGGGTGGTGGGGTCGACTTCGCTGGCCCCCGACCGGCGCTCACTCGAGTTCAAGCACCAGGTCGTCGCGGCGGCTGATGGTCTGGTCGTCGATCTTGCCGAGCAGGTCTGCCACCAGCCCGATTCCGGGCACGGTGGCGTCGGGCTCGACGTCGAGCCAGGGTTGCAGCACGAACGCGCGCTCGCTGACCCGGGGATGGGGCAGGGTGATGAAGGCGTCGCTGGAGATTCGGTCGCCGACGCTGATCACGTCGACGTCGAGGGTGCGGGGCGCGTTCGGGCCGGTGTCCCGGACCCGGTCGAAGGCGTCCTCGATGGCCAGGGCGCGGTCCATCAGCCGCGCACTGGACATGGTGGTGTCGATCAGCACGACTGCGTTGAGGAAGTTCTCCGAGCCCGGCGGGCACCCGATCGGCTCGGTCTCGTAGACGGGGCTGATGTCGGTGATCCACACCTCTGGCGTATCGGCCAGGGCGTCGACGGCTCCCTGCAGGCTTGCGAGGCGCTCGCCGAGGTTGGATCCGATGGCTATCACGGCGCGGCGAATGGGACGCATGTCACCGGTCAGGGTGTCAGCATCGATGATGTTGGGGTTGGGGACCTCGGTCATCTCGGCCTGCCCTCCGCTCAATCTCTGGTGCGTTCGATCGTCAGGGTGACATCGTCGAACTTGGCTTCAATGGGTGCGTTGGGTTTGTGCACCGTAACCCGAGTCCATTCAACACGATCGTTGGTGAGGACCACATCGCAGATCCTCGCCGCGAGGGTCTCGATGAGGTCCACGGGGTCACGCTGCACGGCCGCAACGACCGTATCCACCACGGTTCCGTAATCGACCGTGTTCTGCAAGTCGTCGGTGTCGGCTGCCCTTCGGGTATCGGTGCCGATGGCGAGGTCGATGCGGAAGATCTGTCCCTCTCGGCGTTCGAAGTCGAACACGCCATGGTGGGCGAAGACCTCGATGCCGGTGATGGTGATGACGTCGGTCATGGGTTCAGTCTCTCAACGGCCTTGCAGGCGTCGCGGCTGGCTCGAACGTCGTGAGCGCGGATGCCCCAGACTCGGTGCATGGCCAGGGCGGTGACCACGGCGAGGTGGGCTGATTCGCGCTGGTCGACGGGCCGGAGGTGCCCCTCGGAGTCGACCAGCAATGCCCCTAGGAAGGTCTTGCGGCTGGCGCCGATCAGCAGTGGGAACCCGAGAGCCTCCAAGTCGGGGATCGCACGCAGCAGTTCCCAGTTGTGGTCGGCGGTCTTGGCGAACCCCAGGCCGGGGTCGAGGATGATCTGCTCCTCGTCGAGACCGGCCGCGCTCAGGGCATCGAGGCGGCCCCGTAGTTCGGAGATCACGCCGTGGACCACGCCGTCGGGGTAGTCGGTGAACTCGGCCATGTGGTCGGAGTGGGCGCGCCAATGCATGCACACGTAGCCGACCCCGGTGTCGCGGGCGACCTCAAGGATGCGGGGATCGGCCAGCCCTCCTGAAACGTCGTTGATGATGGTGGCGCCTGCCTCGACGGCCTTCTCGGCGACGTCGGCCCGCATGGTGTCGACACTGACCATGGCACCCTCGCGGGCCAGTTCGGTGATCACCGGCACGACCCGGGCCAGTTCCTCGGCCACGACCGGGCGAGTGGCGCCCGGACGGGTGGACTCCCCGCCGACATCGAGGATGTCTGCTCCGTCGGCCAGCAGGGCGGTGCCGTGCCAGATCGCGTCGTCGGTGGCCAGGAACCGGCCGCCGTCGCTGAAGGAGTCCGGGGTCACGTTGACCACGCCCATCAGCAGCGGTCCGGTGGGCTCGGTCTGGCCGGTGAACTCCATGGGCTCAACCTATCGGCGTCGCTGAGCCGGCGACCACCTCGACCATCCGCGCCGCAACGGTCAAATTGCCGGTCATTTCGCCGATTTCGGCGGCATTTTGACCGTTACGAGGTCAACGGACGGCGTTGATGAGGGCCATTGCCTCGGCCCGCGTCGACGGGTTCGACCGCATCGACCCGCGCACGGCAGAGGTGATGGTGCGAGCACCGGCCTTCTTGACTCCGCGCATGGTCATGCACAGATGCTCGGCCTCGATCACCACGATCACTCCGCGGGCACCCAGGATCGTCATCAGGGCGTCGGCCACCTGCGTGGTCAAGCGCTCCTGCACCTGCGGCCGCTTGGCGTAGACGTCGACCAGACGGGCCAACTTGGACAGTCCGGTGATCTTGCCGGTCTCAGCCGGGATGTAACCCACGTGGGCGACCCCGGTGAACGGCACCAGGTGGTGCTCACACATCGACCACAACTCGATGTCACGGACCAGCACCAGTTCGTCATGGCCGATGTCGAACGTTGTGGTGAGCACGTCCTCGGGCACCTGGCGCAACCCTGCGGTCAGTTCGGCATAGGTCCGCGCAACCCGAGCCGGGGTCTCCAGCAGGCCCTCTCGGGTCGGGTCCTCGCCGATGGCGATGAGCAACTCCCGCACCGCGGCCTCGGCACGGGCCGCGTCGAACTCCGGCCGGCCCACCCCGTCGTTCTCGGCCAGCGAGATCCGGTCAGCCATCGGCCGGTTCGTGGATGTCGCCGTCGGGTCCGGCAGGCGCCAGCACCGGCGCGGTCCGTTCCGCCGCCGCTGCGGCTCCGGCCATGGCACGCAGCCGAATCTCCTCGGGAATCTCCACCGCTGGAATCGTCGACGGTTTGCGCAGGTCGGACCCGGTCCACGCCGGCCTTAGTGGACGGCGCCGCAACGGTTCGAAGACCCGGGCGATCTCCTCCTTGTTGAGGGTTTCCTTGTCGAGCAACTCCAGCACCAGGGAGTCCAACACATCCCGGTTCTCCTCGAGGATGTCGAAAGCCTCCTGGTGTGCGGTGGAGAGCAACTTCTTGACCTCGTCGTCGACAGCGGCCGCGACGTCTTCGGAGTAGTTGCGTTGATGACCCATGTCGCGTCCCAGGAAGGGCTCCGAGGTCGAGTCGCCCAACTTGATGGCACCCAGCCGCTCGGTCATGCCGTATTGGGTGACCATCGCCCGAGCCAGGCTGGTGGCTTTCTCGATGTCGTTGCCGGCGCCGGTGGTGGGGTCGTGGAAGACCATCTCCTCCGCTGCCCGGCCACCCAGCATGTAGGCCAGTTTGTCGAGCATCTCCGAGCGGGTCTGAGAATACTTGTCCTCGTCGGGCATCACCATCGTGTAACCCAGAGCACGACCGCGGGGCAGGATCGTGATCTTGTGCACCGGGTCGTTGTGCGGCAATGCCGCAGCGACCAGGGCGTGTCCGCCCTCGTGGTAGGCGGTGATCAACTTCTCCTTCTCATTCATCAACCGGGTACGACGCTGCGGACCGGCGATGACCCGGTCGATCGCTTCGTCCAAGGCGAGGTTCGAGACGAGCTTCTCCCCGGTGCGGGCCGTCAGCAGGGCCGCCTCGTTGAGCACGTTGGCCAGGTCGGCGCCGGTGAAGCCGGGGGTGCGTCGAGCGACGCTCATCAAGTCGATGTCGTTGGTCAGCGGCTTGCCGCGGGAGTGCACCTTGAGGATCGCAAACCGGCCCAACAGGTCGGGTGCGTCCACCTGAATCTGGCGGTCGAAACGGCCCGGGCGCAGCAACGCCGGGTCGAGGACGTCGGGACGGTTGGTGGCGGCGATCAGAATCACTCCGCCGCGCACGTCGAATCCGTCCATCTCGACCAACAACTGGTTCAGCGTCTGCTCACGTTCATCGTGTCCGCCGCCCATACCGGCGCCGCGGTGGCGACCGACAGCGTCGATTTCGTCGATGAACACGATCGCCGGGGCGTTCTCCTTGGCCTGCTCGAACAGGTCGCGGACGCGGCTGGCGCCGACACCGACGAACATTTCCACGAAGTCAGAACCCGAGATCGAGTAGAACGGCACGCCAGCCTCGCCGGCCACAGCCCGGGCCAGCAGAGTCTTGCCCGTGCCCGGAGGACCGTAGAGCAGCACCCCTTTGGGGATCTTCGCGCCGACGGCCTGGAACTTCGCTGGGTCGGCGAGGAACTCCTTGATCTCGCCGAGCTCCTCGATGGCCTCCTCGCAGCCTGCCACGTCGGAGAAGGTGGTCTTGGGCATGTCCTTGCTGATGACCTTGGCCTTGGACTTGGCGAACTGCATGACACCACGTCCACCGCCGCCACCGACCTGGTTCATGAAGAACAAGAAGATGACCAGAATCAGCACGAACGGCAGCAGGAAGCTGAGGATCGAGCCGAGCAGGCTGGGGGT
>JBPPMQ010000171.1:0-8207 GCA_051306135.1 Nocardioides sp. | reverse complement strand
AAGCGCAGGAGCCGGGTGGTCGGCATCTTCCCCAACCCCGCCGCGGTCATCCGACTGGTCGGAGCAGTGCTGATCGACATGCACGACGAGTGGATCGCAGGCGACCGCCGCTACCTGTCCGAAGGCTCTATGGCCAAGCTCTACGAGACCAGCGATACTGACCCGGTCGCCGCCATCGAGAGCAGCGACACGTAGGCACCGAGGATCACCTCAAAGCCCACCACCCCGCGGGGCTCTGTCTTCTGGGACGGCCTGGGTGAGTGGCCGCCAACCATCTACGCCCCTGAAGCCAGCTGAGCGGACCCTCCGGCCACCGTTCCATACTGGACTGGGAGAGCACCCGGTCAATCGCCGTGGTCCGTGTCAGACTTGGCCTCATGGCTGACAGAGTGGGCGTTTGCTCACCGGAGGACTTCTCCCAGCGTCAAGGCCCCCTGACCGTTCCGGTGGTGGTCGCTACATGCCTTGGTCTCGCCATGCTTGTCCTTGGAGTCGGCCAGTGGCTCCTTGCTGAGGTCCTCTTCCACAGCGGACAACTAGGTATCTCCTCGGGCGTGGACTCCATCTCGCCGTCGGCATCCGAAAAGGTCAGTGTCGTCTTCCAGCACGTCTGGCCTGTAGTGGTGGGAGTCGGCCTGCTCGTGCTGACTTGGCGGCTCCGTGGACAAGGGCTCCCTCGGGCCACATGGGTTGCCGCCGTGGCTTCCGTCGCCGTCTGTGCTGCGGCCTTCCCCTGGTAGGACTGAAGGATCCGCATCTGCCGCGGTCGCTTAGTCGCGGGACTCCGCGAATGACCCGTGTAGTCCCTCAGGGAGATGGACCTTCGGCAACGCTCGCTAAGTGGCAGAAGCGCTACGAACGACGCGTCCGACTGCTCGCGGGCGGGCCGGGTGCTCCGAACCGTTCGTGCGGCATGATTGCAACGTGCGACATCTCACCGACAACCAGTCGCTCCTCGCTCTGAAGCGCGGCGCCCGGATCGAGCAGATGCTGACTCGAGACTTGAGCGAGGGCAAGGTGCGCTGGTTGGTCCTTGAGCCGGGTAGAAGCGGCGTCGCCTTGCGCCTACACGAGGTCCACGACACCGGCAACGCAAATTTCGTCGACGTGTATGAGTTCCCGCCCCTCGACGAAGAGGAGCATCACGGTGAAGGGCGCTTAGTTGCGCTCTGTCTGGATGAGGACAGCGCGTTGCGAACTGCTTCGAGCAGTGGAGGCAGCCCTGGCCGGTGGGTCAACGCGGGCGTCGTGCAGGACGAATACGCCGACCTCCGGCAGCAGTCGGACTAAGCGATGTCCACATCCGGATCTCGGCAGATCCGGGCAGGCGCTGCCGGGGGTGATTTGGTCGACCAGCCGAGTTATCCGGGTCGTCGCTCGAGGTGTACGTAAGCCGAACGGCTTCCGGGTGCAGGTCGTGTAAGACCGGTCGTAGACCCGCGGCAGAGTCGTCGCCGATTGGGATCCCTCTGAGCGCGTCCCGCGCGACGATCGCCGTCCGCTGGCAAAGCGGGCTGAGAACGCCCGCGGCGAGCGCCGTATCACGATGCGCCGACGCGCCGGCCCGGCGTGGGGATCCCGGCCACGTCGGACGCCTGAGTAAGGATGAATGCACTCACTAGACGGACTGCTCTTTCGGAGGCGCCATGAAGACCACAGATTTTGAAGCCGCGCCCATGTGGTCAACGCTCGACGTCCTGGTCGAATTCACTTCGCAGGATCTCGAAGCTGAAACCGAGGAGGAGCGTGATGCAGTCGCACGCCTTGGCGCGGTAGTCGAGTACCTCGACGCGTTCCGGTCGTGTGACCCCCGGTTAGTCGAGCCGCAGGGACCCGCAGATGTGTACCAGCACCTGTCGGCAATCCAGAACAGCCTGACGCATTACCAGTCAGACCGCGAAGCCAACCGCGCGCACCTGGCAGCGGCCGCAACCAACATCCCGAACCTGATGAACGCGCTGAGGAGCTACTTCCCGTTTCCCGGTGCGGACACGGCGACCCAGGCGACGAAGGCTGCAGCGACCAGATTCCGCCATGCCCTTGAGGAGCGGGTTGAAACGCTGACGATGATCATTAGGGACCTGCGCGAGCAACTCGATCAAGAGCAGACTGCGCACCAGGAGGCCCAGGCCGCCGCCGTGGCTCAGCTCGAAGAGTTGAAGACCCAGATCGCGGCAGGAGAAGCGACGATCACGGCGGCGGGAGCTGCCTTCGAGAACCAGACGGCCGAACAGCATGCTGCATTTACTGCGGAGGTGACGTCACGCGCCAAAGCCTTCAAGGAGTCCGAGGCTGAACGCGCGTCAACGCAGGAGGAGCGTTTGGCCGCACTCGAGAAGAGTGCCGCGGAGGCACGTAACGCGGAGTGCGCCGAAGCCGAGGGAGTGTTGGCCCAACTGCGCGAGTACGAGGAACAAGCGAAGGCCGTCATCGACTCGACCAGCAGGCACGCAGTCTCGGGAGAGTACGGCGCCTGGGCCGCCCATCAGGCAAGATCGGCCTTCTGGTGGACGATTACAGCGGTACTAATCGGCGTCGGAACGGTGGTCGGTCTGATCATCGCTGTTTCCTCTGCCAAGGACGACACCGTCCAGTTCGTTATCTACAAGGTCAGCATCGGTCTGCTCGCGGCGGCGGTCGCGGGATACGCGGCAAAGCAGGCCTCGGAACACAGGGTTCAGGAGCGCCGATTCAAGCGGCTTGCGCTCGACGTCGCCGCCCTCGAGCCGTTCCTTGCGACGCTCGAAGACGCAACGACGATCCGTGACGAGTTTGCGAAGAGGGTGTTCGCTCCAGAGAACTCGGAAGGCGCTGACGGTGTGAGCGACTCGTCGGGCGCGGTGCAACTATCGGCATCGCAGATTGTGGATCTGCTGAAGGGTCTTGGAAAGAACTGACCCTCGGCGCGTCATTTTCGCCAAGAAGACAACGCTTTGTCGTCGCCCAGTGGTTTCTTGCCTTCTCGATGGGAACGATCCGCAGGGAGACATCTTCACCTGAAGGCTAGGGCGTGGTTCGCACCCCGAACCATTGTTCAGCGTCGAACTCGGTGAAACGCTGGATCTTGAGGAACCCGAGTTTCTCGGCCAGGTGAACCGAGCGATGATTGGCAGTTTGGGTGCAGACCACGACGGGCTCGCCGGGCAGGACTGAGCCGATCCAAGAAAGTGCGGCGGTGACGGCTTCGAACGCGTATCCGCGTCCCAACATGGTCGGCGCGAAGAGGTAGTTGACCTCGACTTCTTCGCCATAAGAATTCAGATGCCCAGGGCGTTCTCGGTCTCGTCGGTTGAAACTGACGGTGCCCACAAACATGCCATCGAGGGCGACGACGGTGAATAGGCCCGGCTCGTCGCCGAGATCATGAGGAGTATCGAGTTCGGCCTGGAGGCGGGTCCGCGGGCCGCCGAGATAGCGGTACACCTCAGGCGAGCAAGCCAGTTCCACGATGTTGTGGCGGTCGCCCGTAGCCGGAGGTCGCAGGATGAGGCGGTCTGTCGTGACAGGGTCCGGCGGCCACGGAACCTCGCCGAGTCGTGCCACCCCCGGATCGTATCCACCCACAGGTCAGAATCTGGTCGGGACCCGGGAGCGTAGGCTGCGGACATGCCCGACAACAGGATCGCCTTCAACCATGTCGGGCATCTGATCCGCGTCCCGGCTACAGGACCCAACGGCAGCCAGGCACGATTCCTCATCGACACCGGTATCGGGATATCCCTGGTCAGCTCCGACTTCGCACATCAACACCAACTGACCCAGACCGGCCGCACCATCACCGGCCAACGCATGGCCGGCGACGAAGTAACGGCACCCCTAGTCAACTTGCCCCGCCTTGAGCTGGGGAGTCGGACACTGTCTGACCTGGTGGTCGCAGTCGCAGACCTCGGAGCCGATATGGACGGATCAGATTTCGACGGGATCCTCGGCCTAGACGCCCTCGGGCATCTACCCCTAACAATCGACCCATTCGAGCAGGCCATCGATCTCGCAGAAC
This sequence comes from Nocardioides sp., assembly GCA_051306135.1. GTDB lineage: Bacteria > Actinomycetota > Actinomycetes > Propionibacteriales > Nocardioidaceae > Nocardioides. The sequence continues at coordinate 4,210 of JBPPMQ010000171.1, read as the reverse complement.
CGGATGGTCGCGACAGATGGACGATCCCAGCCCGACTGCAACGCAATGGCGAATCTGTGGCCATGTTCGTCCAGGTTGCCTTGCCCGACGGGACCCCGATCGATGCCGAACTCGACACCGGATCGGAGGTCACCATCCTCGACCTCCGGTACCTACCCCATTGTCAGGTCACCGCGACCGATGTCGACCGACACGTCTTCAACACCAACGAGACCGGACACGAAGTCGAACGGCTCTTCGTTGATGTACCCGGCCCAATCAGCCTCGCCGCCGCGCCACAGACCGTACAGTCAGACTCAACCGTGATGTTTCAATCGATCATCCATGACGGCCTGATCGGCACCCGATTCCTGAACCGCTATGTGCAGACCTACGACACCCGCACAGCGACCCTGGCCTTGGTCGAACCCCACTAGAGCAACACCGTAGAAGACTACAAGCACCCCAGACCTCCGCCTCGACCTCTCTGCCGCGAAGTCCCCCAACCCGCAAGAGACAAGTGTCGTCCCGCATGGCGATCGGCTTGTGGCACGCCCGGTCGCCGGCTTTCGACAAACCGACTGGTCGACCGAAGCGCTCCCCGCATTGACTGCCCGGATTTGCCGAAGAGCGGGCATCACAGCAGGCCGGGTCAGGTACCCGCTGGAACGGCCTCGACCACTTCGGCGACACCGACGACGCGGGCACCCTCAAGCATCGTTAGCCGAATACCGGGGACGATCGGCGGCCAGAGCTCGGGAACCAGCGGGTGCAGTCGGACCATGGCTTCCTCGCCGGGAGCGAGCCACTCTATGGGTCCGGTTTCGAGCGTCAGAGGCGCGTCGTGGCGCTCGCCGGGGATCTCGGGCGCGAAGGCCCAGTGCGCTCGATAGCCGGAGGCGATGGGGCTTTGGCGACCGCTCTCGTCATGGGTGAGCAGTCGCAGCCGCGCCCGGATGTACCCGTTCTCTCGCTCGTCGGCAGTCCAGCGCTCGTGCTCATGCTCGATGTCCACAGCCAGGATTGTCGCAGACGAACCGTCCGCATGCGCACGCTAGGCGGCAGACGCGGAAGGTTCTCCGAGCCTTCGCAAAGTTGAGTCCCTTCCAAGGTGTAATGAGACCGTGGCCAACCTGCCCCCAGAATCAGCCGGACGTTCTGCGGATCGGGCCGATCACTGTCCCGATCCTTGAAGACGACGATCCGGGCTATCTGGACGAGCAAGCAGCATTGTCGCCCGCCACCCGAACCGCGCAGGCTCTGCACTCATGGGATGAGCTGAACGGTGGAACTCAGCACATGAACTGGCGAGTGCGACGCGAGGCAACCACGCGGCTAGCGGCACGCTGGCCCGACCACCCTGGGACGCTGCCGCGACTTCTCGCGTTAGCAACGACCGATGCCCAACCCGAAGTGCGGGGGAACGCAGTCATGTGCCTCGTCGACTTTCCGACGCACGCGGTTCGGGCCACCCTAGAAGTCGCCGCTCACGATTCTGATCCTGATGTTCGGTGGTCATCCAACTACGCCCTTCACCAGCACGGGTTGAACCACGCGGAGTACTGGACCGGCGAGTGAGGAGTGTCGGTGCATCGGCACGATGGACTCCCTGGCGTCGTGACCCGTTTCTTTGCAGCGGATTGCGCTGCGCTGCGATGATCCGTTCATGAGGACGAACTCGGACGTCGGTCCAGATGGTCAGGAACGCCCCTGGCCGACGCCCATCCGCGACCGTGAATGGGTGGACGAGTCGGGAACCGTCTGGAGGATGCGCGGGCTCACCATCGGGCGTCGAGAACTTGCGCGACTGCTCAAGCGTGACGACGTCCGGATCCTGCACGTCTACGGCCTCGACCCGACGGAGATCCCGAAGGGTGACGCCGGGTCACTCGTTGCCCGAATGGAGGAGTTCTTCGCGGGCAAGGCTCCGCCGATGAGTAACTTCGTCGTGGGCGACTTCCGAGACGATGGGCGGCGGGTCATGGTCGTTGTGCAGGAGTCCTGTTGACCATGCTCTGTCGAGTGCACTGATCTAGGAAGATCCGGGCAGTCGCTGCCGGGGGTGACTCGGCTGGTCGACCGAATCACTCCCGCAACTGCTGCCCGGAGCCGATGAGCGGGCGGGCCTGGCGCCAACTTCGGGGCGACTGTGCGATCTTGGGAGCGTGAGTCTAGGACACCGACCGGAGATTCAGTGGTCACAGCCGTTTCGTTGGGGTCTCCTCACCGCGTTCGACCCCGAGAGCAAGTGGGACTTGCCAGACGACGTGAGCGCCGATGTGGTCACTGCGACGGACACGGTGTTCGCCGTACACGTGCTCCACAGCCGGGACATCGAAGAGCCCGAGGGTTGGCCCAGCGACTTGGACCTGCCGGAAAGGCAGGTCCAAGTAGTGGTCGCATTCACTGAGTCACCGAGCAGTGACATGCTGACATTCGAGGGTCGAATTTCCTGTCCGTCCGGCCACCTGGCAGTTGGCGATGCCGAGAATGAGCGGGTGCTTGACGTTCCGTCAGGCACGCTGCGCGTACAGGTCAGTCTGTTTCCGCACGACTTCGCCGAGTACGTCGTCATACGACTGATCGGTCTCGACTGACACGCAGAATGCTGGACCAAGAGCGCCCGGAAATGCCGTCTCGGATGGGCATGGGGCCCGCAAGGCCCCGGTGTGGCCTGCATTCCGCAGCGGCGCCCAAGACCCTGGGATCGGTCAGCGAATCGCCGCTGGTATCCCCTTACGGACCTCGGGCGGGCGGTCCTCAGGGCCGCTGAAGAGGTTGTCTAGTCCGCAGTGCTCGAAGCACGAAAGCTGGTCTGGGCGTTGGCATACACGCCGAACTGTGAAAGGTTCACCTCGATTGTCGACGTCCGGGTGTGCCGCGATGCAGAGGGTGTGTCTATCCGCCGCCAGGGACGAGTCAAGTCCCGCACGATGATCCCCTCGTGGGGCCACTGCGCGTTGCTGGCGTAGGACGCGCGACCGGACGCTCTCAACGCGGCGATGACCGAACGCCTACAGGCGCTCCAGTCGACGGCGTGACCGGCGAACGGCACCCGACTCACGTCCAACGGGATTGCGCTCATGGAAGTTGTTGCGCAATGAGATTGCCCCGAACGTCCCTGACATGCTCCAGGCGACCAGCAAGCAGTAACCGGACATGCCGCGTTCAGGGCACGGTTCTGCCTCGTCAGTGGGCGATACTTGCGCCATGTCCTCGGACCCCGACCTTGAACCGCAGCGTGTGGCCGTGCGCGGCCCCGGCGGCGACGCAGAGTGGACGCTGGTCCCGTCTCGGCCCGAGGTGGAGTGGTCGATGGAGTTGACCGGACCCGATGGGTCCTTCTTCGGCTCTGGAGGCAACTGCTTCACTGCGCTACGCGACTCGCGGCAGAAGTTGGACGAGCTGGGTTTTGCCGTCGGCGTCAATGGCGCTCGCCCGAACTGCAAGGTGTCAGGCATGCACGCGAACATGGGCGAAGGTCGATCTGTATATGCGCTGGAGATGGGCCTCGCACGGTCGGCCACCGACGCTTCGCACCCTGGCTCCAGCCCCACTCAGCGAAGTCGGCACGGTGGCCGAGCAGAACGCCTTTAGGGAGCGCTGGCTGTCCAACCGCTCCGGCTAGAAGCATGCGGATCTGCCGCGATCCGGGCGGTCGCGTAGCCGCCTCACTCTTCCGCCTGTGACGCTGCCGCGTGACCGACCCACAGCACGATCGGCTTACGGGAACGAGCTTCTCGGACTCGCGCCGAGGCGCTGCGCACCGCCCACTGCGACCACCAGTCCACCGCCGTCCTCGCAGGGCAGATCCGTCGGGAACGCCTCTGACTCGTGCACGCCTACACCGTAGCCTCCGCGGTCGGAGTCAATGACCGCTACTCGGCACGTGCGGGCGGTCGGGGCGCGGCATGTGAGTGATCTAGACGCACGTCCAGCAGTAGATCGCCTGGTTGGCTCGCCTTGCTTGGGTCTGCCCCCAGTTGAGTTGACACCTTGGTATGCCCCGGGTTTCCCGTAGTCGGAGTTTCTGGGATTCTCATGCAACGGTGATGATGCGATTGCGTTCGAACTCTATCGGGGATAGCCATCCGAGTTGGCTGTGACGCCGTTTCCGGTTGTGCCAGATCTCGAGGTACTCGAACATCGCGTTGCTCAACTCGATCCGGGTGTTCCACTTCTTGCGGTCCAGCAGTTCGACCTGCATCCGCGACCAGAAGCTCTCCATCAT
>JBPPMQ010000170.1:0-21661 GCA_051306135.1 Nocardioides sp. | reverse complement strand
CCCCGCCCTAGGAGCGTCCGATGACTGAGCCCACCCCCGCGACCAGCCCCGAGACGAGCCGGCCGGCCGCCGACGCTGCGCCGACTCAGGTCGACCCGCCGGTGGAGTCGATTCCGCTGGCGCCTCTGAAGCCGTCCCTGGAAGCAGTGCTGATGGTGGCCGACCAACCCCTCGACACTGTCTCCCTGGCCACGGCGGTCGGCTATCCGCCCAAGGAGGTGGAGGGCGCCCTGACCGCGCTCGCCCAGGAGTATGACGACCAGGACCGTGGGTTCGAACTGCGCAACGTCGGCGGCGGCTGGCGGTTCTACACCCGCCCTGCCTATGCCGCCGCGGTCGAGTCCTTCGTGCTCGAGGGCCAGCAGGCGCGGCTCACCCAGGCGGCCTTGGAGACTCTGGCCGTGGTGGCCTACAAGCAACCGGTCTCCCGGGCCCGGGTCAGCGCGGTTCGTGGGGTCAACGTCGACGGCGTCATGCGCACCCTGCTCAACCGAGGACTGGTGGAGGAGGCTGGTCACGACCCGTCCACCGGCGCGAACCTGTATCGGACCACCGCCTATTTCCTGGAGCGCATCGGCATTGATTCTCTCGACGACCTGCCTGAGTTGGCTCCCTACCTGCCGGAGTTGGACACTCTCGAGGACGAACTGACCGAAGCGCTCGCCGAGTCGTTATCCGACCGGTGACCGGCCAGAATGAACCCGTGAGCGCACCAGAGGAACCGCAGCCCGACACGGGTCGGACCCCCGGGTTGGTCGAGACCGACGCGGAGGGACTCATCCGGCTACAGAAGTTGCTGGCCACCTCCGGCGTCGCGTCACGTCGCAAGTGCGAGGAACTCATGCTCGCTGGGCAGGTCACCGTCGACGGGGAGGTGATCACCCGACTCGGCACCAAGGTCGATCCGTTCACCCAGACCGTCCACGTCCAAGGGCGCCGACTGCCGCCGCCGTCGGCCAAGGTCTACCTGGTGCTCAACAAGCCCCGTGGTGTGGTCTCCACCATGAGCGATCCGCAGGGCCGGCCAACGCTCGGCGATGTGGTCGCTGACCGTCCCGAGCGACTGTTCCACGTTGGCCGATTGGACACCGACACCTCCGGGCTGATCATCCTGACCAACGACGGTGACTTCGCGCAGCGGCTGGCGCACCCGTCGTTCGAGGTCGACAAGACCTACGTCGCCGAGGTGGAGGGCTATGTGGACCGGCGTACGGTTCACCAGTTGCTGGCCGGAGTGACCCTGGAGGACGGTCCCGTCACCGTCACCGCCGCGAAGGTGACCTCGACCAGCCCGACCACCTCCCAGGTCAAACGCTCGATCGTCGAACTGGTCATCCACGAGGGACGCAACCGGATCGTTCGTCGGCTGCTCGACCACGTCGGTCACCCGGTCACCCGGTTGACTCGCACCCGGATCGGGCCGATCGCCCTGGGCACTCTGCGCGCCGGCGAGATGCGCGACCTGACCGGTCACGAGTTGGGCACCCTGCTCGACCAGGTGCAGTTGTGACTAGCCTTGGGCCTGCACTCGCGCAGTGGGGCGCGGATCGGGCGAGGAGGTAGTCGTGGCAGTCAGAGCCATCCGTGGGGCGACCCAGCTCGACACCGATGAGCGTCAGCACATGCTGGATCGAGTCGCCGAGATGGTTTCCGCAGTGATGGCTGCCAACGATGTGACCACCGACGATTTCATCTCGGTGATCTTCACCGCGACCACCGACCTGGTCTCCGAGTTCCCGGCGTACGCCGCCCGGCAGATCGGCTTTTCCGACGTGCCGCTCATCTGCACCCGGGAACTGGAGATCGACGGTTCGATGCCGCGGGTGGTGCGAATGCTGGCTCACGTGGAGACCGAGTTGGCCCGCAAAGACGTCACCCACGTCTACCTGCACGGCGCGGCACACCTGCGCCGCGACCTGACCAAGGTGTCGGAGATTGAGTGAGTCCGGCCAGCGGGTGATCGGGCCGCTCACCGGTCCGGTGCTGGTGATCGGGACCGGGCTGCTCGGCACCAGCATTGGCTTGGCCTGCCGGCGGGCGGGCCTGGAGGTGCTGCTCTCGGACCCGGAACGCTCCCACGTCACGACCGCCTCTGGACTCGGCGCCGGCCGACCGATCGGCCCGACTGACGCTCCCCAGGTGGTGGTCGTGGCGGTGCCACCCGCGCATCTGGGCGAGGTCATCGCGACCGCCTTGGATTCGGGTGCCGAGGTGGTCACCGACGTCGGCAGCATCAAGTCAGGCCCGTTGGCTCACGTGTCGGCGCATCCGCGACTCGCGCACTACGTCGGCGGCCATCCCATGGCAGGCAGCGAGCGATCGGGGCCGCTGGCCGCCAGCGCCGCCCTGTTCGACGGTCGCCCGTGGGCGATCACGCCGCACGCGGCGTCCCAGCCGGAGGCTGTGGCTGTGGTGGAGGAGTTGGCGACGCTCTGCGGTGCGGCTCCGCACGTGATGGACCCCGACTCTCACGACCGAGCAGTGGCCAGGACCAGTCACTTGCCGCATCTGATGGCGGCACTGACGGCAGGCCAACTGGCGCAGGCACCCGTGGAGGAGTTGCTGCTCTCTGGTCAGGGCGTGCGCGACGTGACCCGTGTTGCGGGTGGCGCTCCGGACCTCTACGCACAGATCATCGGCGGCAACGCGATCGCGGTGGCAGCATTGTTGCGCCAGGTGCGTGCCGAACTCGATGGCCTGATCGACGCCGTCGGCCGCGGGGACGAACGCCGGCTGATCGACCTGCTGGCCACCGGCGTACAGGGCACCCGAGCGATTCCGGGCAAGCACGGCGGACCTGCGGTCCAGACTGTCTCGGTGTGGGTCTCGGTGCCCGACGAGCCGGGCTCACTGCGTCGGCTTTTCGACGATGTGGCCGACCTCGGGGTCAACATCGAAGACCTGCGCATCGACCACGACCCCGGCCGTGAGACCGGCCTGGTGGAACTCTTCGTCGCCCACAGCCAGTCCGCCGGGCTGGTCGACGGTCTGGAATCCAGAGGTTGGCTGACTCACCGGTAGGCTAACGCCTCATGAGCACCCCCCCTGAAGGCACCCGATCCGTGGTGGTCGCCATCGATGGCACGTCGGGGTCGGGCAAGTCGAGCACCGCCCGCGCCGCAGCGGCTCGCACGGGCCTTCGCTACCTGGACACCGGAGCCATGTTCCGAGCGATGACGCTGTGGATGTTGAACAACAACATCGATCTGACCAATCAGGGGGCCGTCTCGGCGTGCGCGTCCTATCCGAAGATCGAGATCTCCACCGACCCGCAGAACCCATCGGTCAAGCTGGATGGTGTCGATGTGAGTGCCGAGATTCGTGGCGAGTCAGTCAACGCCGCAGTCTCGCCGGTCAGCACGGTGCCGCGGGTCCGTTCGGTGCTGCTCACCCAGCAGCGGGATCTGATCACGGCCTCCTTGCCACGAGGCGGCATGGTCGTGGAAGGGCGCGATATCGGCACCGTGGTGTGGCCCACCGCGTCGGTCAAGCTCTACCTGGTGGCCGACGCGGACACCCGGGCCGCACGCCGCGCGGCCCAGACCGGTGGCGCCCATGCAGCCGCCCACGACAATCTCACCACTCGTGACGATATCGATTCCAGCCGTGCGACCGCTCCCGCTCAGGCGGCCGAGGACGCACTCCAGATCGACACCGGCGACTACTCGCTTGCCGAGATGATCGAGGGTGTCGTATCCATGATCCAGGCAGCCCAGGCAGGTTTTTCCGATGAGTGACCAGTCCGGACCGACTCCAGTTCTCGCCGTCGTCGGCCGCCCCAACGTCGGGAAGTCGACGTTGGTCAACCGCATCCTCGGCCGCCGGGAGGCTGTCGTCGAGGACGTCCCCGGGGTCACCCGGGACCGCGTCTCCTATGACGCTGAATGGAACGGTCGGGCGTTCACGGTCGTCGACACCGGCGGCTGGGACCCAGATGCCAAGGGTCTGGCCGAGCGAATCGCCGGACAGGCCGAAGTGGCTGTCACGCTCGCCGATGCCGTCCTCTTCGTGGTTGATGCCACCGTCGGCATCACCGACGCCGACGAGGGCGTCGTACGGATTCTGCGCAAGTCGGGCAAGCCGGTGGTGCTGGCCGCCAACAAGGTCGATGACCACCGCACCGAGTCCGAGGCCGCCGGTCTGTGGAATCTCGGACTCGGTGAGCCGATACCGGTCTCGGCTCTGCATGGACGGGGATCCGGCGACCTGCTCGACGCGATCCTGGAGGCGCTTCCGGAGATCCCGCAGCTGGTCGAGAAGGAGGTCGGGGGACCGCGCCGGGTAGCCATTGTGGGTCGCCCCAATGTCGGCAAGTCGTCGCTGCTCAACAAGTTGGCCAAGGAGGACCGCGTCGTGGTCGACAACGTCGCCGGCACCACCGTCGACCCCGTCGACGAACTGGTCACCCTGGGGGGACGCGAATGGCGGTTCATCGACACTGCCGGCATCCGTAAGCGGGTCAACCATGCCTCGGGCCACGAGTACTACGCCTCGCTGCGCACCTCGACGGCGATCGACCGGGCCGAGGTGTGCGTGCTGGTGCTCGACGCCTCGGAGAGCGTCGCCGAACAGGATGTCCGGATCCTGCAGACGGTGCGCGAGGCCGGCCGCGCCTTGGTCATCGCCTTCAACAAGTGGGACCTGGTCGACGAGGAGCGCCGCTACTACCTGGATCGGGAGATCGATCGGGACCTGGTGCAGGTCCAGTGGGCTCCTCGGGTCAACATCACCGCGCGCACCGGTTGGCACGTCGACAAGTTGGTGCCGGCTCTGGACAAGGCCCTGGAGGGGTGGGAGACCCGTATCGGCACTGGTGCGCTGAACACCTTCCTGGGTCGGCTCGTTGCCGAGCATCCGCACCCAGTGCGCGGAGGCAAACAGCCGAAGATTCTCTTCGGCACCCAGCCCAGCACCGCGCCGCCGACGTTCGTGCTGTTCACCTCCGGCAAGTTGGACGCCGGCTACGAACGATTCATCGAACGGCGCCTGCGGGAGCAGTTCGGCTTCGCCGGCACGCCGATCGCGATCCAGCAACGGGTGCGCGAGAAGCGCAAGCGCTGACCTCAGGGGACAGCCAACCTGCAGCGTCAGGCGGGCTCTCGGTGCTCGGATGGTTGTTCTGGCTCGACGTGGTGTGTCGGGGTAGCGGCTTGCGTCTGGGAGATCAACCCGAGCCGACGCAGGGCCACGTCGTCGACGACGAACCCGTCGCTATCCAAGATCGACCCGCCCAAGCGCGCCTGGAGCACCCGCAACGCCCGGGAGATCCAGGTGGTTGTCTTCGCCCACGCGGCCGAGTCCGCAGCGGTGAGCCCGACGCCATCGTGTGGCACGGTCGCCGACTCGTCATAGGCGGGGACCCAACCGAGGTGGAAGATGTTGGGTCCGACTGTGTGCCAGTCCGCATCTTTCAACGCCGCCGGCATCGCGCCTTCGGCTTGGTCGAAGCGCACCAGCACGCCCCCGTCGTACGGCGTCTCGTGCCGGATCGCGAACGCGCTGGTCAGCCCTTGCCCCGAATCAGTGTCGGTCCAGACCAGCTGGGCCGCCGGGAGGGCGTCCCGGATGACGCTGACCGCTTCCTCGGCGGTGAGGCGTTGTGGGCTGTAGAGCCGGAAGTCGGGCTTGGTCGACGCCACCCAACTGAACTCGACTGCTTCGTTGGTGATGACCGCGCCGTCCATGCGCCGGGCGACCGCCCGAACCCACTCCAACGCAGCGGCAGGGAAGTGGAAGACTTCGGAGTCGTGGCGGCACTGGTGATCCTCGGGGAGCCGGTCGATCCAGAGCGCTGCCTCTTTGGCGGGGAGGGGGCCCTCGATGATGATCTCCGGGGTCAGCATCAGTCGGCCGATCGCAGGCTCATCGTGGATCTGGCCTGCGAATCGGGCGCCGACCGGGGCGGCGCTCTTCTGGTTTGCCCTGGCTGCGGCCGGGTCGACCAGCCATCGGGCGTCGGCATACCACACCTGGGCGAGCTTGAGCAGGTCGGTGTTCACCGGCAGGATGAGGTGCGATGCCTCGAGCTCGGGGGCGCTGCGGCGGGTGAATCGCATAGCCCGACGGTAGACGCCCAATGTCGCACGATTGTTTCGAGCGGGCTACGCCCATCGATTGTTTGTATTTCTTCGGTTACATTCATCCGACGCACCTGAAGTATTGGTTGCACATTCGGTGGATCTAGAACCAAATCTTCAGGTGGGTTGCGAGCCGCGTCGTAGCCAGATCTCTCGGTCCCTCCCAACCAGTGACCGGCGGGCGACGACCGTCGAGGTGTCCACCCACCACGCTGGTTGGTCGGTGGTCCACAGGCGGCGCCCAGGTCGGTCGCGACCCCGCCTCAGGGCGCCGAGCAGTCGCTGGGCAAAGGCCGCCCGGTCCCGCCGGCCACCGGTCATCATGGTCACCGACTCGATTCCGTATTCACGACAAACCTCCTCGCGGTCGAGGTCGCGTCGCCGCCGACCGTCGGCCAAGTGGTGCAGGCCGTCATACTCCCCGGCCACCCCATGCTCGATGTCGAGCAGATCGGTGGTGAGCAGGTGGTGACCATGCAGGTCGAAGATCGGCACGTTGCAGGCCGGCGTCCTCCCAGTGACAGCAATCCAGTCCATTCTCATCAACGTCTCCTGGGGCGACCAGACGTTCTCATCGGCCCGGAGCAGCATCGACCTGAACCGCTTGATTCCGGGACGGCCCTTGCAGTAGTCGGCGACGTAGCAGCCCAGATCTTCCAGCGAAGCCAGATCCTGCCCGACCACCATGTCGAGGACCATGACACCCCGGACGAAGGCTCGGGCCGCTCGTGCCTCATACCAGGCGGAGAACTCCGGTCGGGTGACCCGCAGGCCGTCCACCTCGATGACGTGACCGGGGGGCACCCACTGTTCACTGATCCGCAGGCCAGGTCGTGGGGCCATCGTCCTTTGGTCACCGAGCGCCACATCGACGGCGCGCGGAGAGCCGTCAGCGGCAGTTCCGTCGAACCACTGGGCTCCCAGCCAGTGCAGCGCAGCCCACCCGGTGACCGCCGCCCCCGGCGGAGTTCCGGCGGCGACTTCAACAATCCGCTGCTCCGGCACGGACGACGCGACCGAGGCTGGAACGAAGAGGCCCGGCGATGTGCGGCGCCAGTTGGGTCCGCGCGCTTGTCCCCGGGTCGGACCGGCGACCCCTGATGGGTCGACGGCCCTCGGGATGACCAGTCCAGGGCGGGAGATGTGCAGCCGAGACATGCATTGAGCGTCCATCGGATCGTCGGAGGTGTCGAACGGTTCTCCACAGGCTCATCGCACCTGAAGTTGTGGTTGCAAATTCGGCCGAATTGCAGCCACAACTTCAGGTGGGATGGCTAGCGGGCGACGGTGGTCTGAACACTGCCGACGACAGCTCTGAACAGTTCTCGAAGACCGTGTCGTCGGGTCTCTGACCAGCGTGAAACGACCGTAGCGTGCGGAGTGTGACCGCTCGCCTGCGCGCAGCCATTCTGGCCACTGTGACCTTGCTCGTTCTGATTCCGGTACCCGGGGGCGCCCTGATGCCGGTGACCGTTCATCCGCCCGACCCACCACCGGCGCGCGACGCGGTGGTGCTGACCGCCAACATCGCGCAGGAGGAGGTCGGCCACGGTGTCTTAGCGCGGGTTCGCCAGGTCAAGCCCGATGTCATCACCCTGGCGGAGGCGGTCAACGCCCGGGGCTGGGCCGAGCGCCGGCTCAGCGGCTACCGCATTGTGGTCCAGCCACGAGGCGATCAACTGCGCACGATGGTGCTGGTCCGTCAAGGGATCGAGGTGCTCGACCGGGGCTCGATTCGCGGGGCGGGTGGGTTCTTCGGCCCGCAGTGCCAGTGTCAGCGGCCGCCCAAGCGGTATCCCTGGGTGCGGGTGCGGATGGATTCGAACTCAGCGTTCGCGCTGCTCGGTGTTCACATGCCGCCGGTCTACCGAACAGGGCAGAACCGGGTGCTGTGGGAGCGCGACTGGAACCGCATCCGGACGTGGTTGAACGCCCAAGCGGAGCCGGCCGCGGTCGCTGGCGACTTCAACGCTTCGTGCCGAAACCGGGCCGAGACCTTGGTGCCCGACCTGGACGGCGAAGTGCGAGGTCCCCGGATCCAGGTCGTGTGCGGGGGCCGAATCGACCACGCGGTCACCCGCCGAACCGGCGCCGTGGTCAGTCGGTGGTATGACGCACCCGACGGGTGTCAGTTCGACTGCCACGGCTACCTGTCCTACCGGATCGGCTTCACGGTTCGTTGACAGGGCCCGACGCTGCCGGCCGCCTGAGACGCCAGGCAGGGTTCGTTCGAGGCGTGGAAGCCACGAGTCTCGGAGCGGTGCTCCGACGACAACTCCCAACTTGCGTCAGGAGCGGGACGAGCTGATGGGACCTCGCCTCTGACCTGCGTTTCGGCAGGTCAGAGACCATTTCACGGTCGGGCTGACAGGATTTGAACCTGCGACCCCCTGACCCCCAGTCAGGTGCGCTACCAAGCTGCGCTACAGCCCGCGTTCCTAAGTTCTCAGGAAGCGCGGGCAGCCTATCGCAGCCCAGTGATCTGCCCCGAATCGGGACTTCTGTCCTGACGCTAGTGACGGTGGCCACTGGTGCCCACGGCGAAGCCGCGACATGCTGGAACCCACTCGACGACGAGGAGGCTGCGATGAGCAACCCATGGATTCTTGTTGGTGTCGACGGCTCCGAAGCCGGCCGCCAAGCAGTTCGGTATGCCGGCAAGGTCGCCGACCGACTCGGCGCGGACATCCGTGTCGTGCACGTGATGGTCGACCTACCCCTGTTGCCCGGGATGGCGCCGGTCGCCGATCCGTCCTGGGTCGACTCGGCGCGCACCCTGGGGGAGCAGTTCCTCGCTGATGCCGTCGCCGTTGCGACCCAGACTCTGAGCGCGGACCGGGTCGGGACCACGCTGCTGTCCGGAGACCGGATCAGTGCCATCTCCGAGGCCGCCGAAGGCGCCACCACGATCGTGCTCGGTGACGAGCGACGATCCCTCCTCGACCGTCTGGTGGTCGGATCGGTGATTGCGGGGGTTGCCTCCCGCGCAACCGTGCCGGTGGTGGCGGTGCCGGATCGCTGGGACCCGGAGACGAGTTTCGACACGGTGACGGTCGGGGTGAAGGATCTAGACAAGGCCGGGCCTTTGGTCCACGCTGCCGCCGGAGTCGCAGCTGATAGAAAGGCCCGACTGGTGGTGCTGCATGCCTGGCATCTCCCGGCCGCCTACGACGACCTGATGGTCTCCGCCATGGATCGTGCCGAGTTCCGCCAGGCCGCAGGTCAGGCGATGAAGCCGCTCTTGGAAGCGGTGACCGCCGCGCACCCAGGTCTCAGCGCCGAACTCGTCGTCGTCAACGGTCAGCCGGCAGCCGCATTGGTCGAAGCCAGCAAGAACACCGACCTGATCGTGCTCGCCCGCCGGACTCGGCGGTTCCCGATGGGCTACCTGGGCACCACCGGCCGGGCCCTGCTGCGCGCGTCGGCCTGCCCGGTCGCCGTGCTGCCGCCGGACGTCACCCATGCCGAGAACGGCGCGCCGCCAACCGCCTGAGTTCTCAGGCTCGACCTCGGGCGGCCAGCAACCCAAGCGGCCGCGCCGGTCTGGGAAGCCTTGCCCGCCTCGTCTATGCTTTCGTGGAAATGGACGGCCACCAAAGACCGAACGACCCCTCGCTTCAAGCTGAGCTGCCCGGGGGTCGGATCCCCTCGTGACCGCACTCGCGCTGCTCGGTCTAGCAGTCATCCTGGTGCTCGCCTGCGGATTCTTCGTGGCAGCAGAGTTCTCCCTCGTCACGGTCGATCGCACCAAGGTCGACGCTGACGCCGCAGCTGGCGACGGCACGGCACTCGGCCTGCAGAGCGCACTCCGCTCGCTGTCAACCCAACTCTCGGCGGCGCAGGTCGGCATCACCGTGACCAACCTCGGCATCGGGTGGCTCGCCGAGCCGGCGGTGGCCGCGTTGATTGAGGACCCACTGACCAGCATCGGTCTACCGTCCTCGGCCATCACCCCGACGGCTCTGGTGATCGCGTTGGTCACCTCGACGGTGTTGACGATGGTCATCGGTGAACTGGTCCCCAAGAACATCGCCCTGTCCGAGCCGATGGGCACTGCGCGTGCCACCTTCCGGGTTATGCACGCCTTCACCTGGCTGATCCGCGGGCCGATCGTGGTGCTGAACGGGTCCGCCAACGCCGTGATCCGGCGCCTCGGCATCGAGCCGCAGGAGGAATTGCGTTCGGCCCGCAGTTCGACCGAGTTGGCCAGCCTGATCCAACGCTCGGCCGACGAGGGCACCCTGGATGCCGACACCGCCGAACTGATGGAGCGCTCGGTGGAGTTCGGGACTCGAACCGCCGGCGAGATCATGACACCACGGGTGCGCGTGACCTCCCTGGAGGAGAACGATCGCGCCGAGGCCGTCATCGACTCCGCCCGGCGTACCGGCCACTCCCGATTCCCGGTGTTGGACGAGACCGACCAAGTCGTCGGGACGGTGCACATCAAGAACGCGGTCGCGCTGGCGCCCCACGAGCGAGCCACCACCAAGGTCAAGCACCTGATGGCCAAACCGGTCGTCGTCCCGGACAGCCTGCGCCTGGACCCGCTGATGGGCCTGCTGCGCCAAACCGGATTCCAGTTGGCGATCGTGCTCGACGAATATGGCGGCCAAGCGGGGATCGTCACACTCGAGGACGTCATCGAGGAGATCGTCGGTGACATCGCCGACGAACACGACTCCGACTCCTCCCGCGCTCGACTCCGCCGCGACGGCACCTGGACGTTGTCGGCCCTGCTGCGGCCCGACGAGGTCGAGGACCTGACCGGCCTGATGTTGCCGACCGACGAGTCCTACGACACCGTCGGCGGCCTGATCATGCGGGTGCTGGGCAAGATCCCCCAACGTGGAGACGTCGCCGAGATCGACCTCACCCAACCGAGCGACGAGGACGAACCGGTCACCGTCCACGTCAGCCTGACCGTCGAGCAGATGGACGGTCTGCGAGTCGACCGGGTGTCCCTGCGAACTGCCGGAGCAAACCCATGAACGGCACCGTCGGCATTGCGCTCACCGTCTTCCTGCTGGCCGCGAACGCCTTCTTCGTAGGGGCGGAGTTCGCGCTGGTCTCGGCTCGACGCAGCCAGATCGAGCCCCACGCCCAGGCCGGTTCGAGGATGGCCAAGACGACCCTCGCGGCCATGGAGAACATCTCGATGATGATGGCCGGTGCTCAGTTGGGCATCACCGTGTGCTCAGTGCTTCTAGGTGCGGTGTCCGAACCGGCCATCGCCCACCTGCTGGAACCGCTCCTGGAGGCTGCGCAGGTGCCACACGACCTGCTGCACCCGATCGCGTTCGCCATCGCGTTGAGCCTGGTCGTCTTCCTGCACGTGGTGCTCGGCGAGATGGTCCCCAAGAACATCGCCCTGGCTGGGCCCGAGCGCTCGGCCATGATCCTCGGCCCGATCATGTATGCCATCGTCACCGTCACGCACCCGTTGATCCGGCTCCTCAACTCGGTCGCCAACGGCGTTGTGCGACTGTGTGGGGTCGAGCCGAAGGACGAACTGCACTCCTCGTTCACCCGCGAGGAGGTGGCCGCCCTGGTCGAGGAGTCGCGCGGGGAGGGCCTGATCGCCTCCGACGAGTATGACCGCCTCGCCGGCGCGCTCGGGTTCACCGAACGATCGGTCCGCCAGGTCGCGCTGGCCCCCGACGCTATGACCCCGGTGCCTCGCGGCGCGAGCGGTGCCGACGTCGAAGCCCTGTGCGCGGCCACCGGATTCAGCCGGTTCCCGGTCATCGACAACGGTGAGTATGTGGGCTATCTGCACATCAAGGACGTCTTGGAGCCCGACGAGCAGCGCCGGATGCGCCCGCTGGACGACAAGTGGATCCGGCCGTTCGCCACGGTGTTCGCCGACGACAAGTTGCATGAGGCATTGGAGACCTTGCAACGCAAGGGTGCCCACGTTGCCAAGGTCATCGACGCCGACGGCCAGACGCTTGGACTGGCGTTCCTAGAAGACGTCATCGAGGAGTTGGTGGGAGAGATCCGCGACGCTGCCCACGCCGAGGATCCTGCGAGTTCGTTCAGCGGCGACTAATCTTCGACTCGTGGCAGGTGAACGCAACGACCAGGTGGCCGAGGCGGCCCACTCGCGGATCTGGACCCTCCCCAATCTGATCAGCATGGCCCGATTGGTGGCGATCCCGGTGATCGTGTGGCTCCTGCTCGGGCCGGAATGGGACGCGCTCGCGGTCGGCCTGCTGTTGGTGGCCGGTGCCAGCGACGGCGTGGACGGATGGCTGGCCAGGCACCTCGATCAGCGAACCCGGCTCGGTGAACTGCTCGACCCGATCGCTGATCGGCTCTACATCCTGGCCATCGCCGTCAGCCTCGCCCTACGCGACATCATCCCCTGGTGGCTGGCGGTGCTGCTGCCGCTGCGCGACGTGCTCATGTGGCTCCTGGTGCCACTGTTGCGTTCTCGCGGTCTCAATGCCCTGCCCGTGCACTTTCTGGGCAAGGCTGCCACCTTCTGCCTGCTCTGCGGGTTCCCGCTGCTCTTCCTCGGCGACGACACCACCGGAGCCGGGGTGCTTGCTGCCGTCTTCGGGTGGGCCTTCGCGGTGTGGGGTCTGACGCTCTACTGGTGGACGGGCATCGTGTATGCCGTCCAGGTCCGACGGCTGCTGGTCAGCACCGAGCCGGTGTCACGGCGATGACCACGCCCACGACCAGGTCCGCCGACCCGTCGACCGACACCGCTCGCGCCACCGATCGAGCGCACACCCCGCTGCTCACTCTGCTCACCCAGGATGCGCTCGACTCTGACTACGCCGTGGTCTCGTCGCGGCACCCACATCTGCGCCACCGCCGCGGCCGGCTCAGCGGCGGCACCCTCGCGGCGCTAGTGGCGTTCGGGGTGTTGGTCGCCATCGGTGCCGTCCAGACCAACGAGCAGGCCGATGTGGCCAGCGCCGGGCGCACCGAACTGATCCGGCGGGTCGAGGCCCAGCGCGACCTGTTGGATCAGATTCAGCAGGAGATCAGCGGGTTGCGCGCTGAGAACACCGAATTCACCGCACAGTCACGCAGCTTGACGGCCGCTCTGACGGACCTGAACAACACCGGTGACCGGATCGGAGCCAGTGCCGGCCTGGAGGCCGTGTCAGGTCCGGGTGTTCGGGTGACCATCGCCGACGCGGTCGATGCGGGGGCCTCTGCCCCGGGCATCGTGCGGGACTCCGACCTGAGGCTGGCGATCAACGCGCTGTTCGAGGCCGGCGCCGAGGCCGTCGGGGTCAACGGCAGTCGGGTCTCGGTGCGCAGCGCGCCACGCAACTCAGGCACCGTCATCCGGCTCGACGGCGTGTCGTTGTCCTCGCCGTACACCATTGCGGCGATCGGTGATCGTGACGAGCTCGCCGCGGACTTCGCGCAGACGTCCTCCGGGTTGGAGTTCCTCGGCATCGCGCAGAGCCTGTCGATGCCGGTCACCATCGCGGCGGCGGCGAGCCTTGACCTGCCCGCGGCTCCAGCCAGACTTGGCACACTGGACCACACTCGTCCCATCACGCCGGACCGACCAGAGGAGGAAGGCTCGTGATCGCCGTACTCGGACTGCTGCTCGGCATCGTCTTGGGCGTCATACTCAACCCCGACGTGCCATTGGGGCTGGAGCCCTACCTGCCGATTGCCGTCGTTGCAGCCCTGGACGCCGTGTTCGGAGCGCTGCGGGCCTATCTCGACGGCATCTTCGACGACAAGGTGTTCGTAATCTCGTTTGTCAGCAACGTGGTCATCGCGGCCGGAATCGTCTTCCTGGGCGACCAGTTGGGCGTCGGCGGCCAGCTCTCCACCGGCGTCGTGGTGGTCCTCGGCATCCGCATCTTCTCTAACGCGGCGGCCATCCGCCGACATGTCTTCCATGCCTGATCTCGACACCCCCGCCTCTCAGAGCCCGTCAGCCGTTGGTGGCAGGCCCGGTGCGGGCGGCCGCGGTCGGTTGCTTCAGGCCTTCCTGCGGCCCGCCCGGGGACAGTTCGTGGTGGCGGTGCTGATGGTTGCCCTCGGGTTTGCTGCCGCAACCCAGGTGCGCAGCACCAACGAGGAGTTGTATGCCGGCTACCGGGACGATGAACTGATCGAGGTGTTGCGCGGTCTGACCGGGGCCACCCAGCGCGCTCAGGACGACCTGGCGGCACTGCAAGAGACCAACCAGCAACTCCAAGACACCACCGCCAGTCGGCGGGCCGCCCTGGAGGAAGCCCAACTCAGGGTCGACAACTACAACATCCTGGCCGGCTTGGTCCCGGTCAAAGGGCCCGGGATCGCGGTGACCATCGACGAACAGACCGCTGCGGTCAGCTCCGACTCTCTGCTCAACCTGATCGAGGAGATGCGCTCGGTCGGCGCCGAGGCGATCGAGGTCAACAACCAGATTCGCCTGGTCGCCTCCTCGTGGATAGACCAGGTGCCCGGGGCCATCGTGTTCGACGGCGTGGAGTTGGCTGCCCCCTACACCATCGAGGCCATCGGTGAGCCTGAGACGCTCGAAGGTGCAGTGGTGTTCACCCGGGGGCCCAAGGACGAGTTGGAGGACGCGGGTGCGTCGGTCCTGGTCGAGCAGTTGGTATCGGTGCGCATCGAGTCGGTTACCGCCCAACCAACCTCGCAGTATGCCCAACCGACACAAGCCCAGTAGGCTCTGCACCGACGTCCCCTGACCTGTCCGCAGTAGCGCTGACGACCGACCCGAGGAGTGCCCCGCCGTGATCCCTGCCGACCTTCGTTACACCAGCGAGCACGAGTGGTTGCGCACCCCGGGCACAGCACCTGAGTCGGTGCGGGTCGGCATCACGGACTTCGCCCAGGAAGCTCTCGGAGACATCGTCTATGTGTCGCTGCCCGCTGTCGGCGACCAGATCGAGGCAGGTGCCTCGGTGGGGGAGTTGGAGTCGACCAAGTCGGTCAGTGACGTCTACGCGCCGCTGAGCGGGGAGGTGGTTGCGATCAACGAGGCTCTCGACGCGACCCCGGAACTGGTCAACTCCGACCCCTACGGTGAGGGTTGGCTCTTCGAGATCGTGCCAGCCAGTACAGCCGATGTGGACGGACTTCTAGATCCTTCGGCGTACGAGGCTGTGGTCAGCCAGTAGGCTGTAGTCTCACCCTCAACTCGAGGTTCACAGCCCCGAACTCAGCGAAAGGTCTGGCGCCCGATGCCGTTCTGCACCGCATGTGGGAAGCGGAACCCCGACGACGCGCGTTTTTGCTCCCAGTGCGGAAACCCGCTGGTGGCCGGCACCTCCGAGGCCAGCGGGTCCTCGGACTCGACCGCGACCATCAACCTTGCGGCCGCAAAGTCCGAGACCTCTGACCGGGAGTTGAGTCCACTCGACGCGGCCGCGGTCGGTGCGCTGCCGATCGGGTCGGCGTTGCTGGTCGTGCAGCGTGGACCCGGATCCGGTTCGCGCTTCTTACTGGACCAGGACTTGGTGCTGGCCGGGCGGCACCCGCAGAGCGAGATTTTCCTCGACGACATCACCGTCTCGCGGCGTCACGCCGAGTTCAAGCGGTCCGGATCGTCATTCACAGTCTCCGATGTCGGCAGCCTCAACGGGACCTATGTCAACCGGGACCGCATCGAGTCGGTGTTGCTCACCGACGGCGACGAGGTGCAGATCGGCAAGTATCGGCTGGTCTTCTTCGCTGGGCGCGAAGGCTGATCCGTCGTCGTGGTTGCACTCGAATCCGACGATCTGCTCACCATCGGGCAACTGGTCTCGATGTTGGGCGATGAGTTCCCGGGACAGATCTCCATCCCTAAGGTCCGGGGCCTTGAAGCCGAAGGACTGATCACCCCGGTGCGAACCCAGTCGGGCTACCGAAAGTTCACCTACGCCGAGGTCGAACGGCTGCGCTACATCCTGCGGATGCAACGCGACCACTACCTCCCTCGCAAGGTCATCGCTGAACACCTCGATGCGATGGATCGCGGACTGGAGCCGCCGCCGCTCCAGCCTCTGGTGCCCACCGTGCCCGAGGTCGCGCTGAGGGTCGACGGAACGCCAGGGCCTGAATCTTTCCGGCGCAAGGACGATCTGCGCATCTCGCGCATGGAACTGCTCAAGACCGCAGAGATCACCGAGGAGTTCCTGCGTGAGTTGGAGTCGTTCGGCCTGGTCACCGCCCGCCGGGGGACCCACCACTTCGACACCGACGCGCTCGGCGTGGCCAGGACCGCCAAGGACTTGGCTGACTTCGGCATCGAGCCGCGCCACCTGCGGGCGTTCAAGTCTTCTGCCGACCGCGAGATCGGCCTGATCCAACAAGTGGTCGCCCCGCATCGCAAGCAGGGCGACTCGGCCTCTGAGGATCGCGCCGCTGAGATGGCCAGCCAGGTTGCGGCCCTCGCCGTGCGACTGCACACGACCTTGGTCAAGTCCGGTCTGAACCGCTGACCGCGATGTTCGGGCCGGTTCCCCCAAGCCGGGTAGTGTGGGGGTATGCGTGAGGTCGACGTACTCGGAGTACGAGTGGAGATGCCCTCCAACCAGCCCATCGTGTTGCTGCGGGAGTCCAGCGGCGACCGCTACCTGCCGATCTGGATCGGCGCGGTCGAAGCCACCGCCATCGCCTTCGCCCAGCAGGGCGTCACACCGCCCCGGCCGATGACCCATGATCTGATGCGCGACGTGTTGGAGGCCAACCAGACTCCGTTGATCTCCGCGGCCATCACCGAGGTCCGCGACGGTGTCTTCTATGCAACCCTGACCTTCGAGTCTGGTGTGGAAGTCAGTGCCCGTCCCTCGGACTCCATCGCGCTCGCGCTGCGCACCGGGGCTCCGATCTTCTGTGCCGAGGACGTCCTGGATGAGGCGGGGCTGGCGGTGCCTGCCGAGCAGGAGGACGAGGTCGAGCGGTTCCGGGAGTTCCTGGACCAGATCTCACCCGAGGACTTCGAATCCCGCTGACGGCCTCATCCGCCGAGTGAGGGTTGTTCTCACCCTCAGCGTGAGGGTTAGTCTGGCGACACGCCGACCGGCTCGTTGACCGACCCCTGATTGCGCCGTAGGTTCAGCAACTGTCTTCGTTGTAACTCCACCGGTGTGCTTCACGGCTGGCCGGAACCTTTCCCAGGGGTTACGCTCAACGGAGTAGACCTCCTGGAGGATTGAGTGAACGAGCACGAGCACGGAGTGGATCACGCCGAGCTGGTCGCAGCCGCAGCTGCCGACCAGCAGGGGTTGCTCTTCACAGACGACGTTTCACCGCTGCCGAGCGACGCCGGCTACCGCGGCCCGACCGCTTGCAACGCTGCCGGAATCAGCTATCGACAACTGGACTACTGGGCCCGCACCGGCTTGATCGAGCCGAGTGTGCGCGGTGCCAGCGGCTCCGGTACCCAACGGCTGTACAGCTTCCGCGACATCCTCATCCTCAAGGTCATCAAGCGGCTGCTCGACGCGGGCATCTCGCTGCAGCAGATCCGCACCGCGGTCACCCACCTGCGCGAGCGCGGCACCGACGACCTGACCCGGGTCACCTTGATGAGCGACGGTGCCTCGGTCTATGAGTGCACCAGCAACGACGAGGTCATCGATCTGCTCCAGGGCGGTCAGGGAGTCTTCGGCATCGCCATCGGGGGAGTGTGGCGCGAAATCGAGGGGACGCTGTCAGCGCTTCCCAGCGAGCGCACCGAGGATTCCGAGGCCCAGGTCGCCGGAGACGAACTCGCTGCTCGCCGCGCCGCTCGCACCCACGCGGTCTGAGCCGCCCGGACGGCTGGTAGGTTGGGCGGCGTCGTACACCGTGCGCGAGAGTCCCGGTCCACCATCAGGCGCCGGGCGCCGAAGGGGCAACTCCTCCCCGGAATCTCTCAGGCCACACGAGCACACGGTCGCCCACCAGCGCCCATCAGGGCACCGGGCCGGCAACTGTGAAGCGTCAACGACGACGCGACACAGGGGGAGGGCTTTGTCGTTGCCCTCGATGCCAGGAGTTCTGCGTGCCCGACACCCAGCCCAGTAGCCCTAACTTCGCCGACCGACACATCGGTCTTGGCGCCGATGACGAGCACAAGATGCTCGCCCTGCTCGGCTACGCGTCCCTCGAAGACCTGATGGATGCCGCTGTGCCGGCCAGCATCCGCATCGACCACGATCTCGATCTGCCCGAGGCAGCCACCGAACCGGAAGTCGCCCAGATGCTCGCCGCGCTGGCCGCCCGGAACCAGCCGGGCGAGTCGATGATCGGCCTCGGCTACCACGGCACGATCACCCCGCCGGTGATCCGCCGCAACGTGCTGGAGGACCCCGGTTGGTACACCGCCTACACGCCCTACCAGCCCGAGATCTCCCAGGGTCGCCTGGAGGCCCTGATCAACTTCCAGACCATGATCTGCGACCTGACCGGCCTGCCGGTTGCCGGAGCGTCGCTGCTCGACGAGGGCACCGCTGCGGCCGAAGCGATGACGCTGGTGCGTCGCGGCAAGCGCGGCAACGACGGCGCCTTCGTCGTCGACGCTGACGCGTTGCCCCAGACCATCGAGGTGGTGCGCACCCGCGCCGACGCCATGGGCATCGAGGTCATCGTCGCCGACCTGACCGAGCCGCTGCCGGCAGGGAACCTGTCCGGGGTGCTCCTCCAGTACCCCGGCGCCTCCGGATCGGTGCGCGACCCCCGACCGGTCATCGACGCCATCCACGAGCGCGGTGGCCTGGCCGTCGTGGCCGCCGACCTGCTCGCCCTCACCGTCTTGGAGGCACCGGGCACCATGGGCGCCGACGTCGTGGTCGGATCCTCCCAGCGCTTCGGCGTGCCCCTGTTCTACGGCGGCCCACACGCCGGTTTCATGTCGGTCCACTCCGGTCTGGAGCGGCACTTGCCGGGTCGGTTGGTCGGTGTCTCGGTGGACGCCCAGGGACGGTCGGCATACCGGCTCGCGCTGCAGACTCGCGAGCAGCACATCCGCCGTGAGAAGGCGACCTCCAACATCTGCACCGCCCAGGTGCTGCTGGCGGTGGTGGCCAGCATGTATGCCGTCTACCACGGCCCCGAAGGGCTGACGGGCATCGCCCGGCGCGTCCACGAACTCGCCGGCCGAGCGTTCGCCTCGTTGGCAGCCGCCGGGTACCCGGTCCTCAACGCCGACGCGTTCTTCGACACCGTGACGGTCTCCGTTCCCGGCCGTGCCGTCGAGATCGTCGCCTCGGCCCGGGCCGAGGGCCTGCACCTGCGACTGGTTGACGATGACACTGTCGGTATCGCCTTCTCCGAGACGAGCACGACCGCCACGCTGACCGCCTTGCACGCCGTCTTCGGGACCGCCTCCGCGGCAGAGCCGCTTCTCGGGCTGCCGAAGGAACTGGCCCGCACCACCGACTTCTTGACCCACGAGGTGTTCACCACTCACCGCAGCGAGACCCAGATGCTGCGCTACCTGGCGCGCCTGAGCGCTCGGGACTACGCCCTGGACCGAGGCATGATCCCCCTCGGCTCCTGCACCATGAAGCTCAACGCCACCGTGGAGATGGAACCGATCAGCCTGCCCGGGTTCGCTAACCTGCACCCGTTCGTGCCGGCCGAGGCCGCCACCGGTTATGCCCAGATGATCACCGAACTGCAGACCTGGCTGGCCGAAGTCACCGGCTACGACACCGTCTCGGTGCAACCCAACGCCGGCTCCCAGGGCGAACTGGCCGGCCTGCTGGCGATCCGCGGCTACCACCACGCCAACGGCGACCACCACCGCGACGTGTGCCTGCTGCCGTCCAGCGCCCACGGCACCAACGCTGCCTCGGCGGTGATGGCCGGGATGCGGGCCGTGATCGTCCGGTCCGCCGAGGACGGCACCGTCGATCTCGACGACCTGCGCGCCAAATGCGAAGCACACTCTGAGGATCTGGCGGCCATCATGGTCACCTACCCGTCGACCCACGGGGTCTATGAGTCCCAGATCACCGACCTGTGCGACATCGTGCACTCCCACGGAGGCCAGGTCTATGTCGACGGCGCCAACCTCAACGCGCTGCTGGGCTACGCCAAACCGGGACTCTTCGGGGGCGACGTGTCACACCTGAACCTGCACAAGACCTTCTGCATCCCGCACGGAGGAGGTGGGCCCGGTGTCGGACCGGTCGCCGTGCGAAGCCACCTGGCCCCGTTCATCGCCGAGCACATCTCCTCGGCGCCGTTCGGTTCTGCGGGCATCTTGCCGATCAGTTGGGCCTACATCCGCCTCATGGGAGGGGTGGGCCTCAAGCGAGCCACCGCGTCGGCAGTGCTGGCGGCCAACTACATCGCCGCACGGCTCGACCCGCACTTCCCGGTCCTCTACCGCGGCGCGGCCGGGCTGATCGCCCACGAATGCATCCTCGATCTGCGAGAGCTCACCCGGGCCACCGGTGTCACCGTCGACGACGTCGCCAAGCGCCTGATCGACTATGGCTTCCACGCCCCGACGATGAGTTTCCCGGTCGCCGGAACCTTGATGGTCGAACCGACCGAGTCCGAGGACCTGCCCGAGATCGATCGGTTCTGTGAGGCGATGATCGCCATCAAGACCGAGATCGACCGGGTCGCGACCGGCGAGTGGAGCCCGGAGGACTCACCGCTGCGGCACGCCCCGCACACCGCACGGGTGCTAGTCGGGGAGTGGGATCACCCCTACACCCGCGAAGAGGCGGTCTTCCCGTCCGGCTTGGCCGGCGCCGGCGACAAATATTGGCCACCGGTGGGGCGCATCGACAACGCCTACGGTGACCGCAACCTGGTCTGCGCCTGCCCGCCAGTGGAGGCGTTCGCTCAGTGACCACCGCGCACGACCTACCTATCGACCAGCGACTCGAGACCGTGCTGGCCGCAGCCCAGCACGCCCAGCGGCTGCCGTCCGTGGTCGCCGGCATACACGGTGCGGGAGTGGACTGGCGAGGCGTCGGTGGCGCCGCGGACCGGTGGGAGGACCCGGGCCGGGTCCAGTTCCGCATCGGGTCCATCACCAAGACCTTCACCGCCGTACTGGTGATGCAGTTGATCGACGAGGGAGTCATCGACCTCGCTACGCCGGTCGGGGCGTTCGTGCCAGGTCTGGGCGAGTATTCCTCGGCGACCATCGGCGCCCTGCTCAGTCACCGTTCCGGCATGCAGGCCGAGCCCGTGGGGCAGTGGTGGGAACGCGTCGAGGGCGTCGACATCACCGCCTTGGTTGCCGCCAACGACGGTGGCGACGCGGTGGCGCGGCCGGACCAGATGTTCCACTACTCCAATCTTGCCTTCGGTTATCTCGGAGCAGCCATCGAGGCGATCTGCGGGGCCGGCTGGTCGACCGTCCTGGAGGAGCGTCTGCTCGGTCCGCTCCAGCTGTCCCGGACCAGCCATCACGCCGAACTGCCTGCGGCCCAGGGTTACGCCGTCGACCCGTGGCGCCTGGACCTCAGCCCCGAACCGCACCCCGACTACCGGGCGATGGCGCCCGCGGGTCAGTTGTGGAGCACCATCGACGACCTGCTGTCCTGGGGCCGATTCCTGCTCCACGGCGACGAGGCGATCGTGCCGACCGCGCTGCTCGAACAGATGCGGGTCTCGCTGACCGATCCGGTCGCTGCTGGAGCGGCCGGACGTGAGGGCTA
>JBPPMQ010000125.1:0-3872 GCA_051306135.1 Nocardioides sp. | reverse complement strand
TCGTCGCCGGTCAGTTCCACCGAGGTGTCATAGACGAAGTCGCCACCGCGGAACCAGTCTTGGAGAGCGACTGCCTTCTGGAAGGCGGTGTCGGCCCCGGCAGTGACCGAGCGGGTCAGTTCGCCGACGGCCGGGTCGATGCTTTCGGAGAGGTCGAGATAGGAACTGTCGATCGACCCAGATCCTCCGGCATCGGTCAGGTCGTCGTAGTCGTGCATCACCTTGCTGGCCTGAAGCGTGTAGGACAGTCCAGCGGTGTTCTGCTCGCCTGCGGCGGTGAAGTCCATGGTCGAGGTGTCGTAGCGCCAATCGCCCTCGGCGTCGATGCTGACCAGCTCGGGGTAGGTCGGCAACCACGTCGACTCGAATCCCTCCAGGACCGTCACGTCGTACTGCATCGGCCTGAGCAGCAGGTCCGGGTCCAGCCCCGAGGTGAGGGGCATCGGCCCGCTGGCCTGGTTGTCCACGGGGACGGCGCGGCCGCCTGAGGTCCAGGTCATGGAGTTGAGTTTGGTCAACAGCGCGATGCGCAGGTATCTCGGGGAGGGATCGAGGGTGGTGATCTGGACCAGTGGTTGGTCCTCGCTTCGATTGAGGCTGTTCTGCAGGTCCACCACCGGGTTCGTCAGCGTGATGCCGTCACCGTCACCGCCGGAGCCGTTGCCGCCGAACATGGTCACGCTGGCGCTCGGGACGTGCGGTGCCACCATGACGGCCGTCGCGATGGCTCCTACTCCGACCAGCCAGGTGCTGCCGCGGCCCGCGGCCCCCATCCGGCTGGTATCCGAGGCACTGGCCCACGCTGAGACCTCGGCGTTCTTGGCCACTGCCAGCATGCCCAGATAGCCCAGGGTGATCACCGTGAAGTGGATCAGCCCCACCCCGTCACCCAGCACGGCGGTGGCGATGGTGACCACTGCGAGAAGTGGGATGCCGGCCAGGGCGGCTCGCCGGAAGGTGGCTGCGATGACGTCGACTACCAGTACGCATCCGGCTCCGGTGAGCAGCAGAAGTGGTCCGATCGCGTCGCCGGGCACCGGCGGCGCGTAGGTCTGTGCCGCCTCGCCTGCGGTTCGAATCGCGTCGGTGAAGGCGGCGCGTGCCTCGGCGGTGGGCCACCACTGGCCGGAGATCGTGCGGAAACACAGAGCGATCGCGGCCACGGCCTGCAGGGCGATCACCGCGAGTCGGGGGACCTGCAGCGTTCGGACCGCGATGCCGATGCAGATGATGACCAGCCCGATCCCGAAGACGGTGCCCATGTAGTCGTCGGTGCTCGACACCTCCGACCACGCCCACACCGCCACCCACGAGGTGAACAGGCCGACCAAGGCCACCGCGATCTGGCCGCGGGCGCTAACGGCGTTCATGACGTCACCCGACGGGACAGCTGCGCCAGCCCGGTCTCGCGCCAACCCTGTTCGATGCGTTCGCCGCGACCGATCCGAGCTGCCCGCCAGCCGCTATGGTCAAGCAGTCGCACGGTGTCGCGGGCCGACTCGGCGCCGGCGGTGTCGACGACCAGCGCCAGGCAGGTGCCCGCGTGGCTGGACAAGCGTCGCATGACGGCCGCATCAGCCTGGCTCAGTCCCGCGACCACGGCGATCACCAGACCGCCTGAGTCGTAGTCGCCCAACCAGGACAGGTCCACCATGGCCAGGTCGATCGCCGGCGTCATGGCCAGCGATTCCATGATGGCCAGGTCCGAGGATCCTGGGGCGCTGAATCCGGTTCCGGAAGTGGCTCCGGCGGCGGTGACCAGGCGGGTGCTGAAGCCTGCCTGTAGCAGGTGGCTGGCCACCGAAGCCGCTGCTGTCACCGCCGGCTCCAAGGACGAGGCCGCGCCCGCACCCCGGTGACTGTCGACCCGGTTGTCCAGAAGCACTGTGGCCCTGGCCTGCCACGGTCGCTCCTCGCGGCGCACCATCAGCTCGCCGACGCGAGCGGTGCTGCGCCAATGCACCCGCCGCAGGTCGTCCCCGCGGCGGTAGTCCCTGACGGTCACGTCCTCGGCGCTGCCCACGGCGAAGGACCGCGGTCGCGTGTCGCCGCTGCCCGAAACCTCCGCTCGCAGGGCGACGGGGGGAAGTCGAACAGGCCGCGGTGTCACAATCAGAGCGGCCGAGCCGGTGAAGGACCGTGCCATGTCGACCAGGCCCAGTCCGTCATTGATCCGCACGGTCAGCGGACCGATGAGATAGCGGCCCCGCACGTCGGCGCGCACCTGATAGCGCAAGGTGCGAGTCACGTTGCGATCCAGATCGTCGACCACGAATCGCGGGCGGGCTCCGAGCGCGAAACCGACCTTGTCCTCCAGCAGCAGGGTTCCGCGGGCCATCGGGCCGTCGTTGCGCACGCTCAGGGTCACCTCGACGCTCTGCCCCACCGGCACTGCCGCCCGGCTCAGGGCGCGGGTCAAGGTGACCTGCTGGGCCCCGGTGCCGAGCCACAACACCGTCAACAGCGGGAGTGCGAGCAGGAACACTCCGATCGCAGCCAAGCCCGGGGTCTGGAAGAACATGGCGCACACCAGTGCGGTGCCGCCGGCGGCCACGAAGGCCCGGCCGCGCAGCGTCAATCCCCGGTAGGCGTCGCGCATCGTGGTATCAGGCCGGCACCGGCACCGAGGCGACCAGCGAAGTGAGGATCGATTCACCGGTGCGACCGGCCGAACTTGCCTCCAGCGTCGCGATGAGCCGGTGGGACAGGACCGGGATCGCCAGGGCCGAAAGGTCGTCGGGCAGCACGTAGTCCCGTCCCGACATGGCGGCCGCAGCCTTGGCGGCTCGCACCAGGTGCAGTGAGGCACGCGGAGATGCACCCAGCACCAATTCGGGGCTGCGCCGCGTGGCCGAGACCAAATCGACGGTGTAGGCCTGCATCGACGTCGACACATGCACCGCCTGGACGATGGAGATCAACTTGCGCAGTTCGGTGGCATCGGTGACGGCTTCGAGATCATCGAGCGGATTGGACTGGGTGTGGGAACTCAGCATGGCGATCTCGGCGGCCGGCTGGGGGTAGCCCACCGAGACCCGGGCGATGAATCGATCTCGCTGGGCCTCGGGCAACACGTAGGTGCCTTCCATCTCCACCGGGTTCTGGGTGGCGATGACGATGAAGGGCGACTCCAGTTGGCGGGTCACGTTGTCGACAGTGACCTGACGCTCCTCCATGCACTCCAACAGCGCGGACTGGGTCTTGGGGGAGGCCCGGTTGATCTCGTCGCCGATCACCACGTTGGCGAAGATCCCGCCCGGTCGGAACTCGAAGTCGCGGGTGTCCTGATTGAAGATCGACACCCCGGTGACGTCGGAGGGCAACAGGTCCGGGGTGAATTGAATGCGCTTGACCGAACAGTCGATCGACCGGGCCAGCGCCTTGGACAGTTGAGTCTTGCCGACTCCGGGGACGTCCTCGATGAGCAGGTGGCCCTCGGCCAAGAGCGCGATGATGGCCATGTTCACCACTTCCGGCTTGCCTTCGATGACTCGCTCGATGTTGTGCCGGATCCGCCCGACCGCACGGGTGAGGGTTTCCAGGTCGTCGCCTCGGCTCATGCCGTAGGCATGGCGCGCCTTGCTCGGGTCGGGCTCGAAGTAGCCGTCGGTCACGGTTGCTCCCTTTCTCCCCACCCGGCATCCGCGCGGGTGCTGTGGCCACCAACCTACGACCTCGGTCCACGCCTGGTCCCTCGATCCTGCCGCGTCCGGGGCGTTGCGGGACTACTGCGGGACTACTGCGGCGCCGCTGCGGGCGGGGAGCAGCGCCATCAAGGGGGCGTCGCCTGGTCAGACGCGGGGAGGTTCTCGATGGTTCCGGGGTGCAAATCATCGGCGACGGGGGTCGAAAGTGGTTGACGGTGGGGGAAA
>JBPPMQ010000124.1:0-13839 GCA_051306135.1 Nocardioides sp. | reverse complement strand
ACGGCCGCGGCTGCGTGCACCACTCCACGTCCGGCTTCCAGGACGACGAGTAGCCCGCCGCCGGCCGCCGCCCCGCCAGAGAACAGCCTCAGCCGTGCACCCGGTGAAGCCGCGGCCGCTGAGGCCGCTCGACGGTCTCCAGGCGCTGCATCCGCTCGAGGGTCATCGGGTGCCCGTAGCGCCGCAGCAGACCTGCCAGCACGGGACCGAGGCCGACCAGTTCGTGCTCTCGCTCGGCCTCGGCCTCCGTTTGGAGCTCGATCCGCCGTCCGGCCGCCGGCACCAGGTAGGTCAGCGCGATGACCGCGCCCCCGAGTAGACCGGCCCAGGCCCGGTCCTCGGCGACCGACTGCACCACGCAGATGACGCCCACGACGACGCGCAGCGTCCAGGCCAGCCGCATGAACGGAAGCCAGGCGAAGGCCCGGCCGACGCCGCGGAACGTCGCCACCACCAGCCGCCACGGCGCCGTCGCCGCGAGCACGGCCAGCTCCAGCCGCGGCCGGATCGCCTGGCGCCGGCCCACCGCATGAGCCAGCGCAGCGGCCGCCTCCGCGCCGGTCACACCGCCGCGGTACGTCGCCTCGACCAGCCCAGGACTGACCACCACGGCGCGCTGGCCGATCGCCACCGCCACCGGGGTGCTCGGTCGCTGGATCCGGCGCACGAACAGCGCGCCGACGTCGACACCGCGGCCGCCCAGCTCTGCCAGCACCGGCGCCATCACCCGGACCTCGGCCTCCGTCGCCGGCCGCGAGCTGGTCAACGCCGCGACCGCAGCCTCGTGCAGCTGCCCCAGCGCCAGCGCGACCAGCACGCCGCCCGCAGCCATGAACGCCACCAGGCCCAGCGCCGGCGGGAGCAGGGCGCACACCACCACGGTGAGGACGAAGCTCACCAGCAGTGCCGGCGCCAGCGTCACGGCTCTCAGCACGGTCATCGGGAACCTCATCTCGACCCTCCTCCATCTTGCAGCACTAGTGCGGATCTCTTGACTTTGCTCGCGGTGATCGTCCGGCAACCACCGAACGACATAGGCGAACGAGACCAGTTTGTGCCCAGGGACCGACAGCACCCCGAGTTATCCACAGCCCGCCGTTCGGCGCAGCGGGCCGCGGCCGGGACGTGGGTTCATTGGGGCCAGACCGACCTCCGACTGAAAGGAACACCCGTGGACACCCTCGGCGCTGATGCCACCTGGGACCGCCTCGGCTCGATCGCCCAACTGCTGCACCAGGCCGCTGCCCAGGTGTGGAGCGACGCCGACGAGGCCGCCCCCGACTCCCCGCTCCACGACCTCGGGCTGGGTGTCTACCTCGCGCACTCCCACGCCAGCGCCCTGCTGCCCGACGACTACCAGCTGCCCGACGACGACCCGCTCCCCGACCGCGAGGAGCGCACGCCCCTGCAGCTGCTCACCGAGGCCGAGGAGCTGACCCGCCCGCTACCGCTGTACCAGCCGGACCTGGTCCACGGCTCTCAGCTGGTCGTCGACCTGTGCGACCTCATCCGGGAAGCCCGCGGCCTTGGCTACTGACCTGCGCCTGGCGTACGCCGACATCGACGAGGAACTCTTCGACGTCGACCAGATCCCGGTGACCTCGCGCGACGTACGCAGCGTCGGCGAGATGCTCTTCGACGTCGACTACCTGGCTCGCCAGCTGCTCATGGACGTCGCCGGCGATGACGCCGGCACGCTCCTGCGGAGCTGGCCGACGATGGTCGCGGCCGCGGAGGACCTGTGGGCCTCGCTACCGGGTCGCCGGCCTGGCGTCGACGAGCGCGATCGGCCCATCACCAGCCTGGCGGCGCAGGCCTCGACCATCGAGTCCAGCCTGTCCGGCCGGAAGGCCTGGCCAGGTCCGGGCCCGACCAACCCCCGCGTCGACCAGATGACCCAGACCCTGCTCAACGCCGCGGCTCTGGTGCGCCGCTACGGCGCCGAGGTCCCGCACGAGCAGACCGAGGCCCACCGCGACCTCGAGGCAGCCCGGACCAGGATCATGCACGGTCTCTACCTGACCGCCCACGCCGTCAACGTCGCCCTGCACGACAATGGACGCGACCGCGTCAACGACGCCCGTGCGTCGGGTCGCCGGGTCCATCTGGCCCAGCACCACTCCCCCTACGCGATCGCACCCACCGGGGTCTGGGTCGATCGGATGTCGGCATGCGAGAACACCGCACGCAGCTACCTGACCGACCGGTTCGCCCAAGCCCTCGCTGGTGAGGCGATCAGGCCGGTCGACGACCCCGGCCGCCTGGCGCAGGCCCTGGCCAGCTGGGACATCCAGTCCCACCGCGCGCTGGTCCGCGACCTGGAACCGTCCAACATGCTGCTCATCACCCGCACCCAGGGACTCATCGTCGGCGCCAGCATGGTGCTCGTCGACGCGGCCGCCACCGCCGGCATCATCGAGCCATCGGACCGCCTGGTCCCCGCGATAGCCGAGGCAGGCCGCTCCTGGAGCAACCTGGCCAGCCGCTGGGGCGACCTCGCTCCCCCGGGCGCCCGCCTCGAGGAGCCCTTGGCACGCGCGGCCGCGGAGGTCCGCGCCGCGTACCGCCAGATCACCCACGACACCACCACCCTCGCAACACCGGAGGTCATCGCCAGCCGCCCCGGACTCCCCCAGGCCACCATGGCGACGCTCCGCGCGATCGAGGGCGGCACCGAGCTCGCGCACGTCGTCGCCGAGAAGGCCGACGCCACCCACCTCACCGGCCCAGCCCGAGCCCTGTCCCGCCGAGCGCACAACGACGTCGAGTCCGGGCTGGCCAGCCCGCCGACCGAGGGCGACGTCGTCTGGGTGTCCCCCGCCGACATCCTCGCCAAGCGCATGGTCCCCCTCCCCCCGCCCGTCGCAGAGACCCTGCGTGCCGCCAGCGGCGCCACGATCGACGCCACCAGCTCGGCCTCAGCGTTGGCCACGCTGCATCACCGCGAGCAGACGGCGACAGCCCCCCGCGCGGACCCTGGCTTGCGCGACAAGAACTTGCCCGAGCTCGACCGGCCAATCGCGACGTCCACCGGGCCGCGCCGGTGACCCACGCAATGCCTGTCAGATGCGGACCGGAGAGAACGCTGCCACCCAGCATCGCCAGGCCCGCATCGGTGTGTCAGAAGGTGTCGACGAGGGAGAAGCACTGCGCCAGCGCAGCATTTCCGGAAATACAAGCGGCGTGTTGTCGTTTCCAGAAACGTCCTCTACGGCAGGATCGCAGTCATGCAGACGACACGGAAGGCCGGACGACCCCACAAGGGCGAGCGCCACGCGTTCCTCGTGAAGCTGTCTCCGGAGATGGTCGACAAGATCCACCTTCTCGCGCAGATCAACGAGCGAACCTATGTCGAGGTAGTCGAAGTTGTGGCCACCGACGCGCTCGCTGCTCGGACCCGCGATGAACAGCTGGATCGGGTCACGGACTTCGTGGGTCACAAGGGCGAGCGACGCGCGGTCAAGTTCCAGTTGCCGATCGCTCAGGCCGAGAAGGTCTTCGACCTGGCACAGACCACAGCCCGCACCTATCAGGACGTGCTCGAGTTCCTTCTGGGCGATGGCCTGGAGGTCTACGACATGGTCGAGATGCTCGACTACATCGCCGAGGGACAAGGGAGGCTCGACGTAGCCGTCTGAGACTTCGGGCAAGGCCCGAAAAGCCTGAAGGGCGACCGCTCCAACGGTCGCCCTTCGATGAAGCAGAGACCCAACTCAACTCTTTGCCGGAGATGACGGGATGGGTGCCAGACCTCGACAGGAGGGT
Organism: Nocardioides sp.; assembly: GCA_051306135.1. Classification (GTDB taxonomy): domain Bacteria; phylum Actinomycetota; class Actinomycetes; order Propionibacteriales; family Nocardioidaceae; genus Nocardioides. The sequence goes on along the minus strand of JBPPMQ010000124.1, from coordinate 10,074 downwards.
GCTTCGTGCTCCCCACAGTAACAGCGCGTGCCGACATTCAGTCGGATCTTGCGCGTGTGACGGCTGCCCCGCGATGTGGTCGCGAGCGCACCTCGCGTACCGCTGCGACGACCTGTCCTCGGCTGCACGAGCTTTCCCATCTCGCTCTACCCCGAGCCGCTGCAACTCGGCTGCGCTCGTCAATGCCGAGCTTCGCTGCGCGCGCCCGGAGGGAGGTGGATGCCGCCGGCTCTGGCCAGGGCGGGCGTGACTCGCCCTAGAAATGACGAAAGGTCCTGCGCCAACAGGACCTGATCGTCTTGGTGAAGACCGGGACCAGCGCCAACTGGGAACCCGGGTGATGCCTCTGAGAGGAGGTATGAAGATTTGTTGCCGGTAACTGTACCGGCGTCGCATGGCGATGCCGCACACCCTTCTGCAGGTCGGCGTGTCGACACCGCCCTTCTGGCGCTCGACGAGCATCTGTTCAACCCTGCTGCAGCCGCGTGGCTGGTGATTGATTCCGGCAACACCGCGGTGCCGCGCGTCGACGTCCCGTCGCTTGAGGCTGGACTCGAGCTAATCGGCAAGGGACGTGTCGCCGCCCTAGTGGGTCATCTCCGCGACGGTGTAGGCGTCGTCGACGTCGACGTGCCCAGTGAGTTCGGAAACTTCCTCGCCGCCGAGATCGCCGACTGGCTGCGCCGCCGCGGCGCCTGGGTCCTCGAGCGCCCCTCCGGTGGGGCGAAGGGCCGCTGGCACATCTTCTTCGCCCACACCGACTACCGGTACTCCCCGGCAGCGCAGCGCACCGGTCTGGCCGCCGAAGTCAGCGACTTCCTGGTAGGCCTCGCGGCCGATGTGAGGGTGCCGGCCCACGAGCTCGACCTCCGCGAAGCGGTACGCCCTCTCACGTCTCCCCACCGCCACGGAGCGGTTACCCGACCCAAGGGCAACTTGCGCCATGCGCTGCGCGATCTGCAGCGGGTCCTGCCCGATCGCCCCGAGCCCGCGCCGCTGCGCCGCCGGCCCACGGTTAAGACCGACGTCGGCGCCAGCTCGTCGACCTGCACCAGTGACAACACCGCGGTCGTCGTGCCGCTGCTGTTCCACCGATGGAGGCGCGAGCTGCGGCCCGATTGGCGCCGATACCTCCTCCATGGCCACATCCCAGCCGGCACCTGGACCACTGGCGCGACCAGGTCCCGCAAGGCCGACCAGGTCGACCGGTCGCTGCTGGAGATCTCGTGCACCCGTGAACTTGTGTGGGCAGTCGGAGACCCGCAGATCGCGTGGCGGATCATTCGGGAGTCTCATCCGGCCGCCATGACGAAGGCCAAGCATCAGGGCGAGGCCTGGTGGCTGAACAACTGGTGGAACAAGACCGTCGAGGCCGCCGATGCGTTCCGCCACGCCACCGACACAGGCTCACGCGGACTCACGATCGAAGGACCGCCGGTCGAGGTCGTCGCGGCAGTAGCATCCGGCCGCACCCAGCTGGCGGCGCTGATGTGGACCGTGTCGGCCCGCCAGCGACCTGCCCTCCTCCTGGTCGGCCATCACCTGCTCGACCGCGTCCTGCGCACCGGGAAGCTCCGCGTGCCCTGCCCAGAACGCGATCTCGTCCTCGACACCGGGCTCAGCGACCGCAAGACCATTCGCGCTGCCTTGCGCCTGCTCAACGGGCGACTCGGCACCCTCCACACCGACTGCCTCTCCCCTGTCGAGAGGGACTCGACCAGCTACGAGTTCGAAATCAACGCCCCGGATCAGGTGGGGGGACGGGAAATCCCCCCACCTGTCTTTCACACACCCCCAGAGGTCCGGGGCCTCTGGGCGACCCTCCCCCGGACGAGCCACAGCCTCTGGCGCACGCTGCAGGCTTCCCCGGCACCGCTGGACCTCACTGAACTAGTGGTGAACGCAGGACTGGTGGAGAAGCCGGAAGACGTCCCCTCCAAGAGCCAACGAGCAACAGCGAAAACAGCCCTGGCAGCATTGAGCCGCGCCGGCATGACCAGCCTGGACGAAGACGGACGCTGGCGCGCAGCCACGCGCCCTCGATCGATGAACGTGGACCGGCGTGCATCTGCGGAGTACGCACGCCAGTTAACGATCGTGGAAGCGGAGCGTGCCGCGTACCGCGCCGGTGCGACCTCGAGCTGGACCGCCGGGAGAGCGAGGGCCATTAAGTCAGAGATGGCCAAGCAGAAGGCGTGGTGGGACAACCTCTCCCCCGCAGCCAGAGCCGAGCGAATTTCCAGCAAGCGACTCGAGTTCGAGCAGATGTCGCTCACCCAGCAGTCAGCCCTGAAGGCCAGGCTCGCCGAGCGTCGTGCCCGGGCGGGCCTCGACGAGCTCGATCACTACCGCGCGTGGCTTCGCCGCATCCCGGCCGACGAGTACGTCGCCCGAAGCCTCGAGCGGAAGGCGCTCTTCAAGAGGCTCTCCCCCGCCGAACGCGGAGCATCGATCGCCGCCTGGGAGAACCACCGGCGACGCTACGGCCTCGAGAGCCAACGACTTGCCACGCCAGTAGACCCGGCGAGATTGGCATCCGAGGAACGGCAGGCCCTGCTCCCCAACGGCGAGACCGTCCGCGACGCGGCCTTCCTCGAACGTCAAGGCGCTCTGTTCCAGGGCACAGACCATCTGGCAGTTGGGTGAAGTTGACGGGTCGCAGATGCCTCAATCGAGAAGCCTCACCAGCCCGGACGGCCTTGCAGTGTTCGCCGATCTGAGGGCCCCGATTGTGATCGGATGCCCTCGGGCTCGGGCGGAGCCGTACTACGCGCTCAGAACGGCGTCCAGGGTCGCTCTGAGTGGTTCTGTGATGTGGTCAGGGCTGTCTTCGCAGGCGGTGGTCGGTGAGCCGGTCCTTCTAGAGGGTGTTCCGCTATGGCGTCACATAGCCTGCCCGCTAGATGCTACATACGCGGGCGATAGTGGAACACATAGCGAAGCACATAGCGGGCGGCATACGCGGAGCCCTAGCGGGGGCGCTAGAGAGGTCTACTAATGAGTGAGATAGCGGCGGAACGTAGCGGCAGACGTACCGGCAGCACTAGCGGACCCCCGTAGCGGGGAACGTAACGGGCGACGTAACGCGTCTGATAAGTCGTCCCATACGGCGTGTCGTAGCGCAGGCGCTAACGCGACGCATAGGAGAATCTGGCCCATGACCAATCTGTCGCGCGTGATCACCTTCGCCACCGGCAAGGGCGGAACCGGAAAGACGAGCTGTGCGGCCAACGTTGCCGGCCTCGCCGCACAAGCCGGCTGGCGGACCCTCCTGATCGACCTCGACTCGCAGGCGAACCTGGGCCATGATCTCGGTTTCTCCGAAAGCGAGGGAGCTGACAACGGCGCTCACTTGGTCAACACGCTCGTCACCGGCGGAACCCTTACGCCGGTCCTGGTGGGGGTCAGGCCCAACCTGGACGTGATCCCCGGTGGTAGCAAGCTCGACGACCTTGAGGACCTTGTCCTCGGTCGCCAGCGCCGGGGCGAGGATGGTCGCATCCTGCTGCGCGAGGCCCTGGCCGGCATTGCGGAGGAGTACGACCTGATCATCATCGATACCCCGCCCTCGCGACGTTCGGCGCTGGTCCAGCTCGCGCTTGCCGCGGCGCGCTGGATCGTGATCCCGACCAAGTCGGATCGCTCCAGCATCGAGGGCCTCCGCGTCCTGGCCGAGCAGGTCGTCAAGATTCGCGAGATCAATCCCGAGATCGACGTGCTGGGCGCTGTCCTGTTCGGCATGGGTGCCACGGCGACGGCGCGCCGACGATTCGCGAAGGAGGACGTCCGCAACGTGCTTGGTGACGCCGACTTGCTGTGCGATTCGGTTATCCGGCACGCCGAGGCGGCTGCGGACGACGCGCGCGAGAAGGGCCGCCTGATCCATGAGCTGGCCGAGGTGGTCCACAACGCCGAGCCCTACTGGAAGGCACTGAAGGAGGGCCGACGTCCCGAGCGAATCGCTGGCTCGGCCCCCGCCCTGGCTGAGGACTACGTGCTCCTCGCCGACGAGCTGATTCGGCGTATCGGCGCAGCCGAGGAAGCCGAGGCGGCGGCGCCGGCGGTACAGGAGGCGGCGACAGCATGAGCGAGCGTCCCCAGTTGGCCCCGGCCCTTGGCCTGGTTCGGGATCGGATCTCTGGTCCGCCGCCCCGCCGGCAGACGGCTGCGCCCGCGCCCGTCGCGGCACCGGCGGGCAACGCCGAGCCCGAGAAGCCCAACGAAGAGCGCGGGGCAGTCGAGGCCAAGCCCAAGAAGGCAGCGCGACCAAAGGCAAGCTCGGCAAGCACCGGCGGGATGAAGCGAACCACGATCAGCATCCCGCAGCGTCTGGCCGCGAGTATGCGCGAGCGCCTCCAGGCCGACCGCAAGGTCAGCCAGATCCAGTTCATCCTGAACGCGATCGAAGCGAATGCGCACCAACTCGCAGAACTGGTCGAGAAAGAACGGCCGGCCGCGCCGACAACTCGCGGACTCTTCCCCGACCAGAGCACTAGCCGCAACGTGATCGAGGAACGCACGACCATCAACTTCGACACCACTGAGGCGAATCTCAAGGTCATCGACTCGCTCGTCGAGAAGCACGGTGCGGACAGCCGAAGCCAGCTGATCCGGGCCGCGCTCCGCGCCGTTCTAGCCGACTGACCAACCAGCGTCGCCGACGCCGATAGTGTTCGTCGGCGATGGCCTCCGGAATCGACCCCAGTGCGTTGAGGACAGCCCGCGAGAGCGCGGGACTTACTCAGCACGAGCTCGCGCGACTCGTCGGCGCGGCCGGGGGAGAGCGCGTCTCGCGCTGGGAGCTGGGCGTCTCGGATCCGCGGCCTGACTTCGTCGTCAAGCTCGCACGGGCGCTGGACATCCCCGCCCTGCGACTGATCCACCTCGAGGGCGACATCCCCGACCTGAGGGCACTGCGCCTCAAGGCCGGCCTGACCGTGCCGGAACTAGCCGCGCGCACGAACATGGCCGTGAAGACCTACTACTCCTGGGAGGTCGGGCGCTGGACCCGCCTCCCACCGCCCGCGACGATCGAGGCGCTCGGCCAGGTCTTCGACGAGCCGGCCGACGTCGTCGCCGCCGCCTTCATCGAGGCCCAGCGGCTACGGCGCCAGCGCAGCGCCCAGAAGCGCAAGTCCGAGCCGCAGAACTGAGTAGCCGCACGGAGGTTCCGCCCTAGGTATCGCGGGGCAGAATCCTGCTCCAAGGAGGCCGGACGCGTGGTCCCATGGGGCCCGGACGTTCGGTGCGTAGACGCTCAGTTCCATCGGGGGAGTGAGCCGCGACCACTCCGGTAGAGGAACTCGGGCGATGACATCTCGGAATCTGTCACCTGTGGACAACCCACTCGGCGAGACAACTGCACTAGTGTGTAGTTCGCGAGTTGGGTCATGTTGATCGCCCTGGCCCGTCTTGACACATAGGTGATCGAGAGACGAGAGGACTCGGACTGATGTCACTGGACACCGCCCAGACCACCGCGGGAGGACCGCCCCCACCGCCGACCGCCCAGGCCCAGCCCGGTGCGCCTGCCGCCACCGCGCGAGTCAAGGAGCGTCGCCGGCCCTGGGTGTTCGCCCTGATGGCCGCCCTGGTCGCCGCCGGCGCCCTGGGAACCGCGTACGCCTTCACCTCGGTCAACGACACCCAAGAGGTCCTCGTCGTCGCCAACGACATCAAGCGCGGCGAGACCATCGAGGCCGGGGACCTCTCGGTCGTGCGGGTGAGTGTCGACCCGGCCCTGAGTCCGGTCGCCGGGAGCCAGAAGGCCGAGCTCGAGGGTAGCCGCGCCGCCGTCGACCTGTGGGCCGGCACCCTGCTCACCGAGGAGGCCGTCACCGACAGCCTGGTGCCGGGGGAGGGGGAGTCCCTGGTGGGCATCAGCCTCACCCCTGCGCAGATGCCGTCCGAGCCGCTCTACTCCGGTGACGCCGTCCGGATCGTCACCACGCCCGGCGACCAGGGCGAGGTCACCAACGAGGACCCGGTCACGGTCGAGGCAGTCGTCGTTGGTGTTAGCCGCGTGCCGGAGACCGGCGAGACCGTTGTCGACGTCTCTGTCCCCGAACGCGACGCCGCCGACCTGGCCGCCCGCGCCGCGACCGGGCGGGTCGCACTGGTCCTGGACACTCGGGAGCGCTGAGCGATGGCGTTGATCGTCCTCGCCTCGGCCAACGGTTCGCCCGGCGTCTCCACCACGGCGCTGGGGCTCACCCTCAACTGGCACCGTCCCGTGCTCATGGTCGACGCCGACCCAACCGGTTCCTCCGCGGTCTTCGCCGGCTACTTCCACGGCACGCAGGAACCCACCGGCGGGCTGATCAACCTCGCCCTCGCGTTGCGCGAGGGGACACTGGCTGCCGCACTTCCACGCGAGACGCTGTTGCTGGACCCCGAGGCCCCGGCCGAGCGCGCGCCCTGGTTCCTGCCTGGCATCCGCGCCCACGAGCAGGCTCCGAGCCTGCTGCCGCTGTGGGAGCCGCTCGCCGAGCAGCTGCGTGCGCTGGACCGCAACGGCCAAGACGTCATCGTCGACGCCGGCCGGCTCGGTCTCGCGGGTTGGCCGCAGCCGCTCGTCGCTGCCTCCGACCTGACCCTGCTGGTCACTCGCAGCTCACTGCCCGCGCTGGCCGGTGCACGCTCGTGGGCAAAGTCGCTGCGCGACCAGTTCGCCGCCGTCGGTGGCCTCTCGCGACTCGGCCTCCTCCTCGTCGACGAGGACCGCCGCTGGCCGGCGACGCCCACGGGCGTCCCGCGGGTGCGTCCCTACACGCCGCGCCACATCGCCAAGGCGCTCCAGATCTCCGTCACGGCATCGGTGGGCTGGGATCCCGAGGCCGCGGAGGTCTACTCCCACGGCGCCCGCAAGCCGCGCAAGTTTGAGTCCTCCGACCTGGTGCGCAGCTACCGCACAGGAGCCTCCTTGATCCACTCCGTCCTCACCTCCAACCAGGCCGCCCTCGCCCACCCGATCGGAGGTCGCGCATGAGCACCAACGGGCACCAGCCCGGAGCCCAGGACCGCGAGCCGCTGCGTGCCGACGAATGGCTCGCGGCGCGACACGCAGACCGCAGCCCGCGCTCCCCGTTTGCCCGCGGCCGCGGCACCGACGGCAGCCAGCCGGCCACGCAGCCCCCGCCGCCGGCGGCACCGACCAGCGAGGACCACGATCCGACGTCGCTGCCGATCTTCGCCGGCGCCTGGACCAGCGAGGATCAGCTGCCGGGGCGCACCCGCTCGGACTTCACTCTCCGCCCGCTCGTCGCCAGCCCCGACGACCAGCCGCACGCGTTCGCCGCCACCGACTACTACGACGGCGTCGACGTGGGGGAGGTCGAGCTGGACTGGGAGCTCATCGCCCAGTACCGGGCCGAGATCTCCTCCCGTCTGACCGCCCGGCTGGACAAGGAAGGTGGCCGGGTCACCGACGAGGACCGCGAGCAGATGGGCCTCGACGTGATCGAGGAGTTCATCAAGTCCGAGGCCGAGACCCTCGTCTCGACCGGCCGTCCGCCGTGGGGCCGCCAGCAGGAGGCCGCGCTCAAGGCCGCGCTCAAGGCCGCGCTGTTCGGTCTGGGCCGGCTGCAGCCGCTGGTCGAGCGCGAGGACGTGGAGAACATCATCGTTATCGCCCGCGGCCCGGAGTGCGCCGTGTGGCTGGAGCTCGTCGACGGCACCCTGGTCGAGGCCGCCCCGATCGCCGACTCCGAGGATGAGCTGCGCGAGTTCCTCGCCGACCTCGGCTCCCGGCAGAACCGGCCCTTCACCGAAGCGCGTCCGCACCTGGACCTGCGCCTGCCCGGCGGCGCCCGGCTCGCGGCCGGCTCCTGGGTGATGGCCTACACCTCGGTGGTGATCCGCCGGCACGGGATGCGCGAGGTGTCGATGGAGGAGATGGTCTACGACCGCAAGGCGTGCGGCGCGGTCCTGGCCGACTTCCTCGCCGCCTGCGTCCGCGCCGGCAAGAGCATCGTCGTCTCCGGTGTCCAGGGCTCGGGTAAGACCACCTGGGTCCGCGCCCTGTGCTCGTGCATCCCGCCCTGGGAGATGATCGGCACCTTCGAGACCGAGTTCGAGCTGCACCTGCACGAGCTGGTCGACCGGCACAAGATCGTCCACGCCTGGGAGCACCGGCCCGGATCCGGCGAGGTCGGCATCGACGGCCGCCAGGCCGGTGAGTTCAGCCTCGAGGAGGCCATCCACCACTCCTTCCGGTTCAACCTCGCCCGCCAGATCGTCGGCGAGGTCCGCGGCCCGGAGGTCTGGAACATGCTCAAGGCCATGGAGTCCGGCCCGGGCTCGATCAGCACCACCCACGCCCGCAGCGCCGAGCACACCATTGAGAAGCTCGTCTCCTGCGCCATGGAGAAGGGCCCGCAGGTCACCCGCGAGCTCGCGATCAGCAAGCTCGCCGCCGCCATCGACATCGTGATGTACCTGCGATCCGAGGTCGTCCCCAACGGCGACGGCACGTTCCGCAAGCAGCGCTGGGTCGAGGAGGTCCTGGTCGTCCAACCGAGCATCGACGCGGCCCGCGGGTATGCGACCACCCCGATCTTCGCCCCGAACCAGCTCGGCCAGGCCGTCGCCACCGGGAAGCTCGACAACTTCCTCGCCCAGGAGCTCGCCCGCCACGGGTTCGACCTCGAGGCGTACAAGGCCGAGTCCCAGGCAAACCCGGGGGTGGCGATCTCATGACCGCCTTCCTGCCCGCCGTCTTCGGGGCGCTCATCGTCATCGGCCTGATCGGCATGGTCTACGCGCTGATCCCCGCACCTCCGAAGCCGCCGCGGCCCGCCCGGACCGTCACCCCGTTCGGTCGGGCGGGTGGCTGGTTCACCCGGCTCAACCCGCGCACCCGGATGCTGGTCATCGGCGGCGCTGTCGCCGGCCTCCTGGTCGCGCTGCTGACCGGCTGGGTGATCGCGATCGTGCTCGTCCCGGCCGCGATCGTCGGCATCCCGCTGCTGCTCACGCCCCCGCCTGCGGCTGCGAGCGTCGAGAAGCTCGAGGCGCTCGAGGAGTGGACCCGGTCACTGTCCGGCAAGCTGACGGCCGGACAGTCGCTGCGCTCGGCGCTCATCAAGTCGCTGCAGTCGGTGCCGGCGCCCATCGAGCGCGAGGTCGGCCTGATGGTCTCTCGGCTCTGGAACAACACCGCCACCACCGAGGACGTGCTGCGCGCCTTCGCTGAGGACCTCAACGACTCCACCGGCGACGTGGTGGCCAGCCAGCTGATCCTCGCCGCCAGCGGTCGCGGGCAGGCCGGCCTGGCCAAGGCGCTGGACGCCCTCGCCGAGACCGTCGCGGCCGACGTGCGCGCCCGCCGCCAGATCGCCGCCGACCAGGCCAAGCCGCGCACCACCGCCCGCACGGTCACCGTGATCACCCTCGGCGTCCTGGGCATGCTCGCCCTCGCCGGCGACTACATCGAGCCGTACGGCAGCCCGCTCGGCCAGGTCATCCTCGCCGTCCTGCTGACCGCCTACGTGGCCACGCTGCTGTGGATGCGCCGGATGGCGGTAGCCAAGCCGCTCCCGCGCTTCCTCGACCTCCAGGCCCGCAACGCGCACCGAGCGGCGCACCGATCGGCGCGCGGGGAGAAGGAAGGAGCACTCGCATGACGGGCCTCCAGCTCGCGCTCGCCAGCGGCACCCTCCTGGGGCTCGCCGTTGCCCTGCTCGTGTGGCGCCTGGCCCCGTCCGACCCCGACCTCGCCGACGCCCTGGACCGACTCTCGCCCGGCCACGTCGTACCCCGCCGCAGCGCCGGCCCGCTCGACGTCGAGGAGAGCACCGAATCCGGATCGCTCGTCGACCGGATCGGCGTGTGGGCGATCAAGAACCTGCCCGGGGGAGCGTGGGCACACACGCCGCGCAAGGACCTGGCCATCCTCCAGATCAGCGAGACCAGGTTCTATGGCGAGAAGGTCGTCTGGGCGCTGCTCGGCCTGGCGATGCCGCCGCTGTTCGCGGCGTTCTTCGCGCTGATCGGGCTCCCGCTCCCGTTCGCGATCCCCACCTTCGGGTCGCTCGGGCTCGCCGCACTGTTCTGGTTCATGCCCAACTACAACGC
>JBPPMQ010000081.1:0-8933 GCA_051306135.1 Nocardioides sp. | reverse complement strand
AAGGTCATGCAGTCCGGCAAGCCGCTGCTGATCATCGCCGAGGACGTCGACGGCGAGGCGCTGTCGACCCTGGTCGTCAACAAGATCAAGGGCACCTTCCGCTCCGTCGCCGTCAAGGCGCCGGGCTTCGGCGACCGCCGCAAGGCCATGCTGCAGGACATCGCGATCCTCACCGGCGGCCAGGTCATCTCCGAGACGGTCGGCCTCAAGCTGGAGAACGCGACTCTGGATCTGCTCGGGCAGGCCCGAAAGGTCGTGGTCACCAAAGACGAGACCACTATCGTCGAGGGCTCCGGTGACGCCGACCAGATCGCCGGCCGGGTCAACCAGATCCGCGCCGAGATCGAGAAGTCGGACTCCGACTACGACCGCGAGAAGCTCCAGGAGCGCCTCGCCAAGCTGGCCGGCGGCGTCGCCGTCATCAAGGCCGGCGCGGCGACCGAGGTCGAGCTCAAGGAGCGCAAGCACCGCATCGAGGACGCCGTCCGCAACGCGAAGGCTGCCGTCGAAGAGGGCATCGTCGCCGGCGGTGGCGTGGCCTTGGTGCAGGCTTCGGTCCACGCCTTCGACAAGCTGGAGTTGGTGGGCGACGAGGCCACCGGTGCCAACATCGTCAGGGTCGCCATCGAGGCTCCGCTCAAGCAGATCGCGATCAACGCCGGTCTCGAGGGTGCTGTGGTGGCCGAGAAGGTGCGCTCGCTGCCCACCGGCCACGGCCTCAACGCCGCCACCGGTGAGTACGTCGACATGCTGGCCGAGGGCATCAACGACCCGGTCAAGGTCACCCGCTCTGCCCTGCAGAACGCAGCCTCGATCGCGGCACTGTTCCTGACCACCGAGGCAGTCATCGCCGACAAGCCGGAGAAGGCTCCGGCCATGCCCGGCGGCGACGGTGGCATGGGTGGCATGGGCGGCATGGACTTCTGATCCACCCGCCTGCCAGGCAACAGCTTCGCAGCAAACCCGTGGGGCCCGTCCGCAAGGACGGGCCCCACGGGTTATTTGCGCCGACTCGGCACTCAAACCGCGCCGAGTCGGCGTGCATGCACGCCGACTCGGCGAAAAACGGGGTTGCTTGTGGGGCGACCTGTGCGAACCTTGAACCATGGCCAACGACACCGTCGAGCGACTTAGCGAGGCACGCAGGCGTGGCCCGCTGACCTGGGTGGTGGTCGGCGTTGCCGTGATCGTGGCCGGAATCGGGCTGGTGGTCGCGGTGGCACGCACCGGCTCGAACCCACCGCCCGCCCCGGACGGACCCGCAGTAGTCCTCCATCTCACCGGGCCTCAGGCTGACGGTCGCTGCATGGTGCCGTCGGCGGACATGTTGGCGTCCAAGACACTGGCCTTCGCGGGCACCGTCGAGACTGCCGAGGCCGGCACCGTGACGATCACCGCCTCCGAGTTCTACGCCGGAGGGCCGGCCGACGTCGTCGAACTGCGCTACCCCCACCGAATCACTGACGGTTCGGTGGATCTTGCTGCCGGCCAGTCGGTGCTGATCGCTGCCGATGCGGGGCAGGTCCTCGGGTGTGGCCTGTCCGGGGTCGCGACCGACGAGCTGGCCGCTCTCTACGACCAAGCCTTCGGCGGGTGAGCACAGCCGGCATACTGCTCGCGGCTGGAGCCGGGACCCGGATGGGCCGCCCTAAGGCGCTGGTCGACGGATGGCTCCGGGCCGCGGTCCGGGCGCTGCATGACGGGGGCTGCGAGGAGGTGGTGGTGGTGCTCGGGGCCGAGGCCGAGAAGGCCGCCGAGTTGGTTCCCGGCGAACGGGTCGTGGTCGCCACCGACTGGTCGACTGGAATGGGGGCCTCGTTGCGTGTCGGTCTGGCTGCTCTCGAACCGACCTCCCACGAGGCTGCGCTGATCCATCTGGTGGACCTGCCGGATGTGAAGGCGGCTGTGGTGGCTCGGTTGCGTGGCTACGCGGGACCTGACAGCCTGGCCCGCGCAGTCTTCTCAGGTGAGCCGGGCCATCCGGTGCTATTCGGGCGCCATCATTGGGTCGGCGCGGCAGCGAGTGCCACCGGAGACCACGGTGCCCGCGACTATCTGAGGGCCCATCAGGTGCGATTGGTGGAGTGCGGCGACCTGGCCACCGGGCGGGATCGCGACACGCGTTGAGAGCAGCAGTGCGGCCGACGTTTCGCGCCATCGGCCACACCGCTACATCGGCGGATTGTCCCCCCGGAACTGAGACCGCCGGATGCCGGCAGACCCACATCTGCCGGCTCGCGGAAGCCGTCGCCCGAGATTCGGGCTTCCTGGTGGAACGTCGTGCCTCAGAAATCTTCTGTCATCCAGCACGCCCACGAGGCGGTTGTGTCAAAGTTGGGGCCAATTGCAACAATGCCGGGCGTCTTGAGGAGTGATGTGGCTAGGCCAACTCGGGACATCGAGGATCAGTCCGCGCTGAACAGCGCACGTGTCGACCTCGGCTCGCGGATCGGGTGGATGCTGCGCACCTGGCGTATGCACCGTGACCTCGACCTTCGCGCCCTAGCAGAGTTGGCCGGGGGTGCCGCCGCGTTTTCGACGCTGTCGCGCTGGGAGGCGGCCGGGGTGCGACGCTCGGCCATGATCGATGGCTACGAGCGGGCCATGAGCCTTGGCTACGGGGCGCTGCGGGCACCGATCGACACCATGTGTCGCACCTTCGTCTATGCCCCCGAGGACGGTGCGCCGCTCCCGCTCCGGGACTCGGTGAGCGACTTCGATGCTATCTGTGCCCAGGTGGACGACAACCCCACCGGAGCGGACTGGCTCCGGTTCGCCGAGGCTCACGCCTCCGGCCCGTTCGGAATGCCTCCGCGCGACTTGCGGCCCCGGGTGCGACGCCTCGCCGTCGAGATGTCGAACTCGGTCGGTGCCGGCTATCGGTTGCGTTATGAGGCATTGGCACGGCTGCGCTGCAGTCGCTACGGGGACGTGGTGGTCGCGGTGGCGGTCGAACTCATCGAGATACCCGGAGTGCAGCGCGCAGCCGACCTGGTCAGTGCCGCCTGCGAACAGGGTTCCCCTGAACTTTTGACCTGGTGCGGCCGACTGCTGATCCATGACTCCGACATCGTCGCCCGGGCCGCTGCGGCCGGCATACAGAACATCTGTGCGGTCGGCGGAGTGGATGGCAACCATTGGGCCTGGTTGGTACCGCTACTGGTTGCGGCTGTGCACGACCTCGACGTCCATCCCGGGCGCGCGGGCACGCTGGCCGCCACGATCTCGGTCACCCCCAGGCCGGTGCGTGCGGCGGTGGAGGCCGCAGCCAGGGGGCGTATGCCGACGCCAGCCAGGTCCACAGACTGGAGTCCTGGGCGTCGCAACCAGGACTACGCGCGGGCGATGGACCTGGCGCACAGCCTCACCTCGGCCGTAGGTCCCAGTGCCGGCAGCGGACTGTTGGCACGACTCGTCTTCGAGGTGGTCTTCGATGTGCGCGCCGCACACGCGGTGACTTCAGCGTTTCTGCTGGCGGCCTCCCCCTACGGCGATGAGGTCACCCGACAGGCGGTGGCCATGAGTCGCAACCACAACGGGCAGCGGTTGGCTCTGGTGGCCGATCATGCGCTGGCCTCGATGATGCCGAACACCGACTTCCTGGATCCGATCGGCGTGCACGGGTCCCCCGAGCGGATTCGATTGGCGCTGCGAGTCGAGGCATTGGCGGGTCGTCGACCCGATGTGCCGGCTACCGGCCTGCGCGAGTTGATCCGGGATCGGTCGATGCGAGGTGCGACTTTGTTCGCGCTCGGGATGTCGGCCGACCCGTTGGTGGCCGAGTTGGCCGCCGACAGCGCCGATCCCGAAGTGCAGCGGGCCTGCCGTTGGTGGCTCGATGCCGGTCCACGGGTCTCGGAGTGAGCCAGACGGTCTGACCGGGTGACAGTTGGGGGTGACGGGATGACGGGTGGACGGGTGGCGGGCGACCGACCGGGCGGCGTTGGCGCCCCACCCGGGGTTCCAGAGCCGCACTAGGCTTGGCACATGGAGGTTCCTGAGTGCACCCAGTTGACGCAGCGTCTGGCTGCTACCGGCTACCTGGCCGACGAGGACCTGGCCACCGTCACCTGGCTGGCCCTGGAGATGGGCCGCCCGTTGCTGTTGGAGGGCGAGCCCGGCACCGGCAAGACCGCCCTGGCCGAGGCGATCGCGGCCAGTCTGGACCTGCCCCTGATCCGGCTGCAGTGCTATGAGGGCATCGAGGCTTCCCAGGCCCTCTACGACTGGGACTTCCCGCGACAGATCATGCACCTGCGCACCCTGGAAGCAGCTCGCAGCCTGGGGTCAGACCCGGTCGGCGACGAGGACGAGATCGAGAAAGGTCTCTACGACGAGCGGTTCCTGCTCGCCCGACCGATTCTGACCGCGTTGCGCACCGCCCCGGCGGTGTTGCTCATCGACGAGATCGACCGCGCCGACGACGAGTTCGAGGCGTTCCTGCTGGAGGTGCTGAGCACCTGGCAGGTGACCATCCCCGAGTTCGGCACGGTGGCTGCAGCCACCCCGCCCGTGGTGGTGCTGACCTCCAACCGGACCCGTGAACTCCACGATGCGCTGAAACGACGCTGCCTCTACCACTGGATCGACCATCCGAGCCTGGCCCGCGAAACCGACATCGTGCGCAGCCGGCTGCCCGAAGTCTCCGAGGTCCTCGCCAGCCGGGTGGTGGAAATCGTGCATCAGCTCCGTGAAGAGCCTTTGGTCAAGCCGCCCGGGGTCGCCGAGACCCTGGACTGGGCCCGGGCACTGGACCACCTCGGCGGATTGGACCTGCCGCGCGCGGCCGCCACCGTCGGTGCGCTGGTCAAAGTGCGCGAGGACACCGACCGCGTGCGGCTCGCGTTGACCCGGCTGCTGGGCTGAGGCCGGAACACAAATGGACCAACTCATCGGCTTCTCCCACGCCCTACGTGCGGCCGGCATACCAGTGACGACCGACCGCACCAGCGGCTTCCTGCGTGCCTGCACCCTGACCGGGTTGACTCCACGGGGGGTCTACGCCGCCGGACGGGCCACCTTGTGCTCGAGTCCGCGTGAGTTGGCTCGGTTCGACCAGGTCTTCGAGGCATGGTTCGGGCCCGGCGCGATCCCGGTCGCTCGAGCGGCCAAGGACTCCGGGCCGGGACCCGGTGGCGGCTTTGACGGTCAGGGTGCCGACCGCGAGGAGACCAGTGGCATGGCCACCGACGCCGAGCGGTTGCGCTTCCGCGATGTCGCCCGGCTCTCGACGGGCGAACAGCGTCGCCTGCGTGCCCTGTTCGAAACCTTGCACCCGGTCTCCCCGATGCGCCGCACGGGGCGCCACCACCGCCATCACCGCGGTCAACTGGACCTGGCTGCCACCCTGCGTGCCTCGCAACGACGGTGGGGGGAGCCGGCCCCGATCCAGATGCGTCGCCGTCGACCAGCACCACGCACGGTGGTGCTGCTGATCGATGTGTCCGGCTCGATGAGCGGGTATGCCGACGCCTTGCTGCGCCTGGCCCACCGGATGCGCACCACCATGGATCAGGTGGAGGTGTTCACGGTGGGGACCCGACTGACTCGAATCACCGATGCACTCGCCCAGCCGGACCCCGAGCGAGCCCTGGCGGCTGCCGGACGGGTGGTGCCGGACTGGTCTGGTGGGACCCGGTTGGGAGAGTCGCTGGAGGTCTTCGGTCGCAGGCGACGCGAACTTGCCCGCGGGGCAGTCGTGGTGGTGGCCAGCGACGGCTGGGAACGGGGCGATCCGAGCCTGCTGGGGGAGTCGATGGCTCTGCTGCACCGACTGGCGGCGACCACCGTGTGGGTGAACCCGCACAGTGGCAAGGTCGGCTATGCGCCCACCCAGCGGGGCATCCGCACGGTGCTGCCCTATGTCGACCACTTCGTGGCCGGCCACAGCCTGGCCACCTTCGCCGACCTGTTGGAGGTGGTTGGCCATGCGTGAGGTGTTGGGTGAGCTCAAGCAGTGGTGGGATGCCGGCCAGACCACCGCGATGGCTACCGTGGTGGCGACCTTCCGTAGCGCGCCCCGGCCGCCGGGCGCCTCGATGTTGGTCGGGCCCGACGGCACCGCGGTGGGGTCGGTCTCCGGTGGGTGCGTCGAGGGCGCGGTCTATGACCTGGCCGGCGCTGTTGTCGCCTCGGACCAGCCGGTGTTGGAGCGCTACGGGGTTTCCGACGACGACGCGATGGCTGTCGGGCTGGTCTGTGGAGGCATGTTGGACGTCTTCGTGGAGCCGATCTCGCCGGCGACCTTCCCCGAGTTCGGCGACGTGGTCGGCCTGGTCGAGGCCGAGTCGCCGGTGGCGGTCGCCACCGTCATCGAGCATCCCGACCCGCTGATGATCGGCCAACGCCTCATCGCCACTCCCGAGGAGCTGGTCGGTGCCGGGGGCCGGATGAGCAGCCGGATGCGTGACGCCATCGCTGACGACGCCCGAGGGCTGCTCGACCACGGCAGCAACTCGATCCTGCACTACGGTCCCGACGGTGAACGCCGCGGCGAATCCATGAGTGTGTTCGTCTGGTCGTTCGCGCCCAAACCCCGGCTGATCGTCTTCGGGGCGATCGACTTCGCCGCCGCGGTCGCCGAAGTCGGGTCGTTCCTCGGCTACAAGGTGACCGTGTGTGACGCCCGGGGTGTCTTCGCCACCGCCAACAGATTTCCCCGGGCCGACGAAGTGGTCGTCGACTGGCCGCACCGATACCTGGCCGCGGAGGCTGAGGCGGGACGGATCGACCAGCGCACCGTGCTGACCGTGCTGACTCATGACCCGAAGTTCGACGTGCCGGTGCTGGAGGTCGCGTTGCGCCTGCCGGTCGCTTTCGTGGGTGCGATGGGCAGCCGGCGTACTCACGAGGACCGGATCCGTCGGCTCCGCGAGGTCGGTCTCAGCGACGACGACCTGGCTCGACTCTCCAGTCCGATCGGGCTGGACCTGGGGGCACGCACCCCCCAGGAGACGGCGATCTCGATCGCCGCGGAGATCGTCGCCTCCCGATGGGGCGGTTCGGGTGAACAGTTGAGCACCATTCGGGGACGCATCCACCGCGGCTAGGCGGCACTTGGCACGGAAAACTGGAACTTGGCACGGGAAGCTTTCCGTGCCAAGTTCCGGTTTTCCCTGATATCAGGGAAAACCGGACCGGCGGAGCCGGGCCGGGGGGACCCGGGCCCGCTAGGGTGCTCGGCGTGAGACGCATCCTGGGGTACCTGGCCGGCATCGCCGTTATCGCCGGCATCCTTTCCTCTCCAGCGCTGTTCTGGGACGTCGTCGGCAGCGAGCAGGTCGACGCCACCGACGAACCCACCTCGATCAGTAACTATGACGTGACTTACGCAGTGGACCCCGACGGCACCATGGCCGTCACCGAGAAGATCGCCGTCGAGGTGTCAACCATCGACCGGCACGGCATCTACCGGTTCTGGGACCGCATCGACCCCAACGTGAGCTCCGCCCGGCGGATGCCGCACGACATCAGCGTCACCCGCGACGGTCGGTCCGAACCGTTCACCACCGAGTATCAGAACCTCAGACGGTTCTATGTGGCCAAGATCGGCGATGAGGACACCACGCTGAGCCTCGGCACCCACACCTACACGATCAGCTACACGATGAACAACGTGATCATTCCGGGCGCGGACCTCGACGGGGTCGAGGAGCCGAGCGCGTTCTTCTGGGACGTGGTCCCCGGTGGTTGGCAGCAGGACATGACCGACGTCGACCTCACCGTGGCGCTGCCGGTCAGGACGCCGCGCACCGTCGGGTGTGCGGTCGGCTGGGACGCCGTCGAGGGGTGCTCGGTGCGGGGAGCGGGCACGAAGACCCTGACCCTGCACCTCGACCGGCTGTCGGCACGCACCCCCGTCACCGTGCGCACCGGACTGGCCATGGCGACCCCGGTGGCCTCCCGCAACCTGGTGCAGACCGACTCCCTGCCGTGGTCGGGGCGTTGGGACTATGTGCTCGGCGACTCCCGCGCCGCAGTGTGGGTGGTCGTCATTCTCGGGGTCGCAGGTGCTGTCGCCGGTGGCCTCTTGGGTGCCAGGACCCGCGAACGCAAACCGGGTTTCCCGCTCACCTACGCACCTCCGGACGGTATGGGCCCGGCCCAGGCTGCCTTCGTGCTCAACGAGACCGTCGGCACTCGCGAGTATGTCGCCACCCTGATGTCGGCCGCAGCGACCGGCGCGATCAGTCTGCAGCGCTTCGGTGACGCCTGGCAGGTCACCAACCTGGACCCGGCCAAGGTCGCCGAACTGGACGAGGTCTCGCGCGGGGTCGTCGGTGCGCTGGTGCCGGTGCCCGGGTCCACGTTCGTGGCTCGCCACCGTGGGGTCGAGTCCGGCAAGACCCTCAAGGCGTCGATGGATTCCTTCACCTCGTCCACCAAACGGTGGGCGATCTCCAGTGGCCACCTCGCCAAGTTGATGCTCGGCAGCGTGGGCGGCTTGTTGGTCATCGGGGCGTTGGTGTTGATCGGGGTGTGCCTGTTCTTCAACCCCACCGGTTTCACCATGGCGGGCCTGATCCCGGGCGCCTTCGCCGTCTTCGGCGCCTCGATGGTGGCCACCGGTGCCGGCACCGTGCGCACTCGAGTCGGCCGGACTCTGTGGTCCCAGATCGGCGGGTTCCAACGGGTGCTGTCCACCCCGTCGAGCAAGGATCGTTTCGAATTCTCCGGGCGCACCGAGCTCTACACGACCTTCATCCCGTGGGCGGTAGCCTTCGACTGTGCCCGGGAGTGGGCCGACAAGTACCGCGTCGAAATGGGGGCGGAGCCGCCGGTGCCGGCCTACTGGGCCGGCTACTACACGGGCTCCAACCCTGGGGGCTTCGCCGACTCCATGGTGGACAGCTTCCAGGCCACCATCGCCTCATCGATCTCCTCCTACGCCGCCACCCAGCGCTCCAGCAGCAGTGGCGGCGTAGGAGGAGATC
>JBPPMQ010000061.1:0-12956 GCA_051306135.1 Nocardioides sp. | reverse complement strand
ATGGTCGGCGGTGCCGCCGTCGCGGTGGCAGTGGTCGCCGGAGCCGCCTTCGGCGCGGTGAAGTTCTTGGACGACGACTCCGATGCTGCCGGATCGATCGAGGTCGCCGCGGCGATGCCAGCCAACACTCTGGCCATGGCAGCGGTGTCCCTCGAGCCGGATCAGGTGGTCGAGGCCATCGAGATGCTCGACAAGTTCCCGGTCTTCGCCACCAACGTCGATGTCGACGCCGATGGCGACGTCGTCGGACAGATCCTCAGCACTGTGCTGAGCGAGGAAGACACCTGTGGTCTGACCTACGAATCGGACTTCAAGCCGTGGCTGGGTTCCTCGGCCGGGATGGGCATCATGCCCGAGGCCGACGGAACCGTTGACCTGGAGTCCGACCCGCGCGTCTTCGCGGTAGTTGAGACTCTCGACGCCGACAAGGCAGAGGCTGCGTTCACCAAGTTCAGCAGCTGCGGCACCGACGCCGAACCCGGCGCCGGGGTGTGGGCTTTCGTCGACGACAGTGCTGTGCTCGCCGAGAACCAGGAAACCCTGGACATGGTGACTTCCGGCATCGCCGGCGGCAGCTTGGCCGACTCCGAGGACTTCCGGGCAGTGATGGACACAGCCGGCGAGGCCGGTTTCGCCAGCATGTATCTGTCCAAGTCCTTCGGCACCGTGTTCGGTGATCTGCTGGCCAGCGGGGCTTTGGCCACCGCGCCCGAGGGTATGGTCACTCCCGATGACTTCGTTGGTGAGTTCGGGGGTGACATCGACCCTGGACTTGAGTCGGCGGATCCGCTCGACACGCTCTGCCCCGGGGCGGAGTTGTCCCAGCCAGACTTGGACTCGATGACCGGCTCGTTGGAGGCCTTCCCAGGGGTCGGTGCGATCGCTCGCTTCAACGACGGTGGTCTGGAGATCGAAGGTGGCAGCCCACCCTCCGTTCTCGAGTCGGTTGTCGGTGGCACTGGAGCGGGCCAGACAGTCAGCACCCTGCCCGCCGACACCGCAGCCGCGATCGGGTTCAGCCTGCCTCCCGGGTGGACCCAGTCCGTCATCGATCAGTTCGCTCAGGTCTGTGGCCCCGACTTCGACGCCGAGGGCCTGCTCGACGAACTGTCCGCCCAAGTCGGCCTCAGCCTTCCCGACGATCTCGAGACCCTCCTCGGAGACTCGACGGTGCTGAGTCTGGGCAGCGGATTGAACTTCGAGGACATGGCCTATTCGGCGGACCCGTTGGCCGAAGTGCCGTTCGGGATCAAGATCCACGGCGACACTGCTGGCATCCAGTCGGTGATCGACGCTGTGCTGGCCTTGGTGCCGCCCGAGGCCTCCGGGTATCTCCAGACCGCTACCGACGGGGACTACCTGGTGTTGGCCCCGAACGAGGACTACCGGTCTGCGCTGGCGTCCGACGGCGGTTTGGGCGACGTCGAGGAGTTCACCGACGTGGTCCGCAACCCCGACGACGCATCCTTCGTGATCTTCCTCAACGCCAATGCACTCGACTCGGTTCTCGAGGAGTCGATGCAGTCGATGGGTGGGACGCTCGACTCGGCCGAAGTCGACCAGATCGTGGCGAACTACGCACCACTCAAGGCGATCGGCATCAGCGGCTGGACCGACGACTCCGGCAGCCACAGCCTGTTCCGCCTCAGCACCGACTGAACATTCGCCGAGTCGGCGTACATGTACGCCGACTCGGCGTTAGTTGGGGGACCAGCGGGTCCGGGCGACCTCGGTGGCAGGCAGGGACGGGATCACATTGATGGCCCGCAGTTCGGAACGCAGCAGGTCG
The DNA here is from genome assembly GCA_051306135.1 of Nocardioides sp. Classification (GTDB taxonomy): domain Bacteria; phylum Actinomycetota; class Actinomycetes; order Propionibacteriales; family Nocardioidaceae; genus Nocardioides. The sequence continues at coordinate 11,167 of JBPPMQ010000061.1, read as the reverse complement.
GTGATCATCAGCAACCGGTCCGGCACGGTGTCGGCCTCCAACAAGGCCTGACGATCCGGCATCGGCAACGGTGTGGACGCCGACAGGGTCCAACTCAGGAACTCCGGGTCGGTCGGCAGGGGCCCGTCCAGCGGATCGCCGCGCATCGAGGCCACTGCCGAGCGGTAGGCGGTGAAGGTGGCCCGAGCACGATCGAGCAGATCCGGATCGACCGAGGTGACCGGTTCCGGCATGTCGCTGACCTCGCCGATGGGGAACAGCCCGCCGGTCTCGAGTCGATCGAGCCGGATCCGGTCCATCCCGGTTCCGATCACCTCGAAACTGCCGTCCGGTTGCTCCTCGACGTCGCTGAGGTGCACCCGGACCCCGATCCGGAAGAGCGACTGGGCGCCGTGGTCACCCACCTCGTACCCCTCCCGGACGGCCACCGAACCGAAGACACGCTCGGCGGGGTCCTGGATGCGCAGCAGATGATGGATCATGGCTCGGTAGCGGTCCTCGAAGACGCGCAGCGGCACGGTCACACCGGGAAACAGCACCGAGTTGAGCGGAAACATCGGCAGGGTCGCAGTCATTGCGGTCAAACCTAGTCCACGCACCGAATCCGGTTAGGGCGCCACCACGAGCGCCACTAGACTCGTCGCCATGATCCGCCGAATCGACCTTCGGGGAGCCACACCCGGCTCCATCGACTATCGCGCCGTGGTGCCGCGCGCGGAGTTCGATGTCGAGTCGGCCACCCATGTGGTGCGTCCGGTGCTGGAAGCGGTGCGCACCCGCGGCGTCGACGCGATCGCTGAATACACCGAGAAGTTCGACGGTGTCGCCGACGCCCGACTCGTCGTGCCGACCGATGTCCTGCACACCGCGCTGGCTGAACTGGACCCCGCCATCCGCGCCGGCCTGGAGGAGTCCATCGCCCGGCTGCGGACCGCGAGTGCCGCCGAACTTGAAGACGACGTCGTGGTCGAGGTCGCCGTCGGCGCCACGATCACCCACCGCTCGGTGCCGGTCGACCGGGTCGGCCTCTACGTGCCTGGCGGAGTCGCGCCACTGGTTTCCACCGTGGTGATGAACGTCGTACCTGCCCAGGTCGCCGGCGTCGGCTCGATCGCGCTGGCCAGCCCGCCCCAGAAGGACGCCGTCGACGAGCGCTGGTTCGGGCTGCCGCACCCCACGATCCTCGCGGCGTGCGCGCTGCTCGGCGTCGAGGAGGTCTACGCCGTCGGAGGCGCTCAGGCCGTCGCCATGCTCGCCTACGGCGCCGGACAGTGCCGGGGTGTCGACATGGTCGTCGGCCCCGGCAATCTCTATGTCACCGCCGCCAAACGGTTGCTGCGCGGTGTGGTCGGCATCGATTCGGAGGCCGGGCCCAGCGAGATCGCGATCCTGGCCGACGACAGCGCCGACGCGGCGTTCGTGGCCGCCGACCTGATGACCGAGGCCGAGCACGGCGGCACCTCAGGTTCGCTGCTCGTGACCGACTCAGAGGCCCTGGCCGACGACGTCGAGGCCGAATTGGGCAAGCAGGTCGCTGCCACCACCCACGGTGAGCGAATCGCCGACGCCCTAAGCGGCATCCAGTCCGCGATCATTCTCGTCGACGACATCGACCAGGGGTTGGACGTTGTCAACGCCTACGCCTCCGAGCACCTCGAGGTGCACACCCGCGACGCGACAGCAGTCGCAGCCCGGGTGCGCAATGCGGGAGCGGTGTTCATCGGCCCCTGGTCGCCGGTCGCGGTGGGGGACTACTGTGCCGGGTCCAACCACGTGTTGCCCACCGGCGGATGCGCCTGCCACTCCTCGGGGTTGGGGGCGCGCACCTTCCGCAAGCAGGTGCACGTCGTGGAATACACCCGCGACGCGCTCGCGGAGGTGGCCGGCCACGTCGAACGACTGGCCCTGGCTGAGGACCTGCCCGGCCACGGAGCCGGCGTGACGGTGCGATTCGCATGAGCAAGCGGCCAGCCAGGGTTCGCCCGGGCCAGTGGAGCCAGTAACCGTGGGGACGCCGTTCCCGCCGATCCGCCCCGAACTGGCCGGTATCGAGCCTTACGGGGCACCCCAGATCGACGTCCCGGTGCAACTCAACGTCAACGAGAATCCCTACGGCCCCAGTCAAGCCTGCATCGACGACATCGCCGCTTCGGTCGCGATCGCCGCGGCCACCTTGAACCGCTACCCCGACCGTGAGTTCGTCGACCTGCGCGCAGCCTTGGCCGCCTACCTCGACGCCGACACCGCCACCTCGATCACCCCGGACATGGTGTGGGCGGCCAACGGCTCCAACGAGGTGATGCTCCAGTTGCTGCAGGCTTTCGGCGGTCCCGGACGCACAGCAGTCAGTTTCGCCCCGACATACTCGATGTATCCCGAATACGCCCGCGACACCCACACCCGGTGGGTGGCGGGCCGCCGGGCCGAGGACTTCTCGCTCGACCTGGACGCAGCCAGAGAGATCGTCGCCGCCGAGCACCCCAGCGTGGTGTTGCTGCCGAGCCCGAACAATCCGACCGGTACGGCGCTGACAACTGAGGCGATCGACGCGCTGTGTGGTGCGGTCGGGGACGACGGGGTGGTGGTCGTCGACGAGGCGTACGGGGAGTTCCGCCGCAGTGGCACCCCCAGCGCTCTCGATAGGCTGCCGGCGCACCGAAACCTGGTGGTGACCAGGACCATGAGCAAGGCGTTCGCGCTGGCCGGAGGACGCCTGGGATATCTGGCGGCAGACCCGTCGATCTGCGACGCGATCCGGGTCGTCCGATTGCCCTACCACCTGTCGGCCATCACCCAGGCGGCCGCGTTGGCAGCGCTGCGGCACGCCCCGGAACTGCTCGGCAAGGTCGCCCAACTGCGCGCCGAGCGAGACGACTTGGTGGAGTGGCTGACCGATGAGGGTTTCGAGGTCGCCCAGTCCGACGCCAACTTCGTGCTCTTCGGCCGGTTCGCGCAGCGGCATGCGGTGTGGCAAGGGCTGCTCGACCGCGGCGTGCTGATCCGTGAGGTGGGCCCGCCGGGCTGGTTGCGGGTCAGTGTCGGCACCGGCGACGAGATGAAGACTTTCAAGACGGCATTGACCGATGTCGTCGCCCAGACAGGGGAGAAGTGATGAGCAGGACTGCCCGCATCGAGCGGACCACCAGCGAGACCACGGTGCTGGTCGAGGTCGACCTGGACGGCACCGGTGGTCACGACATCTCCACCGGTGTCGGGTTCTACGACCACATGCTCACCGCGCTGGCCCGGCACGCGCTGATCGATCTCACTGTCCGAGTCGAGGGCGACGTCCACATCGACGCCCACCACACCGTCGAGGACACCGCCATCGCACTGGGCCAAGCACTGCGTCAGGCGTTGGGTGACAAGACGGGGATACGTCGTTTCGGCGATGCGACCGTGCCGCTGGATGAGGCGCTGGTGCAGGCCGTGGTCGACGTGTCCGGCCGTCCCTACTGCGTGCACATCGGGGAGCCAGAGGCGCAGGTCTATGTCGCGCTCGGTGGCTCGGGCATCCCCTACCTGGGGAGTCTGACCCGGCACGTCTTCGAGACCATCAGCCACCACGCCGCCATCGCGTTGCACGTTCGGGTGCTGGCCGGTCGCGAGCCGCACCACCTGGTGGAGGCCCAGTTCAAGGCCTTCGCCCGCGCGCTGCGGGACGCAGTCGCCATCGACCCGCGGGAGCCCGGGGTGCCCTCCACCAAGGGTGCTCTGTGAGCCGACCGTCGGTCGTTGTGCTCGACTACGGGTCGGGCAATCTGCGTTCAGCCGTGCGCGCCGTCGAGCGGGCTGGAGCCGAGGTCACGTTGACCGGCGACCTCGACCAGGCGATGAATGCCGACGGTCTGCTGGTGCCCGGGGTGGGTGCCTTCAAGTCGGTCATGGAGGGCTTGAAGGCCATCCGCGGCGAACGGATCATCGGGCGTCGTCTGTCGGGAGGACGACCGGTGCTCGGCATCTGCGTCGGCATGCAGGTGCTCTTCGACCGCGGCGTCGAGCACGGCGTTCAGACCGATGGCCTCGGGGAGTGGCCCGGTGTCGTCGAGCGCTTGCAGTCCCCGATCGTTCCGCACATGGGGTGGAACACCGTCGAGGCGCCCGAAGACACGGTGCTGTTCGCCGGCGTGGAGGACCAACGGTTCTACTTCGTGCACTCCTACGGCGCACGCAGTTGGGACCTGGTCACCAACGACCGGACCCGTCCACCCAGGGTGACCTGGTCGGAGCACGGCGGCGACCGTTTCGTGGCCGCCGTCGAGAACGGACCTTTGACCGCTACCCAGTTCCACCCTGAGAAGTCGGGCGACGCGGGGGCCGAACTGTTGCGCAACTGGATCGGAACACTGTCATGAGCGACTACCTCGAACTGCTGCCAGCTGTCGACATCGCCGGGGGCCAGGCGGTCCAACTCGTTCAAGGGGTGGCCGGATCCGAGAAGAGGTTCGGCGACCCGATCGAGGCCGCGCTGCGCTGGCAGGACGCCGGGGCCGAGTGGATCCATCTGGTCGATCTGGATGCCGCCTTCGGTCGCGGGTCGAATGCCGAACTGTTGGCGAAGATCACCGAGGTGGTCGAGGTCAAGATCGAGCGCTCGGGCGGCATCCGCGACGACGAGTCCCTCAGGCAAGCCATGGACTCAGGATGTCGACGGGTCAACATCGGGACTGCTGCCCTGGAGAATCCCGAGTGGTGCGCCAGGGCGATCGCTGCCTACGGCGACCGGGTGGCCGTGGGACTCGATGTTCGCGGCAACACCCTGGCCGCCCGCGGCTGGACCCGCGACGGTGGAGACCTCTACGAGACGCTGGCGCGGCTCGACTCCGAGGGCTGCGCACGCTACGTGGTCACCGACGTCAACAAGGACGGCATGCTGGCGGGGCCGAACCTGAGCCTGCTGCGTGAGGTCTGTGCGGCCACTGACAAGCCGGTGGTCGCCTCGGGGGGCGTCACCACTCTGGACGACATCCGCGCGCTGATGGAGCTGGTCCCGATCGGGGTGGAGGGCGCCATCGCCGGCACCGCCCTCTATGAAGGCCGGTTCACCATCGAGGATGCGCTGGCGCTCACCAGGGGCCGGGCATGAGCCTGGCCGTGCGAGTCATCCCCTGCCTGGACGTCGACGCCGGCCGCGTGGTCAAAGGGGTCAACTTCTCCCAACTGCGCGACGCCGGAGACCCGGTCGAACTGGCCCGCGTCTACGACGCGGCGGGCGCCGACGAACTGACCTTCCTGGACATCTCCGCCTCCCACGAGGGTCGAGCGACCACGTTGGAGATCGTCTCGCGCACAGCGGAGGAGGTCTTCATCCCGCTCACGGTCGGTGGTGGAGTGTCTTCGGCTGACGACGTCAACACGTTGCTGCGGGCTGGTGCCGACAAGGTGGCGGTCAATACCGCCGCGATCCGTCGCCCGGAGTTGATCGGCGAGATCGCCGACCGGTTCGGCAACCAAGTGCTGGTGCTGTCCCTCGATGCCCGCCGGGCGCCGGGCACCGAGTCCGGCTTCGAGGTCACCACCCACGGTGGCCGCCAGTCCGCCGGTCTCGACGCTGTCGCCTGGGCGGTCCGCGCCGCTCACCTGGGAGCGGGGGAGATCCTGCTCAACGCGATGGATGCCGACGGCACCCTCGACGGGTTCGACCTGGAGTTGATCCGACTGGTCCGCGCCCACGTCGACATACCGGTGATCGCCTCCGGGGGAGCCGGCGCGCCGGACCACTTCCCGCCGGCAGTCGAGGCCGGAGCCGATGCGGTGTTGGCAGCCTCGGTGTTCCACTTCGGCACGGTGTCGATCGGCGAGGTCAAGGAGTCGCTACGCGCCGCAGGCCACCCGGTTCGCTGAGTCAGACCTCGACGATCTGTTGGAGCAGGTCCAGGCCGTGTTCGAGTTCGATCTCGCGCTTGGCCACGAACCTGGCGTAACCGGCTCGTGACATGGTCGGGTTCCCCGTCTTACCGGTCATCGCCCACGTCAGCCGGGTGCCGGCTTCGGCCGCAACCTACGCGAACGTGATGGCGCTGTGGGCCGCTAGCGGCTCGAAGTGCTCCAGCGCCAGTTCGACCCGCTCCTGGGTGGAATCGACGATCTTCATGCTTCCAGAACCCAGCCGAGGCTCGTGGGACCGCCAAGTGTATTCGGCTCCGGCACCTGATGGCGCCCCGAAGTAGCGGCGGTCGACGCAGAGGCCGGTGTGCTCCCACGGCGACCACGCGAGCCACTTTCGGAAATCGTCGAGAAGGTCACGGATCGCCGTTGAATCCGCGGCCAGATCCCGTTCACGACTGACGAAGAACGCAGTCATGATGTGAACGTAGCCCAGATCGGGACGGCGTGGAACCAGTTGGGCGAACCCGCAGGGCCAGGGCCGGAGATCCCGGTCGGAGCAGTCGCCGGGGCAGCGGTCGCAGCCGTCAACACGATCGCGAACAGGGCCGTGCTCAACAGCAGCCAGATCAGACGGGTCATGTAGCTATGGTCAGCCCGAGCCCCGACCCAAATGCGCCGGGTGGCAGGCGCAACTGCAACGTCTCCGAGTCGTTGGCGAAGGGCGACGCGACCAATGCTCCAGGCCCAGGGCGAAACGCTCAGACGGTGGTGTCCGCTTCGGCGATCGCCTTCATGCGGGTCAGGGTCTGCAGCATTCCCCGGCGGTTGGTGCGCCCTCGCAGAAGGCCAACCGCGGCCCAGTAGATGCGGGACAGTCCCCGGGGCTCCATATGGAACGACTCGGTGATCAGGGTGCCTTCATCCTGGGGCGTCAGCAGGTAACGCCAATTGACGAGCCGGCCGCCGAAGCCGTAGACGGTGAACCCGAAGTCTCGCTCAGGCTCGCAGGAGGTGATCTTGCAGGTCGTCCAGTAGACCGGGCCGACGCCATTGCGCTTGACGTGGCCGCGGAAGCGAGCCCCCAAAGCCGGCCCAGTGGCATTGTCGAGCCATTCGGCCTCGAAGGTCTCGGGGCTGAACTCGCCGATGCGGGTGACGTCGCTGACCAGGCTCCACATCACCGACGGGTCGGCGTCGACATACACGTCCACGGTTCCGCGCATTCAGGCACTCTAGCCGTTGGTCCCGCCGGGACGGCACAAGAGCACAGGGGGAGGCGTGCGTGCCTCCGGTCTGGAGATATGTTGAGTGTTCAAGTATGATGGGGTCATGACTGTCGATCAAGTCCACCCGGGACGTATGCCGGCCCTCTACATCGGTCACGGCGCACCGCCACTGCTCGATGACCCGCTGTGGTCGAGCCAGCTGGTCGCGTTGGCCGAGGAACTGCCGCGGCCCACCGCGATCTTGATCGTCTCGGCGCACTGGGAGTCTGCCCCGACGATGCTGTCCGCCAACGGAGCGTCATTGGTCTACGACTTCGGCGGGTTCGCCGAGCGGTACTACCGGATGACCTACCAGACACCGGACGCGACCGCGTTGGCCAGCAGAATCATGGCGATGATGCCGGCCAACGAGTCGGTCCACCAACACCCCTCGCGCGGGTTGGACCACGGCGCGTGGGTGCCGCTGAAGTTGATGTATCCCGAGGCCGACATTCCGGTCCTGCAGATGTCGCTGCCGACCCAGGATCCCGGACGGCTGATGCAGCTGGGGCGACGGTTGCAGGGGCTGCGCGACGAGGGTGTGCTGATCATCGGGTCCGGCTTCCTGACCCACGGGCTGCCGTTCCTGCGCGACTTCAGCATCGAGGCGACCCCGCCAGGCTGGTCGACCGAGTTCGACGCCTGGGCGGCCGAGGCGTTGGCCAAGGGCGACGTGGATGCGTTGGCCAACTACCGATACCTGGCTCCTGGCATGCCGTATGCCCACCCGACGGTGGAGCACTACACCCCGTTGTTCGTGACCCTCGGTGCCGCTACTGATCCCGAAGCGCCGGCCGAACAGGTCATCGACGGGTTCTGGATGGGTCTGTCCAAGCGCTCGTTACTGGTGCACTGAGCCGACCAGCGGCCGGGCCGGCTCAGCGCGCCGGGGTATGCCGAATCCCCATTCTGCTGCGCGGGGCCAGTGATCGCACCAAGGTGCGCTCGTTCCGGATTCGCCCGTGATTGCTTAGTCACCGGGGTGGTTCGGGGCGGATCGTGGTAGCCGTCATGTGCGGAGGGGGGAGTGCACGAGCCCCCGAGATCGGGCGATCTCGGGGGCTCGTGTCGGTGGTTCGTGGAGTCAGGCTTGGAGGCCGACGGCGAACTCCACGCGGCCCTGCTGGTCGACTGCGGCGTCGAGCACCTTGTCATCTAGGAGGGTGGCCGCGCCATCGTCGAGGAAGAGCGTCGCTCCGCCCTGTTCGACCACCTGGTCGCCCGGCTGGGCGGCATGCGCAGGTGACACGGACAGGCCCGAGTCTGGCGCCCCTTCGGCGGATATCCGGAGCCCCGCAGACTCCGGCTGGCCGGGCTGGGTGGAAATTTCCTTCACGATCGTGCTGGCGTTCTCGGTCAAGGTCAGCATGCTGTGCCTTCCGGTTTCGCTTGTAGGACATCTCCAACCTCCCTCGCCATGTGCGATCGCACAAGTTAAATCTGGGCTTCCGTCGACACGGCTTTCCCTGATGTCAGGGAAACCTGGAACTTGGCACGGGAAGCTTTCCGTGCCAAGTTCCAGGTTTCCGTGCCCAGTGCCCAACCCAGTGCCCAGTGCCCAGTGCCCAACCCAGTGCCCAGTGCCCAGAGCGCCGGGTGGGAGGCCGACCACCCCAGGGGTTCGGATAAGGAGAGCGAGGCCAGCGACCGCACCAGGGTGAGCTCGTTCAGGATTCGCCCCTGATCGGACTCGTCACACCGGTGCAGCCCTTGTCGGATCGAGGTCGTCATCTGTAGGGGGCCCACGAACTCCGGGGTCACCGAGGTACCGAGCGGCCCGGTTCTGGGCTCCCTCAACGACGTCGCGGCAGCGGCGAACTGCGCGGCCGGGTGAACCTACGCTCAGCCTCTCGACTCGTTCTCGCTGCTGCTGGCCGCTGACGTGCTGCCGCCGGGACCATGGACATCGTCACCACCGGATGGGTGCGGACCAACCGCGCCCAAGTGGGCCGACCGTCTCGGCATACTCCGGACTTGGCGCAGAAAACTGGAACTTGGCACGGGAAGCTTTCCGTGCCAAGTTCCAGTTTTCCCTGATATCAGGGAAAACCGTCGCCCGGCGCAGCCGGTCAGGAGGTGAGGTCGGAGGCCAGTTCGTCGAAGACGTCGAGGTAGGCGTCGATGGCCTCGTCGGTGTGGGTCACCGACAGCGTCCACTCCTCCTCACGGCCCGGGGTCATGAAGATCCCGCGGTTGAGGTTGAACAGCCAGGCCAGGTCAGCCAGCGCGGCGTCCTGGTTCTGCTTGAAGGACTCGTAATCCACGACCTTCTCGGTCGAGAAGGTGACACAGCCCTTCGAGCCGATGCCGACGGCATACCCGGGCAGGTCGTACTTGTCGATGATCGCCTGGCAGCCGCCGACGATGCGGGAGTTGAGGTGGTCCAGGTGGGCGTATGCCTGCGGGGTGAGCACCTGGTCCAGTGATGCCCGGGCGGCCGCCATCGACAACGGGTTCCCGTTGTAGGTGCCCACCTGATAGACGGTGCCGTCCTCCACGATCGCCATGATCTCCTCGGTGCCGCCGATCGCACCGGACGGCAGTCCACCGCCCAGAGCCTTGGCCAGGGTGACCATGTCGGGGGTGACCCCGAACTTGTCGGTCGCACCGCCGGGGGCGATGCATAGGCCGGTCTTGACCTCGTCGAAAATCAACACGATGCCGTGCTTGCGGGTGATCTCACGGACCGCCTCCAGGTAGCCGGGCTCGGGCAGCACCACCCCCAGGTTCATCATCGCCGCCTCCATGATCACGCATGCGGGCTTGCGGCCCTCCTCGTCCAGGCGTTCGATGCGGCGCTCCATGGCACCGGCGTCATTGAACGGCACTGCGATGGTCATGTCGACCACCGACTGCGGGATGCCGGCGCCGTAGGCCAGCGAGGCGAGGTTCTCCCGATCTCCGATCTGGTCGTAGTCGACCCCGATGGAGACCATCACGGTGTCGTGGTGCCCGTGGTAGGAACCGAAGATCTTCATCACGGTGTCGCGGCCGGTGGCGGCCCGGGCGATCCGGATCGCGTCCATAGTCGCCTCGGACCCGGAGTTGGTGTAGCGCCATTTGGGCAAGCCCCAACGGCGGGCCAACTCCTCAGCGACATACACGTCGTCCTCGGTAGGGCAGGCGAAGTGGGTGCCCATCGGGTAGCGGCGCGCCACCGCCTCGCCAATGGCGGGGTGGGCGTGGCCTTGGACCATCGAGCCGAACCCGTTGTGGAAGTCCCACATTTCGTTGCCGTCGACGTCCCAGACCTTCGGGCCCGAACCCTTGTGGATGTAGATCGGCCACGGGTCGCGCAGTTGGTAGGAGGAGGCGACCCCGCCGGACAGGTGCGCGCGCGCCCAACCGTAGAGCTCCGCGGACTTGCCGGTCCGGGCGTCCAGCCGGGTTGCTTCCCGGGCGGTCAGTTCAGCGATCCGGGCTCGGTCGATGGCGATGCTCATGGTGTCTCCCGTGGTGTGATCGCCGACCGGCCTGGCGTCGGCTCCATGCACCTAACAGGTGCGCCCGCCGGTCGGCCTGGCGCCGGGGACGGTCAACAAGGACACCCGCAGCCTACCAACCACGATCTCCTTGGTGTGGGGCTCGCCCCGGATGCCAATGATTCAGCCGCGGCCGCTGACCCGCCTGCTGAGCAGGTGTGCGGTATGTCGGACCACCTCGGCGCCGGCCGGCTCGTCGGTCGGGAAGGTCAATGCCACCGCGGCCACCGGATGCCCGTTGTGGTCGGTCACAGCGGCGGCGACACTGGCTAGGCCAGCGGTGACCTCGCCGTCCTCGAACCCGTGACCGCGCCGCCGGGTTTGCGACAACACGGTGTGCAGAGCGGTCGGCGAGGTCGGGCCGCGTCCGGTGCGGTCGGTGAAGGCCGATCGGTCCGGGAACAGAGCGGTGACCTGGGTGCGTGGCAGTTGCGCCAGGATCGCCCGTCCGCTAGCGGTCAGATGGGCCGGCAGTCGTACGTCGACGTCGGTGACCAGCGGCGGCCGGCCGGGTGAGCGTTCCTCCACCACATAAAGCACGTCGCGGCCATGCAGCACCGCCAGGTGGGCGCTATGACCGGTCGCATCGAC
>JBPPMQ010000056.1:0-2228 GCA_051306135.1 Nocardioides sp. | reverse complement strand
ATAGAGCCTTCGGACAGGTAGCGGCGGTCGCCTGCGATCCACTCGTCGTGCATGTCGATCAGCACTGCTCCGACCAGTCGGATGACCGCGGCGGGGTTGGGGAAGATGCCGACCACCCGGCTCCTGCGCTTGATCTCCTTGTTCACGCGTTCGAGCGGGTTGGTCGACCAGATCTTGCGCCAGTGCTCGCGCGGGAACGCGGCGAACGCGAGGACCTCGGCCTTGGCCTCGTCCACGTACGGGCCGATCTTGGGCCACCGTGTCGCGCGTCAAGATTCTTGGCAGGACCGTTGAGTCAGTCCTGAAGGAGAATCTGAACCATGGGTAGACCCCCTGTGATCCCGGCCGAGCAGAAGGCCCGGATCGTGATGAGCGTGCTGGCCGGCGAGATGACGGTCGCGGAAGCTGCGCGGCGCGAGAAGGTCAGCGAGCAGTCGATCGGCCGGTGGAAGGCCGACTTCCTTGAAGCCGGCAAGACCGCGCTGGCGGCCGGGAAGTCCGGGCCCTCGACCAGGGAGCAGCAGCTCGAGGCTGAGGTCGCGGATCTGACCCAGGCGCTGGGTGAGGCCGCGGTCGAGCTGAGGGTGTGGAAGAAGTCAGCCGAGGGCCGGTTGGGCCCTTGGAGGACCTCGAGGTGATCCGCGTCGATGCGGGCATGTCGACCGCGAGGTTCTGCCAGATGATCGACATGCCCGAGCGAACCTGGCGCCGCTGGCAGGCCAAGGCCCGTGCCGGTGGTCAGCCGAAGGGACCGTGGCCGGCCCCGGCGCGCGACCAGGCCCGCGACCTGGTCCTCAAGCACGCCACGAAGCACTCGGCGTGGGGTCACCGCAAGATCTGGGCGCTGGTCCGCCACGACGGCCATGTCGTGTCCGAGGCGACTGTGCTGCGGGTGCTGCGCGATGAGGGCCTGATCCTGCCCGCCCAGTATCAGCGCGAGCGCCGGAGGCTGGCCGAGCGCCGCAAGGCTGCGTTCGCCAACGACCCGAACGGGCCGAACCAGGTCTGGCAGCTGGACTTCTCCGAGTTCGAAACCACCACCGGCGGGACCTGGCGGCTGGCGGGTTGTCGCGACTACTGGTCCAAGTACGAGCACCCGTTCCACGTCTCCCCGACGGCGAACCAGTTCGATGCCATCGACGCGATCGAGCTCGCGTTGGCTGACTACGAGGCGATGTTCGGACACCCGCTGGTCGACCTCTGCGAGGTCGACGTCGAGACCGGTGAGATCAAGCCCGTGGTCACGATCGTGACCGACAACGGCGGACCATTCCGCTCGTTCCGGTTCGAGAAGTTCATCTTCGACCGCCCCGAGCTGCATCACGTCCGCACACGGGTTCGGACGCCAGGGCAGAGCGGGTCACGCGAACGCGGCTTCGGGACGTTGAAGTACGAGCGGCTCTACATCGACGAGATCGACGACGCCGTCATGCTCGCCAAGCACGCCGAGGATTACCGGATCGAGTACAACACGATCCGGCCGCACGAAGCATTGGCCTGGAACCGGCCACTGGACGTGCATCTGGGGAACGCCGACCCGACGATCCCCACCTTTCAAACCGAGAAATCCCTGCCATGTTCTTGACGCGTGACAACCGGACGGCGAACTCGTCACGGGTGCGCTCCCAGGCGGCGTCGATGTCGGCGGGCTTGGCTTGAGCGAAGATCATCCGGAACGCGGCGGCCACGTAGTCGGCCTGGCCCTTGGGGACGTGGGCCAAGAGGTTGCGGGCGAAGTGGACCCGGCACCGCTGGTGCGTGACGCCCTGAAAGGCCCGGGACAGCGCGGCGACGAGCCCGGAGTGCTGGTCGCTGATCACCAGCTTCACCCCGGTCAGGCCGCGCTGTTTGAGGCTGAGCAGGAACGCGCGCCAGAAGGTCTCGTCCTCGCTGTCGCCGACGTCGAGTCCGAGGATTTCCCGCTCGCCACGGGCGGTTACGCCGGTCGCGACGACCACGGCCATCGACACGACCTGGCCGCCCTTGCCGGGCTTGTTGCGGACGTGGAGGTAGGTCGCATCCAGGTAGATGTAGGGGAACTCGACGTGATCGAGCCGGCGGGTGCGGAACGCGCCGACGGTCTCGTCGAGGTTGGTGCAGATCCGGGAGACCTCGGATTTGCTGATCCCGGTGCCGCCCATCGCTTCGACCAGGTCGTCGACGCTGCGGGTGGAGACGCCGTGGACGTAGCACTCCATCACGACCGCGTACAGGGCCTGGTCGATGCG
>JBPPMQ010000009.1:0-5225 GCA_051306135.1 Nocardioides sp. | reverse complement strand
TCGAGCATCCCCTGGGCGAATCCGAAACGCAGTGCGTACTGGGTCGACGTACCCGACGTGCCAGAGCGAAGCGTGAGTGGGGTCATCGCGAAGGCGACGTCGGTGGTGCTGAGTTGGGCGGTGTTGAACTGCGACTTCTGGCCCTGGATGACCAGACTGGTGCCGCCCAGTCCCGCCACCCGGCCGGTCCACATCAGCGAGACGAACCAAGCCAAGATGGCCACCCCGGCCACGTTGACCAACGCGGCGCGGCGCCACCGCACTCCCCTGCGCACCTCGCCGCTCATGGCGTCACCGTGATGTTGGTGTTGGGCAGGTTGAGGGTGGTGGGCGACCCGGAGCAATCGGTGCCCTTGTTGGTGTTCATGTAGTAGACCCAGCCGTCGAGTTCGAGGCCCGGGATGTTGTCGAGGCCCGCGATGGTGCCGAGAATGCTGCCCCACGCGCTGTCGTCGCCGGCCAGCGAGCCGACGGTGGTGGCGATGTTGAGGATGTTGGTCTTGATGTACGTGTCGGCTGTGAGCCACAGGTCGGTGTAGACGCATTCCTCGCCGATGTTCCAGTTGGCGCTGGACTGGGTTGCCGGGATGAAGGTGAGCTTGTATTCGCCGGTGCCGGCCACATTGGAGTTGAACCGGCTGACGTTGGCCGCTTGGGGCACCACCGTCAAGAAGGCGTTGCGGTTGATCTGGAGGTTCTTCAGCCGCATGTGGACCAGCATCTTGTCGTCGCTCTTGTCGAAGCCGGTCGGCCATCCGGTTTGGGCGTAGAGAGTGGTTTCGTTGCAATACCCGCTCGAGGTGTAGGTGGTCACGTTCGACGGTCCAGCCGACTGGGAGCCGTCCGCGAACTGCAGGATGGTCGGCTTGGCGATCGTGGAGTCCGACGTCCCCCCAAGAAGGCCGCAGCCGGTGCGGAGTCGGGTGTATTTGCCGTCGGGGAAACTGATCCCGTCGGTGGTGAACGCGGTTCCGCTGTCGACGACTCCGCCGTTGTCGCCGTCGCTGTATCCGATGCGCATGTGGATCGGGGCCTTGGCGATGCACGGGGTGATGGTCGTGCCGTTGCCCAGGGACAGGGTGTTGCCGTTGACCAGTCCGGCCAGCGGCGTCGGACTGGTGTCGCAGGCGACCGCAGGGCCGGCATGGGCACTGTCGGACTCACCGTCGGGCGTCGGCCACAGCGCCAAGGCGGCCACCAAGGCAAACAGCACCAGGAGCACCACGAGCCGCTGACTGCGGTGAGAGAGGTTCATCGGAACGGTCATACGGCATCTGCCTCGATCAGGTCGCCGGTCGCATCATCGGTTTGGGACGGATCTGTGCCCGCCCGCTTCTTGGCCTTCTTGGGTGCCTTCTCGCCCCACGACCAGATCAGGGAGGATCCGAAGACCCCCACCAGGCTGCCGATCAGGAACCCACCGAGGTTGGCTGCCGGGAAGGCTGCGACAGCGACGAGGAACGCGGCGATGCCAGCCAGGTTCTTGTAGATCGGCGCAACGATCGCCATCACGCCGAACGCGACCAGGGCACCTCCCAGCACATAGCCGACCGAGTAGTCCCAGCCGCCGTTGAGCACCAACGCCATCGAGAAACTCATCACCTTCACGATCCATAGACCGGCCAGGATGGTCCACAGCCCGCCCCAGAACGGGCGGGTATGCCGGAAGGCCTTGAAGACCGTGCGCGCTTCGGAGGCTGCTCGCGCGAGCGCGTGAAATATCTGGTTCATCAACTGCAGTCCGCCTGTGTTCGTGCTCCGGGCAGGAGCCGGATGTTCAGTTTCGGCAGGGTGATGGAGCCCTTGAGGTTCAGGCCGTAGGTGCCGCCGCCGACCCCGGAGAGGTTCAGTTGTTGGGCGTAGACGCCGAAGTCGCCCGGAGTCGGTGTCTGTCCCCCGCCGTCGGTCGGCCAGGCACCGAGGCCCGCATGGGTGTTGACGTTGTCGGCGGTCTCGCCGAGATACAGCCCCGCGATCTTGTGGCCGAAACCTGTCAACATGGTGGTGTTGAGATAGCCGAACTCGGCACTCACCACATCCGGGTCGGTGCCGACGTTCTGGATCTGACCGGCGGCGTTGAGCTTGGCTGTGACGCTGGGGAGCACCGCGTCGGTGTCGAAGGGATCGTTCGCAGCTCCGGCGGTGTCGCTGCTGTCCCAGTTGGCGACCGGATCCGGGACCGCCATGCCGGAGGTGACGATGATCGACATGGGAAACGGAGTCGACTGTTGGGCGACGATGCAGACCCCGACGAGGTTCAGTGTCTTGATGCCCAGATCTGCCACCGCGGTCTTCGACGAGGATTGGGTGCCCGCGGTCATGAAGCCGCCGAGCTGCTGGGCCTCGATGTAGTTGCTGTAGAGGTTGAACTTCGTGTTGGTGGTGGTGAAGTTGACCGCCATCACGTTGGCCGAGACCAATGCGAACATGCTCCCGATCGCGGCCAGTCCGGCCAGCAGCATCGGCACCGCTCGCCACCGGGATCCACGGCGTGCACCGTTCGCATCGTCGAGCAGGCGGTCGCGAGCCTGGGTGTAGCGCTGCGCGATCATGACGTGCCTCGCTTCGACCGTCGCGGCGACTTCTCGCCCCAGGCCCAGATCATCGAGCCGCCGATGATCCCGAGCACGGTGCCCACCAGGAATCCCCCGAGGTTGGCGTTGATGAACGCGAACAGGGACAACAAGACCACGATCAGGCCGGAGATGGTCCGGAAGTCGGGCCGGATCCAGGCCAACAGACCGAACAGCGCCATGCCACCGCCGAGGACGTAGCCCGCGGAGTAACTCCAGCCGCCGGTCACCGCGAGGAAGAAGGTGGTGTTCATCCAACGGATGACCCACAGGCCGCCGAGGATGGACCACAGGCCGCCCCAGAACGGGCGGGTACGCCGAAACGCACGGAACCAGATTCTGGCCAACCCGAACCATCGCAAGGGCACGGACCGCCTCGTTCGGCCTGACGCAGCGGGCTGGTCAGACTCGGCGGGCCGGCTGGCAGCGGGCTCGTCGGACCCGGTCGGCTCGGGTAGCGTCGAGGCGTCGAATTCGTCGCTCATCAGTCTCCTGCCACCTCCGGGCAACTGGCTTGGGTGCCGGAAGTGAGCACTTGGATCTTCAGGTCGGGGAGACTGACTGCACCAGCCAACCCGATGCCGTAGGTCTGTCCATCCAAGCCCGCGACGTTGAGGTTGTTGGCGTACAGGCCGATGTTGCCGTCGACGGCCGCCGGACCGCCCTGGTCGGTGCCGTAGTCGAGACCGGCCGACTCGTCGACGCTGGAAGCGGTCTGGCCCAGGTTCATCCCGGCGATCTTGTTGCCATAGCCGGTCACGCCGGCGGAGCTGAAGAACATCTCGGTCACCTGGACGGCGTCCGCCTCGCTCTGGCCGGTCAACCGTCCCTGGGCGTCGAGCTGGATCGGGTTACCGGCGCCGTCGACCACGGTGGGGGCGCTGTCGTCGAAAGCCGCCAGGACCGGTACGCCAGCGGTGATCACCAACGACACCTGGCCGATGATCGGCACGGTCTCGTTGGTCACGGCACAGAAGCCGGCCAGCTTGGCGACTTTGAATCCGAACTCAGCCACCCCGACATCGGTGCCATCCTGCTGCGTCGAGGACGCCAGGTAGCTGGCGCCATCGATCCCCTGGATGTAGTTGGAGTAGACGGCGAACTCCTTGTTGCTGGTGTTGAAGTTGACGGCCAGGGCACCGCTGCTGACCTGGGACACCATCCAGGCCAGGGTCGCGAACCCGAAGCCGATCATGGGCAGAGCGCGAAGACGCGTCCCCGTCCGGGGTTGGCTGGGCACCGAGCTCGTCTCGCGGTCACGCGTAGAGAAGATCATCGGCTGCCTTAGGAGCAGTCCTGCTGGGTCTTCGCGCCGGGCACGACCCGCAGATTCAGCTTCGGCAGGGTGATGTCGCCGGCAAGGTTGAGGCCGTAGGTGTCGCCGCCGAGTCCGGCCATGTTGAGTTGTTGGGCGAAGAGGCCGAAGTTTCCGGCCGTCGGCAACTGTCCGCCGGGCCAGGTGACACCGGCCGAGGCAGCGACCGTGTCGGCGGACTGCCCGAGGTTGAGACCGCTGATCTTGTTGCCGTAGCCGCGCAGATCGGTGGCGTTGATGTAGAGGTTGTTGGCCGAGATGGCCCCCGCCAGCGACGATCCGGTCAGCGCGCCCGCTGCGGTCAGATTGAGGCCATTGAGTGCCGAGGCGTCGGAGGCATAACTGTCAGCGATGTCGTCGCCGGCGGTGATCACGAAGGAATAGGTGCCCAGCACGCCGATGTCTTCCTGCTTGATCACGCAGAGACCGGCGAGCTTGGCGGTCTTGATGCCGAGTTCGGCCACGCCGGTCTGATTGCCGTTCTGTTTCGAGGTCGGGGCCAAGTACAGCGCCGCCATCTGTGAGTCGAGGTAGTTGGAGTAGAGCTTCATCTGGGTGTTGGAGGTGGTGAAGTTCACCGCGAGGATCTGTGCCGCGATCATCTGGAAGAGCATCACCAAAGCCGCACCGCCAGCGGCGATGGGGACCAGTGCCCGCTTCTTGGTGCCGCGACGACCGACCACGCTGGCAGCGATCATGGCGTCGGATCGGTCACGCATCTCTCCTGCCTTGGCCGACAGGTCGGCCAAGGACCGATCGATGCCTGCGCGCGCTCTCGACGCGACCCGGTCACTGAACTTCATCGGTACTTCTTCCTCTCCCAAGATGCGGAGTCGCTGCCCCTGAACGACACCGTCCTGCTCACGCCATGGCCGTTGGACCCGACGTGTTGCTCGCCGACCGGTCCGGTCGGCGAGCGGTCATGCGTTGGCGGCCGACCGAGCGGCCTGTCGGCGAGCGGCCTTGTCGGCGGCGCGCGACTCGAACTTGGCCAGTTGCTTGTCGGAATACGGGGCCCAAGCGAACACCAGGCCGGAGCCGATGATGCCGAGAGCCATCCCGAGGATCCAGCCGCCGAGGTTGGCGAACGGCAACGAGAGCACCGCGCAAGCCATCGCGATGACGGCCGGGAAGTGCCGCTGTGATGGCGCGACCACGGCGACCGCGGCCGCGAGGATCATGATCCCGCCGAGCAGATAGGGGGTCGCGCCGCGCATACCCATATTGACGACCATGGTGAAACTGGCGCCGAGCATGGGTTGCATCACCAGGTAGCCCCCGAAGGCCAAGATGATAGCGCCCCAGAACGGGCGGGTGCGCCGGAACGAACGGAAAGC
>JBPPMQ010000094.1:0-66701 GCA_051306135.1 Nocardioides sp. | reverse complement strand
GGCCCTCTCAAGGTGATCGTGGCCCCGGTACGCTCGGTGCTGCAGCCCCAGGTCGAGGGCCTGGCCGACCTCGAGCCGGTCGAGCTGGCTGCGGGGCAGGAAGTCGAGCTGGAGGACGTCGTACGACGGCTAGCCGGCGCGGCGTACTCCCGCGTGGACCTGGTCGAGAAGCGTGGCGAGTTCGCCGTCCGCGGCGGCATCGTCGACGTTTTCCCGCCCACCGAGGAACACCCCGTGCGGGTGGAGTTCTTCGGCGACGAGATCGACGAGATCCGCGCCTTCGCGGTGGCGGACCAGCGCACCCTCCAGCCGGTCGAGCGCCTGTGGGCGCCACCGTGCCGGGAGCTGCTGCTCACCGACGACGTACGGAGTCGCGCCGCCGAGCTCGGTGAGCAGCACCCGCAGCTCGCCGAGATCACCGACAAGCTCGCCCAGGGCATGGCCGTGGAGGGCATGGAGTCGCTGTCGCCGGCGCTGGTCGACGAGATGGAGATGCTCGTCGCCCTGCTGCCGCCGCAGAGCCACGTGCTCGTGCTCGACCCCGAACGGGTGCGCGGCCGAGCCCACGACCTGGTGGCCACCAGCGAGGAGTTCCTCGGGGCGAGCTGGGCGGCTGCGGCCTCGGGCGGGACCGCGCCGATCGACCTCGGGGCAGCCTCGCTGCGGGGCATCGGCGAGGTACGCAGCCAGGTGCTCGAGCAGGGCCAGGGCTGGTGGGGGATCAGTCCCTTCGGGCTGGACACCGGTGGGCTCGACACCGACGAGGAGACCCGGATCGTCGCCGCCCAGCCGGCCGAGGCCTATCGCGGTGACATCGAGGCGGTCGTCACCGACATCCGCAAGCACCTCGCCGCGGGCAAGCGGGTTGTTACCATCCACCAGGGACACGGCCCGGCCCAGCGCATGGTCGAGGTGCTCGGCGAGCACGATGTGCCGGCCCGGCTCGTCGAACAGAGTGGTTTCGAGATGCTCGCTGGCGCTCGCTCCTCAACCGACGGCACCACCGAGATGGACGGGCTCGTCCTCGTCACCCAGGGCTGCCTCGCCCACGGCCTCACCATGGACAACCCCGGTCTGGTGATCCTCACCGGCGAGGACATCGCGGGCCAGAAGGCGACCACGCGCGACATGCGCAGGATGCCGGCGCGGCGGAAGAAGCAGATCGACCCGCTGGAGCTCAAGACCGGCGACTTCGTGGTCCACGAGCAGCACGGTGTGGGCCGCTTCGTGGAGATGAGGCAGCGCGAGGCGCAGGGCGCCACCCGCGAGTACCTCGTCCTGGAGTACGGCGCCTCGCAGCGTCGATCTGGAGGGGCGAGCCATCCACCCGACCGGCTCTACGTCCCGGCGGATGCACTCGACCAGGTGACCCGCTACGTCGGTGGCGAGCAGCCCAGCCTCGACCGGCTCGGTGGCGGCGACTGGGCCAAGCGCAAGGGACGGGCACGCAAGGCTGTGCGCCAGATCGCCGCCGAGCTGATCAAGCTCTACGCCGCGAGGCAGGCCACCAAGGGTCACGCCTTCGGACCCGACACCCCCTGGCAGACCGAGCTCGAGGACGCCTTCGCGTTCCATGAGACCCCCGACCAGCTGAGCACGGTCGAGGAGGTCAAGGCCGACATGCGGCGCGTCGTACCCATGGACCGGCTGGTCTGCGGGGACGTCGGCTACGGCAAGACCGAGATCGCCGTGCGCGCGGCGTTCAAGGCGGTCCAGGAGGGCAAGCAGGTGGCAGTGCTGGTGCCCACGACGCTGCTGGTGACCCAGCACCACGCCACCTTCGCGGAGCGGATGAGCGGCTTTCCCGTCATCTTGAAGCCGTTGAGCCGGTTCCAGACCGACAAGGAGGCCCGGGAAGTCATCGAGGGACTCAAGGACGGCAGCGTCGACATCGTCATCGGCACCCACCGGTTGCTCAACCCCGACATCAAGATGAAGGACCTGGGGCTGATCGTCGTGGACGAGGAGCAGCGCTTCGGGGTGGAGCACAAGGAACAGATGAAGCGCCTACGCACCAGCGTCGACGTGCTCTCGATGTCCGCGACACCGATCCCCCGAACCCTGGAGATGGCGATCACCGGCATCCGCGAGATGTCGACCATCGCCACGCCGCCGGAGGAGCGGCACCCGGTGCTCACCTACGTCGGGTCCTATGAGGACCGCCAGGTCACCGCGGCCGTACGCCGGGAGCTGCTGCGTGACGGTCAGGTGTTCTACATCCACAACCGGGTGCAGTCCATCGAGAAGGCGGCCGCGAAGATCAGGCAGCTCGTACCCGAGGCGCGGGTCGCGACGGCTCACGGCCAGATGGGGGAGCACCAGCTCGAGCGCGTGATGCTCGACTTCTGGGAGAAGCAGTTCGACGTGCTCGTGTGCACCACGATCGTGGAGTCCGGGCTCGACGTCTCCAACGCGAACACGATGATCATCGAACGCTCCGACACCCTCGGTCTCTCCCAGCTGCACCAGCTGCGCGGACGCGTCGGCCGTAGTCGCGAGCGGGCCTACGCGTACTTCCTCTACCCGCCGGACAAGCCGCTCACCGAGACCGCACACGAGCGGCTGGCCACGCTGGCCCAGCACTCCGACCTCGGTGGGGGCATGGCCATCGCGATGAAGGACCTCGAGATCCGTGGCGCGGGCAACCTGCTGGGCGGTGAGCAGTCCGGACACATCGCCGACGTCGGCTTCGACCTCTACGTGCGGCTGGTCGGTGAGGCCGTCAACGAGTTCCGCCAGGACGGCACCGGGGTCGAGCAGCCCATCGAGGTCAAGATCGAGCTGCCGATCGACGCTCACCTTCCGCACGACTACATCCAGAGCGAGCGACTGCGGCTGGAGATGTACAAGCGGATGGCCGAGGTGCGATCTGATGACGATGTCCGGCTGCTGCGCGAGGAGCTGCTGGACCGCTACGGGACGCCACCCGACCCGGTCGCCCGGCTGCTCTCGGTGGCCAGCTTCAGGGCCCGCGCCCGCGACGCGGGGATCTCGGAGGTCACGGCCCAGGGCAAGTACATCCGTTTCCATCCGGTCGAGCTGCCGGAGTCGCGCGTCGTACGCCTGAACAGGTTGTACCCGAAAAGCCTCTACAAGGCTCCCGTGCGTACGATGCTGGTGCCGCGACCCCAACCGGTGGGCTTCGGTGCCCAGGCACCTCGGGACGAGGAACTGCTCGACTGGACGCGGCAGGTGATCGACAGTGTGATCCAGCCCGGGGACGGGCAGCCCGGATCACAGAACTGGGCCGGCGCGAAGCGCGGCAGTGAGGAGACCGGATCGTGAAGTTCCGAGGTCGGCCAGGCGTTCGCGGAGCAGCCCGGGCAGTCCCAGTGGCGGCCCTCGCACTTCTCCTGCTCAGTGGGTGTGCTGAGCTCACCCCGGGCACGGCGGCTGTCGTCAACGGGACGCGGATCACCAACGACGAGGTGGACGACTTCGCCGACGCCCAGTGTGTGGCGAGAGAGAGGGCCGCGAAGTCGGACAGCTCCACCGCCCTGGCTGTCTCACGCGTCCAGCAGAATTCACTCGGGCTGCTGATGGATACCGAGCTGAGCCTGCAGTACGCCGAGGACCAGGGCATCGAGCCGGAGAAGTCCCTCTCCCAGGGCCTCTACAGCCAGTACGAGCCGGGCATCACGCCGTTGCCCAGCAAGGCCCGGACCGTGCTCACCGACGTGTTCCAGGCGTGGGCCAGGGGCCGTGCGATCCTCATCGAGGCGGGCAGCAGATCGACCGGGGAGGCGCCCAGCTTCACCAACCTCGACAAGCTGATCGACGCCGGTCTCCAGGAACGCGACTCCTGGCTGAAGAAGGCCGAGATCACGACTGACCCGCGCTATGCGCCCACCGAGCAGGGCTTCCCGGGCGGAGGCGACAGCTCGGTCTCGCGCGCGGGCTCCGACTTCGCCAAGGGCGCCGCCGCCAAGGAGCCGGACCCGAAGTGGATCGCCGGGCTCCCCGCCAGCCAGACGTGCGGCTGATCGCATGGCGGACTCACTGGAGACAGGCGAGTCCGCCCCCGGAAGCGCGTCCCCGCTGGTCGAGCTTGTCGAGATGATGGCGCGCCTGCGTGCGGAGTGTGGCTGGAAGGCCGCGCAGACCCACCGCACGCTGGCCAAACACCTCCTCGAGGAGACCTACGAGACGATCGAGGCCATCGAGGCGCTCGACGACGCAGGCAGTCCCGACCACCTGCGCGAGGAACTCGGAGACGTGCTGCTGCAGGTCTACCTGCACGCTGCGATCGCCGCCGAGGCGGGCGAGTTCGACATGGAGGACGTCGCTCGCGGGCTGCAGAAGAAGATGCTGCGGCGCAACCCGCACGTCTTCGGCGACGTCGTGGAGACCGATCCGGCGCGGATCAACGAGACCTGGGAGGCAGTCAAGGCGGCCGAGAAGGAGCGCTCCGACCCACTCGAGGGCATCCCGCTCGAGCTTCCGGCACTCAGCCGCGCCGCGAAGGTGCTCGACCGCCTCGAACGAGCCGGGACCGCCCTGGCTCCAGCCGACCCCGACGACCCCAACGACCTCAACGACCTCGGCGACCGGCTCCTGGCGCTCGTGGCCGAGGCGCGGGAAACCGGTGTCGACCCCGAACAGGCCCTGCGTGATGCCGTACGACGGGTCAGCGCGTGAAGCTCGGGCAACTGAGCAAAGTCCTCCTGGCAGTCCTTCTGGCGGCCGCGCTGGTCGTGCTGACGAGCGGGTGCGAGGTCGGTCAGGACGACGAGATGGCGTCGCCCACGCGGACCGTCACCGCCTCTCCGTCTCCCCGGACCACCGCCGCCCCGACCACGGTGCCGGTGGGTCAGGGCAGGGTCTCGACGTCCACCGCGGTCTGGGCGCAGGACAGCACGCTGCACGTTGGGTCCAACGAGGTCGATGTCTCACCGAGGAACATCGACTCGTTCGTCGTCGTTGCGGGCGGGGTGTTCCTGCTCGACCGTGGCGAGCTCTGGTTCACCGATCTGCGCCGGGTGCGCGACACGGGTCTCAGGGGCGTGACCCGGGTGTCGACCACGCGCGACGGCAGAGCGATGCGGGTCGAGGTGACGACTGGGTCAGGGGGTGTCGATGTGCACGCCTACGACGTACTCAGCGGCGCGTCCATTCCGCCGGGCGACGCGAAGCCGGCTACGGCCGCGGACCGGCTCGGCAGGCCGGCGCAGGTGGTGCTGCGTCCTGAACGCAGCGACGTGTCCCCCGGGGTCCCCGTCCCTCCCGTTCCGGCGCGACTTGGGCCCGGCCGCTACGGCGTCGTCGGAGGCGACGGTGAACCCCTGGACGCCTTCGACTCGACCACGAGGCGGCGCATTGCGCTGCAGGGCGTGGTGGGGAACGGTTTCGAGCTGGTCAAGTGGTTGAACGGTGCCACCCTCTTCGGGCTGGCCCTGGACAACAGGAGGCCGGTCGCCGCCTTGGGCTGCAACCTGAGCACCCGCGACTGCATCACCTTCGGCAAGGTGGACGCCGGGCGCCCGCTGGTCCTCGAGAGTGGCACCTGACCCGGGGCGGGTGCTACGCGTGATCGCAGTCCGGCCCGGTTAGGGTGAACAGGCCCACGAACCGGCACGGCCGAATCCCTCGACCCAGGAGCAATTGTCTTGGCTTCCATCGACACCGTCATCGCCCGCGAGATCCTGGACTCCCGAGGCAATCCCACGGTCGAGGTCGAGGTGCTCCTCGACGACGACTCCGCCGGCCGCGCGGCCGTCCCCTCCGGCGCCTCCACCGGCGCCTTCGAGGCGGTCGAGCTCCGTGACGGCGGCAGTCGCTATGGCGGCAAGGGCACCCAGAAGGCCGTCAGCGCGGTCCAGGACCAGATCGAGCCCGAGATCATCGGCCTCGATGCCAGCGACCAGCGACTCGTCGACCAGGCGATGCTCGACCTCGACGGCACCCCCAACAAGGCCACCCTCGGTGCCAACGCGATCCTCGGCGTCTCCCTGGCCGTGGCGCGCGCCGCCTCGGTGAGCGCAGGCCTCCCGCTCTTCCGCTACGTCGGTGGCCCCAACGCACACCTGCTGCCGGTGCCGATGATGAACATCCTCAACGGCGGTGCCCACGCGGACACCAACGTCGACATTCAGGAGTTCATGGTCGCCCCGATCGGCGCCCCGACCTTCGCCGAGGCGCTGCGCTCCGGAGCCGAGGTCTACCACGCACTGAAGTCGGTGCTGAAGTCCCGCGGGTTGGCCACCGGCGTCGGCGACGAAGGGGGCTTCGCCCCCGACCTGCCGTCCAACCGGGCGGCACTGGACCTGATCGTCGAGGCGATCGGCAAGGCCGGCTACGAGGTCGGCAAGGACATCGCTTTGGCTCTCGACGTGGCGGCCACCGAGTTCTGCACCGACGGTGTCTACACCTTCGAGGGCGCGTCGAAGTCGGCGGCCGAGATGACCGCCTACTACGCCGACCTGGTCGCGTCATACCCGATCGTGTCGATCGAGGACCCGCTGGACGAAGAAGACTGGGCCGGTTGGAAGACCATCACCGATCAACTCGGCGCCAGCACCCAGTTGGTCGGCGACGACCTGTTCGTGACCAACGTCGAGCGTCTCCAGCGCGGCATCACCGGCGGGCAGGCCAACGCCCTGCTGGTCAAGGTCAACCAGATCGGATCGCTCACCGAAACCTTGGACTCGGTCGACCTGGCTCACCGCAGCGGCTACCGGTGCATGATGAGCCACCGCTCGGGTGAGACCGAGGACACCACCATCGCCGACCTCGCGGTGGCCACCAACTGTGGCCAGATCAAGACCGGCGCACCGGCTCGTTCGGAGCGTGTCGCCAAGTACAACCAGTTGCTACGCATCGAGGACCTACTCGGCGAAGCCGCCCGGTTCGCCGGTGCCAGTGCCTTTCCGCGGTTCACCGGCTGACCCCCTGCCACGCTCGGTTCCGGGTCACGACCCGACGGCCCGCGCGTGTCACGTCTGGGACTGATGTGGTTTGTGGGACACAATCGTGTCGTGCCTGTCGCGCGCGCCACTCGCCCTTCCCCAGCCGGCACCGGTCCCGGACGTGTCCGGCGTACCGGAGAGCTTCCGGTGCCCAACGGAATCGTGACCCCGACGCGCAGGCAGTCCCGATTCACCGGCCGGATGGCCGTCTTCACCTTGGTGCTGTTGGTCTTGGCGATGAGTTTCGCGAGCTCGGTCAAGGCCTACGTCGATCAGCGTGCGAGCATCGACGCGGTCGAGGCCGACATCGCCAGCCGAGAAGCGGAGATCGACGACCTGTCGGCCCAGATCGGCCGTTGGAACGATCCGGCCTACGTCGAGCAACAGGCCCGCGAGCGGTTCGGTTATGTCAAGGCCGGTGAAACCGCCTGGGCCGTCCTGGATGGCAAAGGCAACCGGATCGAGCCGACGGCTTCGCTGACCGACCCGACCGAGGTCGGGCAGACCAGTTCCGACCCCTGGTGGTCGGGTGCTTGGGACTCGGTCGAGGTGGCCGGCAATCCCCCGAAGGTGAAGACGCCGTTAGCCTTGACCGACAGCGGACCCTTGACGGTCGACCCCGAACACACGGACGGATCTCAGTGACCGGACCTTCCCCCATCGATCCCGGCGACCAGGCGGCCATTGCAGCACAGTTGCAGCGGCTGCCACGCGGGATCGCGGAGGTGGGACATCGCTGTGGGTGCGGCCTTCCGGACGTGGTGACCACCCTGCCCCGACTGCCCGACGGGACCCCGTTCCCCACCACCTACTACTTGACCTGTCCTCGGGCAGCGTCGCGGATCGGGACCCTGGAGTCCGAGGGCGTGATGAAGCAGATGGAGTTCCGACTGACGCAGGATCCTGATCTCGCCGCCGCCTACCGGGCCGCCCATGAGCGCTACCTCGCCGCCCGGGAGGCCGTCGGTTCCGAGGCCGGGCTCGAGGTGCCCGAGATCGCGGGAATCTCCGCCGGCGGTATGCCGACCAGGGTCAAGTGCCTGCACGTGCTCGCCGGCCAGGCGCTGGCCCAGGGACCGGGAGCCAACCGTCTGGGGGACGAGGTGCTAGCCGAACTCGGTCAGTGGTGGGCTCAGGGCCCGTGCGTGAACGTTGACGCGCCCGAGGAGTCCGACCGGTGAAGGTAGCGGCCATCGACTGCGGCACCAACACCATCAAACTGCTCATCGTGGACCTGTCCGACGGCACTCGGTTCGTGTTGGAGTCGCGGATGGTCCGGTTGGGCCAGGGCGTGGATGCCACCGGCATGCTCGCGTCCGAGGCGCTGGCTCGGGCGTTCGCGGCGATCGATGAGTATGCGGCCTTGATCCAGGCCCACCAGGTGGATCGAATCCGGTTCTGTGCGACCTCCGCGACCAGGGACGCCGCCAACGCGGAGGTGTTCACCCAAGGTGTCCGCGACCGGTTGGGCGTGGACCCGGAAGTGATCGCCGGCGAGGAGGAAGCAAGACTGTCCTTCGACGGCGCCGTGCGCAATCTGGCCACGACGCCATCGGACCCGGTTCTGGTGGTCGACATCGGAGGGGGCTCGACCGAGACCATTCTCGGTGCGGACGGCGAAGTCGTCATCGGCTTCTCGATGGACATCGGGTCGGTGAGGCTGCACGAACGCCATGTCCGCCACGACCCGATCACTGCCGAGGAGATCGCAGCGGTCAACGCCGACGTCGACGCCGCGTTGGCTGCCAACCCGGTGGACCTGTCTGCGGCCCGAACGGTGATCGGAGTCGCCGGGACCGTCACCACGATCACTGCCGGCGTACTCGGACTGGAGTTCTTCGACCACACCCGCATCGATCAGGCACGCATGGCCGTCGGCGACGTCCAAGCCCAGATCCGGCGCCTGGTGGCCCTCTCGGTCGAGCAACGACGAGGATTGGGCTACATGCATCCGGGGCGTGCCGACGTGATCGACGCCGGGGCGCTGATCTGGTCCCGGATCCTGGACCGAACCCGCGTCGAGACGGTGATCGCGTCTCGCTCCGACATCCTCGACGGCATCGCCTGGTCGATGGATCTGCACGCAGGTTGAGCCGGTCGAGAACGCGGGCCCCACGCTCTGTCACAATCACACCGTGACTCTGCACGCCATCACCGTTCTCGGGCACGACCGACCCGGCATCATCGCCGAGACGACCTCCCGCCTGGCGGACCTCGGGCTCAATCTCGAAGACTCCACCATGACGCTGCTGCGGGGACACTTCGCGATGATGCTGATCTGTGCGGGGGACGCCCCCGAGGCGTCGATCGCACAGGCGTTGGAGCCGCTGACCGCGGACGGCACCCTGACCGTCGCGGTTCGGGAGGTGCCGGCCGAACAGCAGCCGACCTCGGCACAATGGGTGTTGACCGTGCACGGTGGAGACCGAGCCGGCATCGTCAGTTCGATCATCGCGCACGTGGCGTCGGTGGGCGGCAACATCACCGACCTGACCACCCGCCTGGCGGGCGACTTGTATCTGCTCGTCGCGGAGATCGACCTACCCGCCGGGGCCGACGTGGAGGCGTTGCAGCAGGCCATCGCTGCGGCAGCCTCGGGTCTGGGTGTCGGTGCCACGCTGCGGCCCGTGGAGGCCGACGAACTGTGAGTGTGGTGGCCGAGTGGTCCGAGTCCCAGTTGGGGGTCGAGGGCCGGGTGCTGGACGTGGTGCGCGCACCCGCGGACGTGTTGTCGACCCCTGGTGCCGCTGTCGACCCAGCCGATCCGGCGATCGTGCAACTGGCGGCCGACCTGGTGGCCACCATGCGGGTCAGCCCCGGATGCGTCGGGTTGGCAGCCAACCAAGTCGGTGTCGGAGTCAGGGTCTTCTGCGTCGACGTCTCCGAGCACCCGAAGACGCGAACCCACCACGGCACGTTCGTGCTGTGCAACGCCGAAGTCGTGGAGGCCACCCGCAACGAGAAGGCGAGGGAGGGCTGCATGAGCGTGCCCGACTTCACCGGAGACGTGAAGCGCGCGACTCGGCTTCAGGTCGCGGGTCAACTGCCGCGGACGGGGGAGTGGGTCCAGATCACCACCGACGCGTTCGAGGCGAGGGCGCTGCAGCACGAGATCGACCACACCGACGGCCTGCTCTTCCTGGACAGGGTGGCCGGCGCGCACGCGGTGTTTGGGCGTACGACGTACTTATGATCCTGTTGTAGTCGGCTCTCGAGCCCGAACCGGTCCCGGTATCCCAATGGCAGAGGAAGGCGTCTTAAACACGCTTCAGTGTGGGTTCGACCCCCACCCGGGACACCCAGGAACCCAATGCGGCTCGATCGGTCGTGGTTTACTCACGCCATGGCCCTGCTGACCGACGCCACCGTGTTGACCCGCCGACCCACCGTGATCGGAACCGAGGTCGGAGGGACCGTCGTTCTGCTCGATGAGCACGACGGATTTCTCGAACTCAACCCGGTTGGCGCTGAGATCTGGGAGATCATCGCTCAGCCCACCCCGGTCAGCGCCCTGATTCTGGCGCTGACCCACACCTTCGGGGTCGACGAGCCCACGGTTCGTCGAGACGTGTTGCCCTTCATCGACACCCTCGTGGAAAAGGGACTGGCTTCGGCGCAGTGAGCGACCACCGGGCGCTGCCTCCATCAGCGCTCGGCCCCGAGCCAATCGGCCAGTGCCCCGATCTCCTCGTCGACCGCGTCCGCCACCTCAGGTGCCCACACCCCGTCCTGGTGGATCGCGTTGACCCGCAGCACCTTGGCCTTGCGGTCCAACTTGGCGTCGAGCTTGCCGACCAGCGCATCGCCATACAGAATCGGCAGGGCGAAGTAGCCCCACCGTCGCTTAGCGGCCGGCTTGTACATCTCCAGGAGGTATTCGAAGCCGAACAGCTCACGCGCCCGGTCACGGTCGTGGACCAGCCGGTCGAACGGTGAGAGCAGGGCGGCTCGCGGCTCGAAGGTCTCCGCCTCCAACTCCAGCGCCGCCGGATCCAGACGCCACTCGCCGTCCGTGTCCTGGACTCGGCACGGTATGCCGGCCTCCCCGACGGTCTCCTGGTCTGCTCGACCCGTGCCCCGGCCCACGCCCAACGACGACAGCACTCGTCGGTCCAGCAGGCGCCGCGCCTGGTCCACTGGCGGCACCACCAGGTCCGCCGGATAGACCCGCTCGGCCAGATCCCAGGCCCGGAACTTCCCACGCCGACCGGCGACCGCGACCGCACCCAGCCGCATCAGCAGGTCGAGCATCCGCACCACGTTCTTGTCGTTGGTCCACCCGGTCGAGGCCCACGGAACCTGCACAGTGTCGGGAATCTCGGTCGAGATCAACGGCCCGTCGCTCGCGAGCAATGCCATCACCTCGGCCCGGAACCGCGAGTTGACCTCCAGCCAGGCAGCTGCGTCGGGGTGCACCCAGGTCGACCCCACTGCCAGCACCAACCCGATGTCGTCCATGGGCCGGACGAACGAGCCATGTTCGACCAGGGACCGCTCGGTCCCGAGGGCGAAACGCAGATCGGAGGCGTCGTATCCCTCACCCAGCCGCGACCAACACACCAAGTCCACGCTCGGTGCGATGGCCGAGGTCGGATCGATCTGCACCACCGCCAACTGGTCCACCAGTTCGACCAGCGACTGCGGACGTGAGGCGTCGAGCCACTGCGCCCGCACCGCGATCCGGCGGGCCTGTGCCTTGCTGAGCTCGATCACGGCACCAAACTAGCCGCGCGCGGGGACTACAGCCGGCCGAGTGCCTCCCGAAGTGGGTCCAGACCCAACGATCCCAGGTTGAGCGCGTCGGTGTGAAACGTCTTGAGGTCGAAGGCGGAGCCGGCCCGGGCCTCGGCATCGGCTCTGGCCTGGAGCCAGATCTTCTCCCCGACCTTGTAGCTGGGCGCCTGCCCCGGCCAGCCCAGATAGCGGTTGACCTCGAAACGCACCGAACCCGGGTCCATCCGCGAATGGGCGAGCATGAACTCCAGCACCCGGTCGGCGTCCCAGGTCTCGCCACCGCGCCACCCGAACGGGTTGTCGTCCGGAATTGTGAGCCCCAGGTGAACCCCGATGTCGACGATGACGCGAGCGGCTCGGAAGCCTTGCATGTCCAAGAAGCCCATCCGGTCGCCGGCGTCGGCGAAATAGCCCAACTCGTCCATCAGCCGTTCGGCGTAGAGCGCCCAGCCTTCGCCGTGGCCCGAGACCCAGCACATCAGTCGCTGCCACCGATTCAGCTTCTCGGCGTTGTAGACCACCTGCGAGCACTGCAGATGGTGACCAGGCACACCCTCGTGGAACACCGTCGTGGTCTCGCGCCAGGTGGAGTAGATCGAGTGGTCGTCGGTGAAGGAGAACCACATCGTGCCGGGGCGGGAGAAGTCCTCGCTCGGCGGTGTGTACCAGGCGCCGCCGTCGTTGACCGGCGCCACCTTGCAGGCCAGGGTCCGGATCGGATCGGCGATGTCGAAGTGCTTGCCGTTGAAGTCGGCCAGGATCTCGTTGGACCTGGTCTGCATCCACTCCTCGAACGCCTCCCGGCTGCCCAGGTCACGGGCCGGCTCGGCGTCGAGCGCCGCCACCGCGTCGGCCACCGAACCACCGGAGACGATGCGGTCGGCGGTGGCGGCCATGTCGTCCTCGATGCGTTTGAGCTCGGCCCAGCCCCACGCATAAGTCTCCTCCAAATCCACCTCGGCGCCGAGGAAGTAGCGCGAGGCCAACGAGTAGCGCTCCCGGCCCACCCCGTCAGCCTCCCGGCCGCGGGGAGCCATTTCGGCCATGAAGTCGCCGAGTTCCCCGAAGGCCGAAGCGGCAGCGCTGGCCCGTGCCTGGACCCGTTCGGCCACCCCAGCCGGAGCCTGGGACACCAGCGGCCCGAAATAGTCTCGGGCCCATCCATGCAACTGTTTGGCGTGCTCGACATACTGCCTGCGAGCCACCACCCGGCCCGCGTCGGCCTCGGCCAACAGCGTGTCCCGGTATGCCGACAGGGCCGCCGGCACCGCCGCGAGGCGGGCGTCCAGGTTCTCCCAGTCCTCGGCCGTCTCGGTGGCCATCAGGTCGAAGGTGCCGCGGATCTCGTGGGCTGCACCGGAGATCACCGAGACATCCGAACGTGACACCAACGCATCGTCCATCGCCACCGACAGCCCGACCCGCTCGACGAAGGCTGCCTGGGCCACCGACTCCAGGTCGTCGGCCGGGGAGAGCGCCGCCACCTCGGACAGGGCCGTGCGGGCCAGGTCCTCCCGGGCGGCATAGCCGTCGGGGGAGAAGTCGGTCATCTGGTCGTCATATCCGCTCACCCCCATCGCGGTGGCGTCCAACGGGTTGAGGGCGGCGTAGTCAGCGACGAAACGGTCGCTGCGGGCATCGACGGGTCGGGTCACCCTGACACCCTAGTTCGCGGCGGCGCCGGCTAGAAGATCCACCAGCCGGGGTCGTCGCGAATCACGTCCTTGTAGGGCGTGGAATCCGCTGTCGGCATCGCACACCCCGGCACGTCGGCGCCGGCAGTGCGCCGCAGCAACAGTGCACCGTCCTGGTCGAAGACCACCTCGTAGCCGTGGCTGAGCAGCAACCCGATGCGCGCCTGGATCTCCTCGGGCTCCAGCGGCCAGGACGCCTTGCCGTCGGAGCGCACCACCACATAGTCCTGGCAGCGGGGGGTCTGGTCGACCAACACGGTGTAGTGGCTGGGGGTGAGCCGGGGTGCGATGAAGTTCGTCGCCTCCGCGCTCGCCCCGTCCGGAATCCTCGCGGCCGCGTCGATCAGGCCCTGAGAGGTGTCGCTCGGCGACCACCGCCAAGGCAGGAACAGACTCCAGGCTCCGGCCGCCAGCGTTGCGGTCACGGTGAGCGCGACGATCGCCCTTCCCGCCTTGCGGGGCACCGGCTGCATGGTCCAGAACGCCTCGATCGCCGCGATCACCAGGATCGGCCACAGGAATGCGTCGTAGTGGAACTTTCCGACCCAGTGATTGGTGTTCTCGGAGTAGAGCCGCTCCGCCAGCAACGGCACGGCGGCCACCGACGTCAACGAGCGCAGCGGCACGAACAGTAGCGGCCCGAACAGGAACAGCAGCAGCATCCACTTCGCGGGATGGTCCAACGCGACGCTGACCGCCAACCAGGGATGGGTCAACACGGTCAGCACGGCGTCCTTGGGCCCGGTGCCCAGCGAGGTGTAGTCCCAGTAGTAGCCGGACACCCCACCCATGGCCGGAATGAGGACCGCGATCGCCAAGGCGGTCAGCAATGGACCCCCGACGAGCAGCACCAGCGACCATCGCGTCCCGGCCCTGTCAACCGGTGATCGGCGGCTGCGCAGCAACATCACCAGACCGAAGGCCCCGACCATCAGGCCGATGTCCTCTTTGGTGCAACACAGGCCGAGCGCAGCCACCGCCATCCAGCGGTAGGAGCGTGCCTGGGCCCGCTCGAACATCACCAGCGTCAACGGAACCGCGAACGCGACCTCGTGGAAACCGGAGCGGCTCGCCGCGAGTAGGGGCCATCCGAGCGCGTAGACCAGCCCGGCCGCGTCAGGTGCCCAGGACGGCAGCGTGGTGGGTGCCCACAGTCGGCGTGCGAAGGTGCGCACCACCGGGACCCCCGCCGCGAACAGCACAGCCTGGGCCAGCAGCAGCATCCGTGGGTCCTCCCACACCCAGTACAAAGGCGCGAGCAGGGCGTAGATGGGGGAGAAGTGGTCGCCGAGAAGGTTGAAGCCGGGCGGCAACTGGTGATGAACCGTCTTGATCTCGGCCCGCGGCAGCTCGAAGTTGGCGTAGGAGCGGACGGCCTCATGGAAGATCGACAGGTCGAAACCGCCGAGCCGCAAACCGACCCACTGCTGCATCGCCATGGCCAAGCACATCGACAGACACAGCGCGGCCAGCACCCAGCCACGGGTGTTCCAGCCCAGCCCGGTCCACCGTTCTCCGAGACGGGTCAGCATCGACGGACCCTCCACCTGTGCACGCAACCGGACAACGTCAACGCGGCAGCGCGCTGGCCTTCCAGCCGCTGGGTCGCACCGGAGTGCGCAGGCCGCGTGCCGGGTCAGCCCACTCCGAGCGGGGCTCGACCCCAGAGGTCTGGGTGCCACTCGTTGCCGAGAGCACGGCCACGATGGCGGCCACTTCCTCGGCGGTGGTGTCGGGGGTGAGGATTCTCAGCGCCGGCTGATCGGCGCTCATAGCGGGATGTTCCCATGCTTCTTCGGAGGCAGGGTGGCCCGCTTGGTCTTGAGCAGGCGAAGCGCCCTGACGATCTCCAGGCGCGTTTCGCGTGGGGTGATGACGGCGTCGATGTAGCCGCGCTCGGCTGCGACGTAGGGGTTGGCCAAGGTGGTCTCGTATTCGTCGATCAGTTCCGCGCGACGGGCCTCCACATCGCCACCCTCGGCCTCGACGGCGGCCAGGGTGCGGCGATGGATGATGTTGGCCGCACCTTGGGACCCCATCACCGCGATCTGACCGGTCGGCCAGCTCAGGTTGATGTCGGCGCCCAAGTGCTTGGACCCCATCACGTCGTAGGCACCGCCGTAGGCCTTGCGGGTGATCACAGTGACCAGGGGGACGGTCGCTTCGGCGTAGGCGTAGATCAACTTCGCGCCTCGGCGAATGATGCCGTTCCACTCCTGGTCGGTACCGGGCAGGAAGCCGGGCACGTCGACGAAGGTGAGCACGGGGATGTTGAACGCGTCGCAGGTCCGCACGAACCGCGCGGCCTTCTCGGAGGCGTCGATGTCGAGGGTGCCGGCGAACTGCATCGGCTGGTTGGCCACCACGCCGACGCTGCGACCTTCGACGCGGCCGAAGCCCACGATGATGTTGGGCGCGAAGAGCGGGTGCACTTCGAGGAACTCGCCGTCGTCGACCACGGCGCTGATCACGTCGTGCATGTCATAGGGCTGGTTCGGCGAGTCCGGAATGATCGTGTCGAGTCTCAGGTCGTCGTCGGTGAACTCCATGTCCGCCGGGTCGTCGTACGCCGGCGCTTCGTCGAGGTTGTTCTGCGGCAGGTAACTGAGCAGCGCCTTGACGTATTCGATGGCGTCTTGTTCATCGGAGGCCATGTAGTGGGAGTTGCCCGACTTGGTGTTGTGGGTGCGCGCGCCGCCCAAATCCTCCATGGTCACGTCTTCGCCGGTGACCGTCTTGATGACGTCCGGACCGGTGATGAACATCCCCGAGGTGCCGTCGACCATGATGGTGAAATCGGTGACCGCCGGAGAATAGACGTGTCCGCCGGCGCAGTTTCCCATGATCATCGAGATCTGCGGGATCACGCCCGAGGCGTGCACGTTGCGGCGGAAGATCTCGCCGTAGAGGCCGAGGCTGACGACCCCCTCCTGGATCCGGGCGCCGGCACCCTCGTTGATGCCGATGATCGGCGAACCCGTCTTGATGGCAAGATCCATCACCTTGACGATCTTCTCGCCGTAGACCTCGCCCAGGGAGCCGCCGAAGACGGTGAAGTCCTGGGAGAACACACACACTTGGCGACCGTCGATGGTGCCGTAACCGGTGATGACCCCGTCGCCGTAGGGGCGGGTCTTCTCCAGGCCGAACGCGGTCGATCGGTGCCGTGCCAACTCGTCGAGTTCGACGAAGGAACCCTCGTCGAAAAGCATCTCGACGCGCTCGCGAGCCGTTTTGCGGCCCTTCGCGTGCTGTCTTTCGACCGCTTTGGCCGAGGCGACGTGGACGGCCTCGTCGAGACGAAGGTCGAGGTCGGCCAACCTGCCGGCGGTGGTGTGAAGGTCCGGGCTGGCCGGTGTGCTTGTCGGTTCCGCGGTCACGAGTGACAGGGTAGTGCCTGTGTCGAACCATGAAACCCCGCGAGGGTCTGATCAGGTGTGGCGTCCGTCACTCGACCCGGTGCGGCTGGCCACCGACGTCGCAGGCTGGCGGGTCGAGGTGGTCGAATCGACGCCGTCGACCAACGCCGTGGTCTCCGAGCGTGCCCGAGCCGACGAGCCGGCGGGGCTGGTGGTCACCACCGAGCACCAGTACGCCGGCCGTGGGCGCCTGGACCGCGGGTGGCAGATGCCGCCTCGCGCGGGGCTCGCCCTGTCGGTGCTGGTCCGCCCGTCGGCCAGCACCACCCCAGCAGCCTGGAGTTGGCTGCCCCTGCTGACCGGCGTCGCGGTTGCCGAGACGGTGGCCGCCCTCGGCATCCATTCGACGGTGAAGTGGCCCAACGACGTGCTCGTCGGTGAGCTGAAGATCTGCGGCATCCTGGTCGAACGAGTGCAGACCCCGAGCGGGCCGGCCGCAGTCATCGGTATCG
Organism: Nocardioides sp.; assembly: GCA_051306135.1. GTDB lineage: Bacteria > Actinomycetota > Actinomycetes > Propionibacteriales > Nocardioidaceae > Nocardioides. The sequence continues at coordinate 49,497 of JBPPMQ010000094.1, read as the reverse complement.
GGCTGAACACCTCGCTGGCCGCCGACGAACTCCCGGTGCCGAGTGCCACCTCCCTGAGCTTGCAGGTCGGGCCGGTCGACCGCACCCAGATCCTGCTGGACCTGCTCGATGCGCTCGGGGTGCAGTTGCGGATCTGGGCCGACGACCTGGAACTGACCCAGGAGATCTACCGGGTGCACAGCGCCACCATCGGCCGCCGGGTCGAGGTTCAACTTCCCGCCGGAGCCACCCTGGTGGGCACCGCGACCGACGTCACCGCCGACGGCCGGCTGATCGTGCACAGCGTGGACGGCGAGGAACACACGGTCGCGGCAGGTGACGTGATCCATGCTTCCCTGACATGATCGGGCTGTGGTGATTTCGAGCAAGCTCCTGAACCCGGGTGAGAAGATCCTGGTCAGCACGCGTACGCACGTCAAGGCACTGTTCGTGGCTATCGTCGCCTTCGTGCTGCTGCTGGCCGTCGGCGTGGTCGGTCAGATCTACATCGACGTCGAGGTGATCGACTGGATCATCTGGGGGTTGGTCGCCCTGGCGATGGTGTGGTGGGTGCTGGTGCCGGTCGTGCTATGGCTGTCGGCGTCCTATACCTTCACCGATCGTCGGCTGATCACCCGGCAGGGCATCATCACTCGCACCGGGCACGACATCCCGCTGTCCCGGATCTCCGATATCGCCTACGAGCGTGGACTGATCGACCGTTTGCTCGGCTGCGGCACCCTGATCATCTCCGATGCCTCCACACACGGGTCGGTGACCGTCCACGACATCCCGGATGTCGAACGGACCCACCGCATCGTCACCAACCGTCTGCACGAACTGCACGAGGGCGCCCCGCGGGACGAAGGTGCCTGACTCAGGCCTGCCGTTCCTTGACGGGGAGGGGGACTACACCTCGGCTCAGATCGCTGAGCGAACCGGGGTGAGCCTGGAGCAGGCCAAGAAGTTGTGGCGGGCGCTCGGATTCCCTGAGGCCGGGGACGCCAAGATGTTCACCGAGGAGGACGTCGACGCGCTGCGTCGGGTCAACGCCGTCATCGAGTCCGGGCTGATCGACTTCGACCTGTCGGTCGCACTCACCCGAGCCATGGGCCTGACCATGGCGAGGCTGTCCGACTGGGAGATTTCCGCGCTGCTCCAGCATCTGGAGTCTCGCCCCGAGGAGAACGGCATCGACGCTGTGTCGCGGATGTTCTCCTCAGAACTTTCGCAGAACTTCGAGGCGCTGATGCTCTACGCGTGGCGACGTCACCTGTCCGCCTCGGTCACTCGCGTACTGGCCTCGATGGCAGGCGACTCCGACCTTCATACCACTCAACTCAGCGTCGGATTCGCCGACATCGTCTCCTTCACTGCGCTGTCCAACCGAATCTCCGAGGACCGCATCGGAGACCTGGTGGAGCTCTTCGAGTCCCGCTGCGCCGACGTGGTCGCCAATCAGCGCGGCCGAGTCATCAAGTCGCTGGGTGACTCGGTGCTTTTCGTCAACGACGATCCGATCCGGGCCTACGACACCGCCGAGGGCATCATCAACGTCATCGGGCGCGACCATCGGATGCCGGATGTGCGGGTCGGGTTGGCCTCCGGTGCGGTGGTCACCCGGATGGGCGACGTGTTCGGCCCGCCGGTGAACATGGCTGCCCGGTTGACTGCGGTGGCTCGACGCAACCGCATCATCATCGACTCCGCCACGGCCGAGTTGCTGCCTGAGGACCAGTTCGAGACCCGGCGACTGCCGGCTCGCCCGGTGCGTGGATTCGGCCTGGTCGAACCCGTCGCCGTTCGTCGGGTGTGACGAGCAGGCGCCTCAAGGGCCGTTGTCCAGGTCTGTGAAACGATCGTTTGACCGCCGAGTAGGGTGTCGTTGTGATTGAAGTTCAGGATATCCGAGTTGACCCACAGACCCGGAGAGCCTGGAAGGGTGCCGACGAACTGACGCTGTCTCGCAAGGAGTTCGATCTCCTGCACAAACTGAGCAGCAACGCGGGGGAGATCGTGTCGCGTGAGGAGCTCATGCGAGACGTCTGGGGCGCCTCTTTCTGGACCTCTTCCAAGACCATCGACGTGCACCTGGGATGGTTGCGTCGCAAGATCGGTGACGAGCCTCGCAAGCCTCACCTGATCACCACCATTCGTGGCAAGGGTCTTCGTTTCGAACCCGAGGATTCTCGGGGCTGACGTCGTTGCGTAGCGTGTGAGCCGTGTCCGACTCCACTGCCCCCACCCTGGCCATCATCGGGGGCGGCCAGCTCGCGCGGATGATGGCCGAATCGGCGGCAGCGCTCGGGCTGCCGGTGCGGCTGCTGGCCGAGGCCGAAGGCGTCTCGGCGGCGCAGGTGATCGTCGACCAGATCGTCGGTGACTACCGAGACCTGGACACGCTGCGCGATCTCGTCGACGGGTGCGCCGTGGTCACCTTCGATCACGAGCATGTGCCGACCGAGCACCTACGGGCACTGAGCGCTGCCGGTGTTGCCACGCGCCCAGGACCGGATGCGCTGGTGCACGCCCAGGACAAGGCAGTGATGCGGTCCCGGCTCGCGGCGATGGGAGTGCCCTGTCCGCGCAACGCAGTGGTCGCCTGCGTAGCCGACGTCGAAGGTTTCGGGTTCCCGGCCGTCCTGAAGACCACCCGCGGCGGCTACGACGGCAAGGGCGTCTGGGTGGTCCGGGCGGCCGAGGAATGTGCCGCGCCGTTCGCCGCCGCCGAATCTGCCGGCGTGCAGGTGCTGGCCGAGGAACTGGTGCCGTTCACCCGTGAGCTGTCCGCCCTGGTGGCGCGCTCGCCCTCGGGCCAAGCGGCCGCCTACCCGGTCGTGCAGACCACCCAGCGCGACGGCATCTGCCACGAAGTGATCGCCCCGGCACCGCACCTATCACCCGAAGTCGCCGGCCAGGCTCACGAGATCGCCCTGCGCATAGCCGGCGAGCTCGACGTCGTCGGCATCCTCGCGGTGGAGTTGTTCGAGACCCGCGCTGCCGACGGCACCGCCTCGATCCTGGTCAACGAACTGGCGATGCGGCCACACAACACCGGCCACTGGAGTCAGGACGGCGCGGTGACCTCTCAGTTCGAGAACCACCTGCGGGCAGTGATGGACCTGCCTTTGGGCTCGCCGGCGGCGCGGGCCCCGTGGACGGTGATGGTCAACATCCTCGGGGGCGACGACCCCGGTGCCGGGCACCTCTACGACGGCTACCTGCACGCCTTCGCACGCGACCCCGCGCTGCGGGTGCACCTGTATGGCAAACAGATGCGGCCGGGCCGCAAAGTCGGCCACGTCAACGTCTACGGCGACGACCTCGACGACTGTCTGGAGCGAGCCCGGCACGCTGCGGCCTGGTTCGCCGGCGACCTCGGCAACGAATCGGAGTAGGGACCAATAGGCTGACCCCATGACCGTTGGGATCGTGATGGGCTCGGACTCGGACTGGCCGACTATGCAAGCCGCCGCCGAGGCGTTGACCGAGTTCGGCGTCGACTACGAGGCCGACGTGATCTCCGCACATCGGATGCCGACCCAGATGATCGCCTGGGGGAAGGCTGCGCACACCCGCGGCCTCACAGTGATCATCGCCGGCGCCGGCGGCGCGGCGCACCTGCCGGGCATGCTCGCCTCGGTGACCCCGCTGCCGGTGATCGGTGTCCCGGTGCCGTTGAAGTATCTCGACGGGATGGACTCCCTGCTTTCGATCGTGCAGATGCCGGCCGGTGTCCCGGTCGCGACCGTCGGTGTCGGCAATGCCCGCAACGCGGGCCTGCTCGCAGTGCGGATCCTGGCGGCCGGCGACCCGGACCTGACCGAGAAGGTGCTGGCCTTCCAAGCCGAGCTCAACGACGTCGCGATCGCCAAGGGCGAGCACGTCCGCGCCCACCAGGGGTGACCGCCCGCCGAGTCGGCCGCTGCGGGAGGATCTGGCCATGGAGCTGATCGTGGGTGCGTCCCAGCCGAGCCTGTCGCGGGTCCACCCTCCCGAGCGTGGCGCCCTGCGGGTCGGTCTCGTGCAGCACCGGTGGCGCTCTGAAGGACTGGCCGACGTGCTCCTCGACGCGATCGGGCAAGCCGCCGAGGCGGGGGCTCAGATCGTGTTCCTGCCCGAGATCACGCTGATCCGCTATCCGGCCGACATCGCGCCGACCGCCGCGCCGGGCGACACCGCCGAGGACCTTCAGACGGGGCCGACCATGACCCTCGCGCGTGCGGCGGCCACCCGGTTCGGCATCCACGTGCACGCCTCGCTCTACGAGAAGGTCGAGGGCCCCGACGGACTCGGCTTCAACACTGCGGTCCTGCTCGCCCCGGACGGGCGCCTGGTCGGCCGCACCCGCAAGACCCACATTCCGATCACCGCCGGCTACCACGAGGACAAGTTCTTTCGCGCCGGACCCGCCCGTGCCGACGGCCAAGACCCCTACCCGGTGCACGAGGCGCTCGGGGCCCGCCTGGGGCTGCCGACGTGCTGGGACGAGTGGTTCCCCGAGGTGGCCCGCGCCTATGGACTGGCCGGAGCCGACATCCTCGCCTACCCGACCGCCATCGGGTCCGAGCCAGACCACCCCGACTTCGACACCGAACCACTGTGGCGCGCCGTCATCACCGGTCATGCGATCGCGAACGGCCTGTTCATCGTGGTGCCCAACCGGACCGGCGCCGAGGGCCTGAACACCTTCTATGGATCCAGTTTCATCGTCGACCCCTACGGCCGACTACTGGTCCAGGCGCCGCGCGAGACCGAGGCCGTGCTGGTGGCCGACCTGGATCTGGACCAGCGTCGCGACTGGCTCGACCTGTTCCCGTTCTTCACCACCCGCCGCCCTGACACCTACGGACCGCTGATCGGGCCGGCCTGATGACCTGGCGGATGCCGGCCGAGGGTGCCCCGCACGAGTGCACCTGGATGGCCTGGCCGACCGGAGGGTATGCCGGCGGCGCCGAACAGACCTGGGCCGAGGTCGCCCATGCCATCGCCGAGTTCGAGCCGGTCAAGATGGTGGTCGACCCGTCCGCGACCGCCGCGGCCGGGCGACTCCTGGGTTCGGAGGTGGAACTCTTCGTGGCGCCGCTCGACGACGCCTGGATGCGCGACATCGGCCCGACCTTCGTCATCTCCCAGACCGGCGAACTCGGTGCGGTGGACTGGGTCTTCAACGGTTGGGGGGCCCAGTCGTGGGCGACCTGGGATCGCGACGCCCAGATCGGTCGCCGAGTCGCACAGTGGGCCGGCGCCACGGTGATCGGCTCCGAGATGGTCAACGAGGGCGGTGCCATCCATGTCGACGGGGCCGGCACGGTGTTGGTCACCGAGACCGTTCAACGCGGTGAGGGCCGCAACTCGCACTGGACCCGTGCCCAGGTCGAGGCTGAACTGGGCCGAACTCTGGGGGTCGATCGGGTCGTGTGGGTGGAGCGAGGCCTGACCCGGGACTACGACCAGTTCGGCACCCGCGGACACATCGACATCGTCGCCACCATGCCTTCTCCCGGCGTCGTGCTGCTGCACCACCAGACCGACCCGGCTCACCCTGACTTCGAGGTGAGCGCCACCGTGCGGTCCGGTCTGGAGAAGGACCTGCCCGGCTGGGAGATTCGCCACCTGCCTGCCCCCCACAGGCTGACCGACGAGCACGGCCCCGTCGACTGGTCCTACGTCAATCACCTCGTCGTCAACGGCGGTGTGGTCGCCTGCACCTTCGACGACCCCCGAGACGCCGACGCGGCGGCGATTCTGCGCGATGCCTATCCCGGCCGCCGGGTCGTCGGGGTCGATGCCCGACCGCTCTTCGACCGCGGCGGCGGCATCCACTGCATCACCCAACACCAGCCTGCGACCTGAACGCTCGGCCGCGTCCGGGTCAGAAGACGGCCGGGAGCTGCGACGTCGTCGACTGGAACTGCGCAGACCGCTTCTCCTTGAACGCCGCCACGCCCTCGCGACCGTCCCCGACCGAGGTCCAGAACATCGCCAGCGAGTCAGTCAGGTGCGCCTCCAACGGATCGGCGGCGGACAGGTTGTGGTGGATCAACTGCTTGGCCAGTCCCAGCGCGACCGACGAGCGACCGCGTACGAACGACCGCGCGAGCTCCAGGGCGGCCGGCACCAGGCCCTCAGGCTCGTGCACCGACCGGACCAGGCGGCCTTCGAGAGCCTGCTCGGCGCTGAGGATGTCGGCGGCGTAGACCCACTCCAGCGCCTTCGACACCCCGACGATGCGGGGCAGGAAGTACGACGAGGCGGCCTCCGGCACGATGCCGAGGCGTCCGAACACGAACCCGATCCGCGCCGAGGTCGACGCCAGCCGCAGATCCATCGGCAATGTCATGGTTGCGCCGATCCCGACCGCGGCACCGTTGATGGCGGCCATGGTCGGCTTGGCCAACGCGTGCACGGCCAGGCTGATCTTGCCGCCGGTGTCACGCACCCCGTCGGCGTACTCGGGGTGGACCGAGGGGTCTGCCAGATGTTCGGCCAGATCGGCATAGGCCGGCGCGAGGGATTCGTCCAGACCGAAGACATTGCCGTCCGCCGACAGGTCCATGCCGGCACAGAAGGCGCGACCGGACCCGGTCAGGACCACTGCTCGGACGTCGTCGGAGCGCGCCGGGCCGGTCCAGAAGTCGAGCAGTTCGCGTGCCATGGTCAGGTTGAAGGCGTTGAGTGCCTCAGGCCGGTCGAGGGTGAGCAGCGCGACGCCGTCCTCGTCGACGGCCCAGGAGATGGTCTCGCAGGATTCAGAGTTCACAGTGCCGAGACTAGTGCCGCCAGGAAGGCGTCGACGTCGGCCTCGGTCGTGTCGAACGAGCACATCCAGCGCACCTGGTCGCCGCTGGGGGACCAAGGATAGAACTTGAAGCCCTTCGCCCGTACCGCGTCGGAGACGTCGACCGGCAGGCTTGCGAAGACGCCGTTGGCCTGCACGGGGTGCAGCACCTCGATGCCGTCGATCCTCTCGACGCCGGACGCCAGCCGGGCAGCCATCGCGTTCGCATGCGACGCGGTGCGAATCCACAGGTCGTCGGTGAGCAGCGCCTGGATCTGGGCGGAGATGAACCGCATCTTGGAGGACAGCTGCATCGCGTTCTTGCGCACGTTGATGACTCCCCGGACGGCGTCGGGGTTGAGCACCACGATCGCCTCGCCGTACAGCATCCCGTTCTTGGTGCCTCCGAAGCTGAGCACGTCCGCACCGCCGATGGCCTCCTTCGGGGTGCAGCCCAGGGAGGCGACCGCGTTGGCGATTCGGGCCCCGTCGACATGCACCGACATCGCGAGGCTGTGCGCATGGTCGACCAGGGCGCGCATTTCTTCGACCGAGTACACGGTGCCGAGTTCGGTCGACTGGGTCAGCGAGAGCACCTGTGGGGTGGCGCGGTGTTCGTCGTCGAAGCCCCAGGCGGCTCGGTCGACCAACTCCGGGGTGAGCTTCCCGTCGGGGGCAGCGACGGAATAGAGCTTGAGGCCACCGACCTTCTCCGGGGCACCACCCTCGTCGGTGTTGATGTGGGCGACGTCGGAGCAGACCACTGCGCCCCACCGGTCGGTCATGCTCATCAGCGAGACCACGTTGGCGCCGGTTCCGTTGAAGACCGGCCAGACTGCGGGGGAGTCGGCCTCGAAAACCTCACCGAAGAGGCCCGACAGCCCGGCGGTCACCTCGTCGTCGCCGTAGGAGACCTGGTGGCCGTCGTTGACCGAGTTCAGTGCGGCCAGCACCTCGGGCAGGGCGCCCGCATAGTTGTCGGATGCGAAGTGGCGCGAAGCAGAACTCATGGGGCCCATTGTGCCGGTCTCGCTTGTCTCGGTCGCGCCAGGTCAGGCCGAAAGCGCGGTGATGCCCTTGGTCGACTCGACCACGCCGGCGAGCTTGCGCGACAGTGCCTCGTAGAACATCGACAGCGGGAACTCGTCCGGCAACACGTCGTCGACCAGTTCCCGGGGCAACTTGGTGAAATCGAGGTCGCGGGTGGCCCACCTCGAGCCCGGGTGCGGTGCGAGGTAGGTGGAGACCAGGTCGTGCCCGACCAGCCAGTGCACCAGCTTCGGACGGTCGATGCCGTCGCGGTAGAAGGTCTCGATCTTGGCGCACAGCGCCCGGGTCGCCAGCACGGCGGCCTCGAAGTCGATGCGCAGAGTGTTGTCGGTCCACCGCACGGCGTCGTTCTTGTGCAGCCAGGCGAACAGCAACTGCCCACCCAGGCCGTCGTAGTTACGCACCCGGTTCCCGGTCACCGGGAACCGGAAGAGCCGGTCGAAGAGCACCGCTGTCTGGACGTCCTCGGCGACGGCCCGGACGCTGTCCGAGGGTGCCTCGGCGGCCAGTTCGACCGCCTCGGAGAACGCGGTCAGGTCGCAGCGCAGCTCCTCCAGGCCATACATCCAGAAGGGTTGACGCTGGCGGATCATGAACGGGTCGAAGGGTAGGTCGCCGTGGCTGTGGGTGCGGTCGTGGATCAGGTCCCAGAGCACGAACGCCTGTTGGGTGCGCTCCTGGTCATCGAGCAGGCCTTGCACCGAGTCGGGCAGGTCGATCTGGAGCAGATCCACGGCGGCGGTGGTGACTCGCCGGAACCGGGCGGCTTCTCGGTCGCAGAAGATCGCCCCCCAGCTGTATGCCGGCGGGGTCTGGGCCACGGAGACGGTCTCGGGAAAGAGCACCGCCGAGTGGGTGTCGTAGCCGGGGGTGAAGTCTTCGAAGCAGATGGGCACGAACATGGCGTTGTCGTAGCGGCTCGCCTCCAGATCAGCCAGCCACTGAGGCCAGACCACCCGGATGATGAGCGCCTCCAGGTGACGTTCGGTGGATCCGTTCTGGGTGTACATCGGGAAGACCACCAGGTGGCGGCGTCCGTCGACGCGGTCGGCCGAAGGCTGGAAGGCGGCCAGACTGGCTCCGAAGTCGGGCACCCCGAACCCTGTGCCGGCCCAGTGGCGCAGGTCGGTGATGAGGGCCTGCAGGTAGGCGATGTCGTGGTCGAACTCCGGCGCCAACTCGTCGATCGCGTTGACAACGACCTCGATCAGGGCGGTGGCGCGGGTGGTGTCACCTGCGACGGAGCCGTCGGAACTCTGCAACCGCTGGAACGCGACAACAGCCTCGCGCAGCTGCGGCCACGCGGAAGATTCTTTCGCCATATGTGGATCGTAGCGAAGAATCTGCGGTCGAAGCCAGCCGTGGACGCATTAACTCTTGGCCAACCCGGTGGCGGTGCATAGGTTCTTCTCGATCGAGTCGGTGTCATCGGCAGCGATCTTGGCGAACAGTCTGTCGGCGCGAACAGCATCGAGGGTCGTTGCCGAGCCGTCGGTCAACGGAGCCGAGCAGGTCTTGTTGTCGCCCGCCATGGCCATCGCCCACAATCCTGCCCGCATCGGCGAGGTTCCCTCGCCGAAGGCGAAGAAGTCCGGAACTGCGTGGTTCAACTTCCACCAGCGAACCGGGTTGATCACCGTCCACGGTGAGAGCACCTTGTCACCGACCGCTGCCACCACTTCGCGCTGCTGCTGGACCCGAGCCAAGTCCGAAAGCGGGCTCGCGTGCCGGGACCGCGAGTAGGCCAACGCAGTCGCGCCGTCGACCGTCTGGCAGCCCTTCTTGATCTGCAGGCCAGCGAGGTCGTCGTCCATGGATGTCTTCGGGCAGATCTCGATGCCGCCCACCGCGTCGACCACCCGCGGCACCCCGCCCAGGCCGATCTCGACGTAGTCGTCGATGCGGATGCCGGTTCGATTCTCGATCGCACCGACCAGCGCGGGCGGCCCGCCACAGGCGTAGGCCGAGTTGATCTTGGCGGTGGTGTTGCAGGCCGGGATCTCAAGCACCGTGTCGCGATTGAAACTCATCAACAGGTTCGGTCCCGATCCGGTGTGCAACAACATGATGGTGTCGGCCAGGTTCGAGGTGGCGTTGCCGGTGCTGAGCTCCTTGCGTTCCTCAGGGCTCAGTCCGGCGCGGGAGTCCGAACCCACCATCAGATAGGTCGTGCCGTCCTGTTCCGGCGGACGATCGCCGGTGGGCTCCCAGCCAACCTTGGTGACGTCCTTCCAGGCCAGGATCGGCGTCACGACCAGGAAGGTCAACCAGCCGAGCACCAGCAGCAGGATGATCGTGCGCACCCGGAGCCGGGGGCGCCACCATCGTCGCCCCCGCCGCGACTTTGCGCCCGCTGGGTCGCTCGGTGGTTGGGCGGGTGCCCGCGTCGGCGGCATGGACTGGCCGGTCCGATCGCCTCCGTTCGAGATCTGCGCGTTCGAGGCCTGCGCGTTCGAGACCTGCGTGCGAGGGATCATACGGGTCGCCTCGGGGTGCGGCTCAGCCTGATCCGGGCCGCTGGCGGGCGGGTCGGTGGCGGGCGGCTTCCCCCCCGAACCCTGACCGCGTTCGGGGTAGAGCCACCGGTAGTCATCTCCTGCCACTCCACGAAATTACCGGGTCGAAGGGCGAGGAACCGAAATGCCCGGCCCACGCACGGCGTGTCGCTACGTCGTGGTGCCCCCGGCCGGAGGTGATACTGACTGCGGCGTTGTCCTTTCTTCCCCGACTTCCCCGAGGACGTGCGTATGTCGACCCTGGTGGCCCCTGCCTTCGCCACGGCCTCGGACCGAGCAGCAAGGATCCGGTTCCGGCGTGCCTTGATGCTGTTGGCGATGACCCTGGTGCTGCCCGGGTCCGCCCAAGTCGTGGCCGGCGATCGACGGATCGGCTGGATCGCCCTGCGCACGGTCTTCGCTGTCTTTGTGGCCGGCGTGCTGACTGGACTGCTCTCGGTGGTCCATCACCAGTTCGCCTTCTGGCTGGTCACCACGCCCTGGATCCTCAACGTGATCCGGTTCGCCTTGATCGCCCTCGCCATCGGGTGGGCCTATCTGTTCGTGGACGCCTGGCGCATCGGTCAACCGTTGAGCCTGTTGATGGGCCACCGTCGTACTGTCGTCGCGGTCAACCTGGTGCTCACCCTGGCGGTGACGGCCACCCTGCTCTTCTCTGCCCACGTGGTGGCGGTCCAACGAGGGTTCATCCTCAGCGTCTTCTCCGGTGAGGAGGTTGTCGGTGCTCACGACGGACGGTTCAACGTCGCGATCCTCGGCGGCGACGCGGGTGCCGGCCGCTGGGGGATGCGTCCCGACTCCATGACGATCGCCTCCATCGATGCCACCACCGGCAAGACCGTGCTCATCGGACTACCCCGCAACATGGCCAACTTCACCTTCCCCCGGGGGTCGGTGATGGCCGAACAGTTCCCAGACGGCTTCAACTGCGAGGGCTGCTACCTCAACGGGCTGTGGACTTGGGCTGAAGACCATCCCTCACTGTTCGGCGACACCGCACACCCTGGCATCGACGCCACCCTGTCCGGCATGGAGGGCATCTCCGGACTCAGGATCAACTACTGGGTCACCGCCGACTTGTCCGGCTTCAAGCAGATCGTGGACGCGGTCGGTGGAGTCACCCTCAACGTCCGTCAGCCCATTCCGGTGGGAGGTTTGGGCGACGACGTCACCGGCTACATCGATCCGGGCGTCCAGAAACTCAACGGGTTCGAAACGCTGTGGTATGCCCGCGCCCGGGAAGGGTCGGACGACTACTCCCGAATGGCACGACAAAAGTGCGTCATGAATGCGCTGCTCGGCCAGGTCAGTCCGCAGCAGGTGCTCACCAACTTCCAGAAGATCGCCGATGCCGGCTCCGCGATGTTGCAGACCTCCATCCCCGCCGGCGAGGTGGACCGATTCATCGATCTTGCGTTGAAGGCCAAGGGACAGAAGATCTCCACCCTTTCGCTGGTCCCTCCGCTGGTTCCCAACACCGCCGACCCCAACATCGCCCAGATCCACGCCAAGGTCACCGCCGCCGTCAAGCCCGCGGCGGGCCAGAAGGCACCCTCTCCCAAGACCGGTGGGGTCCCGAAGGATCTCGACACCGTCACCGGCGGCTCGCTGGGCAGCCTGTCCGGGGGCTACCAAGCCAACCAGACCGCAGATCTGTCCCGGGCCTGCTGACGGCCTAGGCTGAACCCCGTGCGTATTGCGGCGGTGGTGGTGACCTGGAACCGTCTCCCGGTCCTCCAGCGACTGCTACAGCGACTCGACCTGATCGTCGGGCTCGACGAGGTGCTGGTCATCGACAACTGTTCGACCGACGGCACCTCGAACTGGTTGGCTGGACTCGACCAATCAGGATCGGCGATCACACCTGCCACGCCGGTGCTGTCTCGCACCCTGGCCGAGAACACCGGAGGCGCTGGCGGGTTCCACACCGGAATCGGTTGGGCGGTAGAGCGCGGCGCCGATCTGGTCTGGCTCTTCGATGACGACGCGATGCCCGACCCGGACTGTCTTGCTCAACTCCTCGAGCACCGCGGCCTCGACTTCTGGGGTCCGGTGGTCGTCGACGAGGATGCCGCCGACCGACTGGTCTTCCCGATTCGGGTGCCCGGACGCAGCCAGGTCCTGCGCGAGGTCCCTCAGGTCCGCTCGGCGGCCACCGACGGCGTGCTGGACGGTATCGTGATCCCCTTCAATGGCGTGCTGGTCACCCGTGAACTCGTCGAGCAGATCGGGTTGCCGCGCTCGGAATACTTCATCTGGGGCGACGACCACGAATACCGGATGCGGGCCGAAGCGGCGGGAGCGCGGATCGGCACCGTGGTCGACGCCGTGGTGCGCCATCCCTCGGTGGGAGAGTTGGGTACGCCGATGGCATTCGGTCGCACCACCTACAACCACACCCCCAGCGACCTGAAGCACTACTGCATGGCTCGCAACAATCTGATCAATCTGCGCCGCTACCGCGGTAGCGCCCAAGGGCTCGCCTTCGTGCTGAAGACGTTGTGGTTCTACCTGTTCACCCGGCCCGACCCGGCTCGGATCAGGTTGTCGACCCGGGCCTGGCGGGCCGCCCTGAAGGGCGACTTCACCGGACATCTGGAGTTCCTGGTCGACCCCGGTCCACAGCCCGGGAAGGTTCCCGCTCCCGCCGTCGGGACGGTGGCAGCGGTCGTGGTGACCTGGAATCGGGCCGATCTGCTGCGGGTGATGTTGTCCGGTCTGGCGGCCCAGACCAGGCCACCCGACGCGGTGATCGTCATCGACAACGCCTCGACCGATCACACCGCTCAGGTGCTGGCCGATGCGGCGGGAGCGATAGCGGGACTCCAGGTCGTCTCGATGCCGACCAACCTCGGTGGCGCCGGTGGCTTCCAGCAGGGAATGCGCGCCGCCCGGGAGCAGGGATTCGACCGGATCTGGTTGATGGACGACGACGTGGTGCCGGCTCCGGACTGCCTCGAGGTGCTGCTGGACCATGGCACCCTCGCGCACTGCCTGATGTCGGTGCGAGAGTCGACCACCGGAGCGCTGGCCGAGTATGCGGCCACCGAGTTCGATCTCTCCCGCCCCTGGGTGATCAAGCCCAAGACCGCCAGTGTCGTCTCGACGTACTCCACCCGCGAGGCGATGCCCGACACAGTGGCGCTCGCCAACGTCGCCTTCGAGGGATTCATGGTCACCTCGGCCGTGGTCGACGCGATCGGTCTGCCCGATGCCGAGTTCTTCATCTTCTACGACGACTGCGACTACGCGCTGAGAGCCCGGAAGGCCGGTTTCGAGATTCTGGCCGTGCGCGACGCCCGACTGATCCGACAACTCGACCACGACCAGCAGCACGACCTAGCGGGGTGGAAGGGCTATTACATGTTCCGCAACCTGTTCGTGGTGCACCGACGACACGGCACCAACGCTCTGGTCCGGATGAAACCGTGGGCCATCGCCGCTGCGGTGGCGCTGCGTGGAGTGGTGCGCGGCCGCCGAGGCGAGACGCGCAACGTGGTGCGAGCACTGAAGGACTCCCGCCGGATGGACTCCCGCCGGGGGTAGCGTGGCGTCATGTGCCGAAGCATTCACACCCTGCACAACCTCGCTCCAGCCGCGACCACCGATGAGGTCCAGGCCGCTGCCCTGCAGTACGTGCGCAAGATTGCTGGAACAGCCAAGCCGTCGCGGGCCAACACCGAGGCCTTCGAGCATGCAGTGGCCCACATCGCTCAGATCACCCAGGAACTCCTTGACTCGCTGGTGAGCCCTGCACCGCCCAAGGACCGCGAAGAGATGGCCGCGCGGGCGCGGGCGCGGTCACAAGAGCGCTACCAACGACAGGGTTAGTCTCGGGACCTTCGGCCCGCGGCTGCAGACCTGGGGCACTTCCCAGTTCGCTGCTGTTGCCCCAGGCTGGGATCACCGAGACGCGAGGGTCGCGTTCGGTGACTCCGGAGGTGTGCTCCATGCGTTCCACACTCGACAAGTTGATCTCGCTCACGGGCCTGCTGATTGCCGCCGTACTGTTGATTGCCGGGGGGCTGCTGACCTGGGCCAACGTCTTCATCGGCAACCAGGTGCACGACCAGCTCAGTGCCCAGGACATCGTCATGCCCAGCGGGGAGGCTCTGGCAGCGCTGCCCGAGGCCGACGCTGCGGAACTCGAAGACTTCGCCGGCAGCGCGATGGACTCCGGCCCCGAGGCGCGCGCCTACGCCGACCACTACATCTTGGCGCACATGAACGCCGCCAGCGATTCCAGGACCTACTCGGCGGTGAGTGATGAGTACCTCGCGCTCTCTGATGCGGACAAGGCCACCGAGGAGGGCCAGGCGCTCGGCCAGTTGCGCCAGACACTGTTCATGGGCAACACCCTGCGGGGTTTGCTGCTGTACGGATACGCATTCGCCACCATGGGCACCATCGCGGGCATCGCGGCGATCGTGGCCTTCGTCGGAGCGGCGCTGATGGTGGTGCTGAGCCTGTTCGGCCTGCGCCACGCCAGGCTGGCAGCCGCCCAGGGCGCCTGAGCGTTCAGGAGCGTTCGGGGAAGTATTCGCTGAAAGGCTTGTAGGCCCCCGGTTGGATGTAGGCCAGGATCCGCTCCCGAAGGTCGCCGGTGGGCGCCGCAACACCGATGAATTCCGCAACGGTGTCCACCAGGCCTTCGGGATCGGCCAGCGCCCGCTCGTTACTGAGCAGCAGGCAGGGCCGGTCCACACTCAGCACGAATCCGGTGTTGGCGGCGTTGTTGGAGTTCGCCTCGTTGATCGCCATCTGTTCGGTCCGCGCGTTGACCTTCTTGTCCAAGCGTTGGCCGGACAGCGCCGCAGCGACCGGGTCGCGATAGATGACGATGAAATACGGGTTGCGTAACGCCGGGTAGATGTCGGCCAGATAGTTGACCGCCTGGGGGTACTTCCATCCCCACACCGGCGCTTCAGCGTTGCGCTGCTCGACCACCTCGGCCAGTTCGCGCCAGGGCCTGGGGTGAAAGCGCGGGTCCTCATTGTTCTTGCGGGCTCCAGTCTGACCCAGATCGAGGCCGAGGCCACGCAGGATCCCGGCCACCATCGAGGTGCCACCTCGCCGGGTGCCGAAGAGCACATAGGTGCGCTCGGTCTCCGTGACGGTCGCTGCATTGAGGGTCAGGCCGACCGGTGTCGTCTTCACGGGGCTCTCCAAGGGTTTGTTCGGCGTCGTCGGTGGCATGGATGGTTGGGGCACGCTTGAGCCTCGGCGCTCGCGGCAGCGATCGAAGAGGTCCAGCCAGCGTTCGGCGATTGCGGCGAAACTGCGGTCGTGGGCCTTGGCGAGCGCCGCAGTCGCCATCTCGACGCGGCGTTCGTCGGGAAGTCGGAGCATCGCGATGATGCCTTCGGCGAGCGCGTCGGCGTCGTCGTTGGGCACCAAGAATCCGTCGACGCCATGGTCGATGATGGCTCGGGGGCCGTTCGGGCAGTCGGTGGAGACCACCGGCAACCCGGTCGCCATCGCCTCGGTCATCACGGTCGGGTAGCCCTCAGCGCGCGAGGACATCACGAACAGCGACGTCTCGGCCATCCGGGTCTGGATCTGCGTGGAGTAGCCCATCAACCGGACAACGCCGGTCAGACCACGGTCGGCGATCTGATCGGTCAGCGCTTGGTGTTCGGCCCCCTCCCCATAGATTGCGACCTGCCACTGTGGGAACTCGGCGTGGACTCGGACCCATGCGTCCACCAGCAGGTCGAAGCCCTTGCTCCGCTCGAGTCGACCGACCGCGATCGCGACCGGAGCGGAGAGATCCGAGGTCGGGCCGGCGTACGGGGGGGAGCCGTTCGGCATCGCCTGGACCAGGGTCTGGTCGCCGAAGAGGTCGCCGTATCCGTCGGCATCGGTCTGGGTCAGCCCGAGGAATGCGTCATAGCGGGCAGCACGCGCACGGTAGGCCCGGTGCAGGGCCGCAGGTCGGGTCTGGAAGGGTCGGTGCTCCTGGGCGATGCGCAGGTAGTCGTCGGTGCCGAGTTCGGCCAGCGCCAGGTTCAGCCCCGGCTGCATGGTGACCAGCACTCCGTCCCGCAGCGAGCCAAGGTAGTCGGACAGCACCGCGTCGGTGTGCCGATTGTATTGACCGCGTCTCGGCTCGCCCCGGGTCACGAACGCGGACGGTGTGTTCAGGTCTGCCGCAGAGGCGCGGTCCGCAAGGTCGCGGCGGTCGATCAGGGTCCGCCCCGGCAGGTCCAGCGCGGCCTGGTGCACGGGATCGGCTCCGGCGCCGTAGAGGCTGACAATCTCTACCTCGGTGTGTCGAGACAGGGCCTGAGCCAACCCGAAGGTGACCGTGAGCACGCCGCCGCCCTTGGTGAAGCGGTCGTGAAGCAGGAAACGGACGGTCATGGGGTCCAGTTCTTCCGGCGATTCACGACGCTGAGCATACCTGCGCCCGACGGCACCGGGACGGGCGCCGCCGCCGGCCGGCAGCGGTGTCGAATCCCGCCAGGGGCCGGTGGGGATCTACACTCGGGCCTCATGTCCGAAACCAGTGCTGCCGCCCCGGATCTCGTCATTGTCGGATCGGGCTTCTTCGGGTTGACCATCGCCGAGCGCGCTGCCAGCGAGCTCGGCCTCACGGTGCTCATCCTCGAGCGACGCTCGCATCTGGGCGGAAACGCCTACTCCGAGCGCGAGCCCGAGACGGGGATCGAGGTGCACAAATACGGCGCCCACCTCTTCCACACCAGCAACGAGCGGGTCTGGGAGTACGTGAACCGGTTCACCGCGTTCACCAACTACTCCCACCGAGTGTTCGGCACCTACGACGGGCAGGTCTACTCCCTGCCGATGAACCTCAACCTGATCAACGTCTTCTTCGGCCGCTCGCACACTCCCGACCAGGCTCGGGCACTGATCGCTGAGCAGGCCTCGGAGATCCGTACCGAGGACGCGACCAACCTGGAGGAGAAGGCGATCTCCCTGATCGGGCGCCCGCTCTATGAGGCTTTCATCAAGGGCTACACCTCCAAGCAGTGGCAGACCGACCCCACGGAGCTGAGTGCCGACATCATCACCCGTCTTCCGGTGCGCTACAACTTCGACAACCGCTACTTCAACGACAAGTACGAGGGGCTTCCGGTCGACGGCTACACCGCGTGGCTCGAGCGGATGGCGGACCACCCCAACATCACTGTGCTCACCGACACCGACTTCTTCGACGTTGCCGATCGGTACAAGGGCGCGGTTCCGATCGTCTACACCGGTCCGGTCGACGAATACTTCTCCAACTCCGAGGGCCGACTGAGTTGGCGCACGGTGGACCTGGAGGCGGAGGTCGTCGAGGTGGACGACTTCCAGGGCTGCGCGGTGATGAACTACAACGACGCGGACGTCGCCTGGACTCGGATCCACGAGTTCAAGCACTTCCACCCCGAGCGCACCCACCTGCCCGGCAAGACCGTGATCGTGCACGAATACAGCCGATTCGCCACCGACGACGACGAGCCGTACTACCCGATCAACACCGCCGAGGACCGGGCCAAATTGATGAAGTACCGCGAGTTGGCCAAGGCCGAACCGATGGTCCTCTTCGGTGGTCGGCTGGGCACCTATCAATACCTGGACATGCATATGGCGATCGGCGCAGCGCTGTCGATGTTCGACAACAAGGTCAAGCCGCACTTCGTCGACGGCGCGCCGTTCACAAGCGGTGGCGTCGCAGAGGACTGACCCGGCGGGTTATCCTTCACTGACCGCCACCGACCAGCCCACCATCAGATCTTGGGGAGAACCGTGCTTCGTTCACGCCGCCTCGGTGCGTTCCTGACCGTGTTGACCGTTTCGCTCGGCCTGCTTGCAGGTGTCTCGGCCACTGCTGCCAACGCCTACCGGGCGCCGGCCGGCGCGCACTTCAACGTGCCGCGCCCGTGGGGCACCGACGCCCAGCGCTACAAGATCGTGCGCACGGTGGAGGCCGCGATCCGAGCCACCCGCCCCAGCAAGAATGACCCGCGGCCGATCATCTTGCTGACCTCGTTCCTCTTCGACCGGACGGCGACCGTCGATGCCGCCATCGCCGCCTGCCGGCGTGGAGTCTCGGTGCGCATCATCCTCGACGAGGACGGCCGCGGCGACGAGGACTACAACGGCATCAACAAGATTCAGCGACGTCTGATCTCGGTCCTCAACGGCGACAACGTCACCGACAAGAACCACGACGGCAAGGCCGACTCACGGCCCCGCACCGGCAAGTGCGGTCGCACCTCCTCGGGTGGGACAGGTCGGCTGACCACTTCGGGGTCGGGTGTGGTGATGATGTCCAAGACCCAGGCGGCGGCCAGCCTGACGGTTCCCAACTCGGCGTCGGTCACCTGGGGTAAGGACCGCAGTTACGTCAAACGATGCTCGGGCAGCTGCCGTGGTTCGGGCGGCAACATGCACTCCAAGTTCTACGCCTTCTCCCACGCCGGCAAGACCCCCAACGTGGTGATGGTCAGTTCCTCAAACCTGAACGGCGGCGGGGCGAATCTGGGCTGGAACGACCTCTACGTGATGAACCGCGTGCCCAAGTCGTTCAACTACTACAAGCGCATGCACCGATCGATGACCGATGACCAGAAGGCCGTCAGCAAGGTCTACGCGATCAAGGACGGTCGCTACACCAGTCGCTTCTATCCCATTCCTCATGCGGGCAAGAACTCCGACCCGACCCTGGCCGATCTGCGCAAAGTGTCGTGTTCCAGCGCCTTCGGACCCACCAAGATCTACGTCTCGATGTTCTTCTGGGCCGGCACTCGTGGCAACTACATGCTGGACCGGCTGCTCTACATGGCCGACCAAGGGTGCAAGGTCAACGTCATCGTGGGCGCACCGTCGAACCAGGTTCTCAATCGGATCGTGGCCGCCTCGAAGTCCGGTCGGATCAATGCCTTCGACTCTCGGTGGAACTGGAACGCGGACTCGCCCACCGATGAGGGCCCCGACGTGCGTACACACGGGAAGTACGTGTTGGTCAAGGGCACCTACGCCGGCAAACGCAAGAGTTACCAGGTCTGGACCGGCACCGGCAACTGGGTCGGCGGCTCGCTGCACCTGGGTGATGAGAACAGTCTGAATATCTCCCGCAAGTCGGCTTACAACAAGTATGTCGCCAACTGGAACACGGTCCGCAATCACTCGCGTCACCTGCCGCAGGCACCGGGTAGCAGTTGCCCGCGATGCTCCGACTGACGGGCGGCGCCTGCTGATGGGCGGGACAGGCGGCAGAGTCATCCTGCATGTGGGCAGTCCGAAGACAGGGACGACCTTTCTCCAGGACGTGCTCTGGCGGCAGCGAGACCTTGCCTTGGCGCACGGGTTGTTGCTACCCGGTGAGCGATTCAACGACCACTTCCTCGGCACGTTGGACGTGCGCGGGATCGTCGACACCAGGGTTCATCCGCAGCGGGCTGTCGGCATGTGGAAGCGACTTGTTGCCGAGGCTGCCGCCTTCGACGGCACCAGCCTCATTTCACACGAGTTGTATGCCGGCGCCAGCGCCGAACAAGCCCGCGCGGCGGTGAAGGAGTTGGAGGCGGCCGGCTGCGAGGTGCACATCGTGGTCACCGCGCGAGACCTGGTGCGCCAACTGACGGCTGAATGGCAGGAGCACGTCAAGCACCGCTATGTGCACACCTTCGAGGAGTTCGTCGAGGCGGTTGCAGGGGATCCGGACCACTGGTTCTGGCGGGTTCAGGGTTTCGCCGGGGTGTTGCAGCGCTGGGCTTCAGACCTGGGGGCAGACCGACTGCACGTGGTCACCGTCCCGCCGTCGGGAACCGCGCCGGCCGAACTGTGGCGGCGCTTTGCGCAGGTCCTCGGCATCGACCCCGATGCCTTCGACATCGATGTGCCGCATTCGAACTCATCCCTGGGCGTCGAGCAGGCTGAACTGTTACGTCGGGTCAACCTGGCGCTGGGTCCGCGTCTGCCGATCCCAGGTCCCTACCCTCTGGTTGTCAAGAACATCCTCGCTCACCGGATTCTAGAGGCTCAGGAAGGCACCAAACTGACTCTGAACACCGCGGACGCCGAGCGCACCTTGACCGCATCCCAGGACCAGGCTGCGCAGTTGGCGTCCATGGGAGTCCAGATCATTGGAGACCTGTCCGACCTCACCCCGCCGCTGACGGCGACCAGCACGAACTATCCCGAGACGACCGATACCGAGTTGCTCGACCACGCTGTCGCGGCGATGGCAGACCTACTGGTCGCCCTCAATCATCGTCGAGCGGCCGCAGCAGATGCCAAGGACGTGCTGGACACCGCTCGCGCCACCCCGGTGCGCTTTGCCCTGGTCCAGGCTGCCCGGTCGCGACCTGCCCTGGCCCGCGCCCATCGGTGGTATCGCCGGGCCCGCCACCGCGACTGAGAACGCGCCTGAGCAGATCGCGCGGGTCGCTTAGCCACCTGCCGGTCGCTTGCTTTGTCGCGTCGGCTGCTAGAGTTTCGCTGTGTCAGAAGCCAATGAGGGCCTCGGGGCTGAAGAGACGATCCACTTGGTCGCGACCAGCGGCTATCCCAACTACGGGGACGAGTTCATCACCGCCAGTTGGCTGCGATTCCTGGCCCGGGTCCGTCCCGATGCCGAAGTCATCCTGGACTGTCCGTCTCCGGGTTTGGCGACCTGGCTCTTCGAAGGCTTGCACCCGAACCTGAAGACGACCGACATGATCTGGCGGGTCATGTTCGAGACGATGGACCTTTCCGACGATGAGGCCGACGCCGAGATCGACCGGATGGTCAACGAACTCGGGACGCCTAGGTTCGACTTCGGTCTGTTGGCCGTGCGGCGCGCATCGGTAGTGCATTTTCTAGGTGGCGGGCATTTCGCCGACCACTGGCCACGCCATCCTCGGTTGCTCCGGGTCGCGGTGCGCATGCGTGAAATCACCGGTGCCAAGCTCTACGCCACCGGTTTGGGACTGGTCCCGAACTCCAACCCGAGCTTGGGCGACTATCTGTCTCAGTTCGACTATGCCAGCGTCCGCGACCAAGCCAGCGGGGACGCGACAGGCGCTCAGGTTGGTGTCGACGATGCCTTCCTGGCGCTGGCCGACCTGCCCGGATTCGCCAATCGGGGCCGCCCGGCCGAGGACGCGGCCGACGGTGACGTCTACGTCTGTCTGCAGAGCGACCTGGTGCCACCGGAGGTTTTCCAGGCGAACCTGGCGCACGTCCGGACACTTCTGGAAGGTCCCCTAGCCGGGCGAACCGTGAAGTATGTCGAGGCACTGCCAGGCAGCGACCGGTTCGCGTTCAACCTGCTGGTGGATCTGATCGGCGAAGAGAACTTCATCCCCTTCGTGAAACTGTGGTCGGAGCCATTTCCGGCCCAGGCCGGCCAGGTGTGGCTGACCACTCGGTTCCACCTCCATCTGCTGGCTGCGTCCTGCGGCGCGTCCGGGGTGGCCCTGGAGGCCAGCACGGACTACTACCGCACCAAACACATCTCGTTGCAGGCGCTGGGCACCGGCTGGACCCGGAGTGAAGTGGGCGCGAGCGAGGTGCCGGTGCCGGCATTCTCGGTGGACTTCCGCATCAAGTCGATGAGGCGCCACAAGGACAAGCTGGCCGAGGCTGAGGCCCTCTACCCGAGAGTGTGACCTCTCGCTGAGCTCAGGCTCTCCTCGAACCGAATCGGCTCCACAGCGAGCGGCCGCGGGCCCGTTTGGCCTCCGCACGCCAACGGTCGCGCTCCTCGGTGAGGGCGGCCACGTCGCGAATCATCTGTTCGATGGCTCGTGCGGCGACTTCGACCGTCTCCTCAGGGGTGATGTCGTCGGGATTCGGACCGTCGGTCGGCCCCGGCTGATGACGCAGGTCGTCCAGGTCGCCGATGACACGCAGTCCGCGGTCGGCGATCCGGTCGGCGGCCTGGCAGGAGAGTTCGACCAGGCGCTCCGAGTCCCTTGGGCGCGGGCTGAACCGAGGGCCCCTCTGAGGCACCAACACCTCGTGCCCGAAGTATCCGCGCACCCACCGGTGTTGGGCACCCAGACGCGTCAGGTCGCCGCTCAGATAGGGCTTGACGCGATGCAGCAACGCCGCCTGCGGCGCTCCCAGCGACTCGTTGGCATAAGCGAGGTCCAAGTCGAATCCCGAATCGTCGATCCCCGTCGCCTGGACCCACCGAGCCCACAGTTCGCCGCGCGGCGCACCCGGTGGTGGCACCGTGACGACCGTGATCTGCTCAGGGACGACCGCTGCTCCCCACCGGTCCAGCACCTTGACGACATCCTGAGAGCGCCACCCCCACGCTCCCTTGAGGGTTCGGTCGAAGGCTGAGGCCATGAACTCGTCGAAGGACTGCGTGGAGTCCATCTTCAACGCTTCCTGCCAGACCGCCGGGAACTGCAGGGCATAGGAGCGGACGGTGACCAGCACCTCGACCTTGGCTGGGGAGAGCGCTGCAACGGCCGCCTTGGCCTGGGAGGCCGAGGCCATCGAGAAGAACTCGTGGGTGATGATCCCGTCTCCGTCCCAGGACTTCAGTTCCTCCACCAGGCGCGTCCAGGCACCGCCATGGGCACCCATCCGTTCGCGGGTCGCCCCGCGAACCTCCTGCGAGGCTCGGTAATGGTCCATCCGCTGACGTCCCGGATACAGGAACCCCGTCTTCCTCAGGGCGCGACGGTTCTCCCACATGGTGGTCTGCAGAAATGTGGTGCCGGTCTTGGGCAGGCCGATGTGAAGATAGATCGTCCGCGCCATGGGTCACAACGCGCTGGAGTGGGATTCGAGGTAGGCCCGCACCTTGTCCTCGTCGCGTTGGGCGATCGGCACCAGAAGCTCCTCGACCAGGTCGAGCAGCTCGGCAACCCTGATGTTGAGGCGGCGTGACTCCTGCATCTCTGCCTCCAGCTCGTCCACCCGAGCGGTGAGTT
The DNA here is from genome assembly GCA_051306135.1 of Nocardioides sp. Taxonomy (GTDB): domain Bacteria; phylum Actinomycetota; class Actinomycetes; order Propionibacteriales; family Nocardioidaceae; genus Nocardioides. The sequence continues at coordinate 26,287 of JBPPMQ010000094.1, read as the reverse complement.
CCTCGACGGTGCTGTTCAACTTTCTCACTGTTCCTCCAGAACCTGCTCGGGGTTTGTTGCACGGGTCGGTGTGGTCCAGGTCGCGACCACTCGACCGACCCGCGGGTCTTCGTCCTCCAGGGTCGCCACCCCAGTGCCCTCCCAGGAAAACAACACGGTGCCTCCTTTGGCCCGGATCGCTGTCACCACCTCGTCGACCGAGACGTAGTCCCGGCGGCTCCTGGGGAAGTGATGGCTGGTCGCGGCGTCGTCGGGCGTCCTGAACTCGAGGAACAGGCGCCCGCCGGTGCGAAGCACCATGGAGGCCAACCGAAGCACGTTGTCGCGGGCGGGTCGGTCGACCGCGTGCCACAGGAAGCGGCCGTAAAGATCGACCGGCCGGGGCCAGCGGCTCACCTCGGTGCCCAGCGACAGCACCTGACGGGTGTCGTTGAGATTGAAGTCGCGGAACTCCAGTCGAGATCGCTCGACCACCTCTGCGGAGGCTTTGCGAGAGGCACGGTTGAGCACGCCGAGAGAGTAGTCCAACGCGAGCACCCGGCGTCCGCGCCGGTTGGCGAACCACAACGCATCCCGGGCGGTGCCGGCTCCCAGATCGATGAGGGGCCGCCCGGTCCGGTAGTTGCGCTGGACCCAGGCCGCGAAGTCGGTGCGCTGCTGGGGGATCTCCCCGCGACGTTTGCCGTAGAAGACGTCCCAGGAGGACCGGTTGGGGGTTAGTCCACCGAACCAGCCGGCCAGGCGGCGGTGCAGCCAGGCTGGTGTCTCGTACTTGAAGGACGGATCCGGGGTGCGCCAGTTCGGACCGTAGGTCAGCGCCAGCAGACGCTCAGGATCTGCGGGGGCGGGGAAGGTGCGACCCATCAGAGTCACCTCCCCCAGCGGCAGGATGGCTTCGGTCTCGAGCTCGAAGCCGGTGTCGCTGGGCTGGTAGTAGACCCCGTCGACCCAGTGGGAAGTGAACACGTCGATGAACCGCATCGAACCGTCCGACATGCGCACGCGCACGTTGATGCGGGCGCCGGATCCACGGCGGACCGCCCACCCGTGAGCCACCAGACAGCGTTCGACCCGGAATGCCTCCCGTGCCACGTCGACCGGGCTGGTGTGGCTGGAGACGTAGGACAGGTCGATGTCGTTGTCGTGCCCGATCAGTCGCCCATCGCGGACGGCCCCGAGCAGCGTGCCGTAGGAGATGTATGCCGGCACGCCGCAGTCTTCACGCAGCACGGTGAGCAGGTGCTCGACCTGGTCCATGATCTCGGTGACCGCGTCGGCGTCTTCGCTGGACAGTGGCCGAATGAGGTGGCCGTACTTGTCAATCACCAGGGGTCGACCGGCGGAGTCGGTGATCGCGACCTCCAGGTCGTCCCTGCCGCCGAAGACGTGGTGGGTGCCTGCAACCACCGTGCCGGTGGCATGTTCACGAAGGTCGACGTCGGCCCGTCCGACGAGGCGGCGGGCCAACTCCGCGGGCCAGCCGACGTGGTGTCCGCCCCTTCGCGGCGCACCGTCCCGCGCCGGGGTCACCGACCACACCGGACGGCCGTTGATCACCACGTCGTAGACCGTCCCGGCATCGACTTGGGCCGGGAGGCCCAAGCCGGCCTCGGTGACCTGAAGATCCGTCGGAGCGGGCGGCGGCTCGGTGTCCGGCGCCGTGATGTTCATACAGATGGTCCTAGCTGGTTCGTGGTGGCCGAGTTCACCCTACAGTGGGCCCTGACCGGGTGACCGGGTGCTGAGGGTAGATTGACCGACCGGACCGACCAGGAAGGAACCGGATGATCGGCATGGTGCTCGCGGCTGGCGCGGGCAGGCGGTTGCGCCCTTACACAGACTCTCTACCCAAGGCGTTGGTGCCGGTGGACGGCGAGACCACGATTCTCGACATCGCTCTGCGCAATCTGGCTGCGGTCGGACTGCGTGACGTGGTGGTGGTGGTGGGCTACTGCGCCGACGCGGTCGAGCAGCGCCAAGCCGAACTCGAGGAGCGGCACGGTGTCAGGCTGACCCTCGTCCACAACGACAAGGCCGAGATCTGGAACAACGCCTATTCGTTCTGGCTCGCCCGAGACCATCTCCGCGATGGTGTGCTGATGGTCAACGGGGACACCGTCCACCCGGTCTCGGTCGAGCACACTCTGCTGGCTGCTGCCCCCGAGGGTCCCGGAATCGTCCTGGCGGTCGACACAGAGAAGGTGTTGGCCGAGGAGGAGATGAAGGTTCAGATCGGCTCGGACGGCACACTTTCGCGGATCACCAAGCTGATGGACCCCACCACAGCCTTCGGCGAGTACATCGGCGCCACCTTGATGACTGCCGGAGTGGCCGACGTGCTCGCCGACGCTCTCCAGGCCACCTTCGAACGTGACCCGGATCTCTACTACGAAGACGGCTACCAGGAGTTCGTCACCCGGGGAGAGCTCGGTGGCGGAGGCATCATCACCGTGGCACCTATCGAGACAGGCACGTCCTGGGTCGAGGTCGACAACCACGACGACCTCACCAGGGCGCGGACGATCGCATGCCAGTACTAGCCAGGATGCTGGCCAGTCCACTGTTCCTGGACGTACGGGCCGGGGCGGTCGACGGGCTGGCAGCCCTGCTGCACCAGCGTTACCTGTCCGCCACCGGCACGGTCCTGGTGGCGGTCGGGGCGTCCCAAGGGGAGGAGATCTGGTCGAGGATCGCCGACTCCATGCCCAACGCCGACGTGTTCACGGTGCCCTCGGCGACGCTGAAGTCGGCGAACAAGTTGCGCTCCCGCCTCGGCGAACGCGGCTACGACGCGGTGGTGGCCATCGGGGGCGGCAAGACTCTCGACGTCGCCAAGTATGCCGCCACCCGGGCAGCGTTGCCGATGGTCTCTGTCGCCACGAACCTCGCCCACGACGGCATCTGTTCGCCCGTGGCCTCCTTGGAGCATCGCCACGGCAAGGGATCCTTCGGGGTCGCGTTGCCGCTCGCGGTGGTCGTCGACCTCGACTTCGTCCGGGCAGCGCCGCTCAACCAGGTCAACGCGGGAGTCGGGGATGCGTTGAGCAACCTGTCCGCCATTGCGGACTGGAGGCTCGCCGAGGCTGAACGTGGCGAACCCGTCGACGGGTTGTCGATCTGCTTCGCCCAGACGGCCGCAGAGTCGGTGCTTCACCACCCTGGCACCGTGGACGACGACGACTTCCTGGTCACCTTGGCGCAGGCTCTGGTGATGTCGGGCATGGCGATGTCGGTGGCTGGCACGTCGCGGCCCTGCAGCGGCGCTTGCCACGAGATCGTGCATGCCGTGGACCAGCTGTTCCCCGGCACCTCGAACCACGGCGAACTCGCCGGGGTAGGGGCCCTGTTCGCCACCCATCTGAGAGGCGACTCCAGCCGGTTCGCCCAGCTGCGCACCACACTCTCCCGTCACGGACTCGCGGTCACACCGGAGCAACTCGGCCTGAGCGCGGCGCAGTTCACCGAGGCGGTACTGTTCGCCCCGCAGACCAGGCCGGATCGCTACACCATCCTCGAGCACGCGGATCTGGATGACGCGGCCACGGCGGCGGCCGTTGCCGAGTTCGCCGAGGCGGCGGGTCAGCAGTAGAGCTGATCCAGGGTGAATCGTCGATCGGCCGTCAGGGACCGATGCAGTCGCATCGCCGAGCGGGTCAGTTCGGTCACGTCGTGGACCGCTTGATTACCGGGATGGTCTGTCTGCATCCAGGCCGGAGCGGGTGGCACGGCCTCGGGTTCCTGGCCGGCGAGCGAATGCAGTCGGCTGATGAGGGCCGAGAGCCCCTCCCATGCGGTGTCTGCGGCGGCCACCATGGCGGGCGGGTCCACGAAATAGGGGTGAGCGGGGTGGTCGCGTCGGCCGATCCTGGTCGGGAACTCCTTGAGTGAACCCACCAGATCCACGCCCTGGGACTTGATCGACTCCACCACCGTCCTGTTCCAGTCGGCGGCCATCTCGGCCGCTGACCGATGCAGCACCACCTTGGGTTCGATCTGGACCCGCTGGCCCAGGATGAACCTGCCGAGTCCCGCCTTGCCGACGTAGCGGTAGTCGTCTGTCCGGACTTCGCCGCCCAGGCCCAGGTTGATCCGGCGCATCAGCTCGCTGGAGTCGTGTCCGAGACTGGAGTTGTCGAAGTTGGGGGCCGCGGCAGCAATCGACGGGTCGACTCCGATGATCTGGGCGAACCGTTTCCACAGCAGGTCCGGGTCCGAACTGCGCGGCGGGGTGAGCACGACGTGGGTGCGCTCGGCTCCGACCAGCGGAACCCAGGTGTCGAGCATCCGAGGGATGTCTTGGGTCCTCCGGAACAGTTTGGCGCCGCGCGAGGAGGCGTCCCGGTCGGCGATGAACGCCTCGATCCCCTCGAGGAACTTCATCCAGCCCAGCCCGCCGCCGTTGCGAGCGTGTGTCTGCCACTGGGCTGGAATGGCTGTGATGGCGCTGCGGACGGTGAGGATGATGTGCAGTTGCGCTCCGGACAGGTCCTCCACGACCCGGGCGGCTCGCTCGGGATCCAGGAAGCTGAGGAACTCCATCGAAATGACCGACGGGCCGTCGTAGGCCAGCAGGTCGTCGACCATCCGTGGCCAGGCTCCTCGGGTCAGGCGTAGCACCCGCTCGTCGGTCTCTCGGCCCAACAGGTCTCGAACGGCGTGGTCCTGTTCCTCCCAGGTCTTGCCCCAGAACAGGTAGCCCGCCTGCGACAGGGCATCGCGGTTGGAACCGAGCATGCCCTGCAGGTAGGTGGTGCCGGTCTTCATAGCACCGATGTGCAGGTAGATGCGGGGCTCAGCCATCGATGTCGTCTCTCGCGTCGTCGTCGTCGAAGGTGTCGGCGTCCTCGGTCTCCGGGCCGGATATGGTCCGGGTGGCCGCGGCTCGTCGTATCAACTCGGCCACCTGATGCACTCCATTGGTCGGTCCGCGCAGTTCGGAGTCGGTGAAGGCGGGAATCTCGATGGATCCTCGCAGTCGGTCCACCATTCCGCTGCGGGCAGCATCGGCCGCGTCGTGCAGTTCGGTCCGGGTGGGGTGCTCGATCGTGTCCGGCACGCCGGACAGGTCCGCCTCGGTCGGAAGGTCGTCCAGTGAGCCGGTCAAGCCGACTCCTGCTGCTCGGATCGCCGCACGGGTGTGGTCGTTCCAGGCCAGGCAGTGTTCTCGGGCGGGGCGGGGGAGCACCACGGGACGTTCCAGGTGGGCCCGGCCGGCCAGCACCCGCTTGGCCAGCGTGTTCTTCACCTCGACCTTGAGCGCCAGGCTCATGGTCTGCTCGCCGCTACGCAGTTCGACGTTGACCCTGCGCAGAAACTCGGTCGACGGGTGGCCGAGCGAGGTGTTGGAGTGCACCCGCTGCTCGGTGGCCACTGCCGGGTCGATGCCGAGCACCGCGGCGAACCGGTCCCACAGGGTCTGGGTGCTGTCCGGGCCGGGGACGGTGACCACGTGCAGGCGGTCGGGGCCGACCAGCGGACCCCAGACATCGATCATCCGCCCGACGTCCAGGGTTCGGGAGAAGATCGCCCCGGTTCGCCCACGGCCGCTGTTCTGCTCGACCGCATCCCGGATTCCGTGCAGGTAGCGACCGAACGGGATCACGTCGGCGTTGCGCACGTGGGTCTGCCACTGCGATCGCAGCACCGCAGCCGAGTCGCGCACGGTGAGGATCACATGGGTGTCGGTGCCTGCCAGCGACTCCACGATCCATCGGGCGCGCTCGTGGTCGGCGAAGCAGAGGAACTCCATCGACAGCAGCCAGCCGGCAGCGGATGGTTCCATCATCTGCCCAGCCATCCGCGACCACGGGTTGTCGGGATCGGGGTGGTCGGCGAAACGTCGCCAGCGCAGTGCGTACTTGACGGCGTTGAACTGTGCCCGCAACACCCCCCGTGAGGCTGCCTCGCCCGGCAGCGCAATGCCCGCGCCGGCCAGGGCGTCGCGATTCGATTCGAGCACGCCCTGGACGAAGGTGGTTCCGGTGCTCGGCCCGCCGATATGCAGGAAAACGGCCGAGGTTCCGGTCATGCGCGCAGGCTATCAGCCATGCGGGATCCGGACTCATACGCTGGTATGTTGTGGGGGTTGTGACCACCCACTCGAAGGGACCCGCGTGACCATCGCCGAGACCTCCTCCGGAGTTGCCGAAGGCTTCCGCGCCGTCCAGCGCACCCTCATTCGACCCGACCTGGAGATCGACACCCAGGTGTTGTACGTCGCCAGCGTCTCCGGCGCTGGCCAGGGCGGCGCGAGCATGCGTCAGGCCGGAAGCGAGTACGAAGGGCCGAGCGACGACTCCACGACCGCTGCTCCGGGACGATTGAGCGGGTTCGGCAGAGTCGAGGAGGGGCGCATCGCGGTCGAGTCCGGTCGCCGGGTCACCTTTGCGACTTACTTCAACGCTTTCCCTGCCTCCTACTGGCGCCGCTGGACCGAGTTCGACAGTGTGCGCTTGGTCACCACGTTGACCGGAACGGGCAACCTGATCGTCTATCGCTCGACATCCAAAGGCCACGTCGTCCGGGCCGGTGGGCTGAGCATCGATGCCGACTCTGCCACCGAATACAGCATCGACCTCTCGCTCAAGCCGTTCATCGACGGTGGGTGGTACTGGTTCGAACTCGAGGCTGGTCACACCGAACTGGCGATGGACTCGGCAGTCTGGGGTTTCGACACCGAGCGGACCGCCGAAGGCCGGGTCACCATCGGAATCACGACTTTCAATCGCCCGGATTTCTGCGTTGCCCAGCTGACCAACATCGCCCAAGACTCTGACGTCCTCTCGATCATCGACGAGGTCATCGTGGTCGACCAGGGCACCCAACTGGTCAGCGACGACCCGGATTTCGAGGCGGCGGCACAGGCGCTGGGGGACAAGCTTCGCGTCATCCGGCAGGCCAACCTCGGCGGATCGGGAGGCTTCTCGCGGGCGATGAACGAGGCGCTGGAGATGGGTGCCTCCGACTATGTGCTGCTGCTGGACGACGACGTCGTGTGCGAACTCGAGGGCATCCATCGCGCCGTCGCCCTGGCGGACTTGGCCAAGACCACCTGTCTGGTCGGTGGACAGATGCTCAGCCTCTACGACCGGTCGGTCATGCATGCCTACGGTGAGGCGATCGCCCGATACCGCTGGTTCTGGGGCCCCGCCCCGGCCACCGAGCACGGGCACGACTTCGCCCACAAGTCGCTCCGGTCGACATCGTGGCTGCACCGTCGCATCGATGTGGACTACAACGGTTGGTGGATGTGCCTGATCCCGACTCAGGTGATTCGCGAGATCGGGTTGTCGCTACCGATGTTCATCAAGTGGGACGACGCGGAGTTCGGTCTGCGCGCCGGCGCCGCCGGCTTCCCCACGGTGACCATGCCTGGGGTTGCGGTCTGGCACGTGCCGTGGACCGAGAAGGACGACACGTTGGACTGGCAGGCCTACTTCCATGAGCGCAACCGTCTGGTGTCGGCGCTGCTGCACTCGCCCTACCCGCGCGGTGGCAAGTTGGTCCGCGAATCGCTAGAGAATCACCTCAAGCGGCTCATGTCGATGCAGTACAGCACCGGCGAGATCATCTTGATGGCGCTGCAGGACGTGCTGGACGGCCCCGAGCGCATGCACCGCGACATTACTTACCGACTCGCCGAGGTGCGTGCGGTGCGCACCCAGTACGAGGACGGGCGCAGTTCGGCTGACATCGACTCGTTCCCGGCGCCGGCGATGAAGAAGCCTCCCCGCAAGGGCAAGGGCATCGGGGTTCCCAACTCGACCTCGGGCAAAGCCCGAATGGCTGCAAGCGGCCTGCTGCGTCAGCTCCGACCGGTCCGCGAGTTGGCTCAGACCAATCCCGAAGGCGTGGTGCCGCACATCGACCAGCGTTGGTACCGCCTGGGTCATTACGACTCGGCAGTGGTTTCCTCGGCCGACGGCACCACTGCGTCGTGGTATCGGCGCGACCGTTCCCAGTTCAGCGACCAGGTCACGCGCTCCACAGCGTTGCATGCCCGCCTCTACCGGGAGTGGCCGGTGCTTGCCAAGCGTTATCGTGACGCGTTGCCCGAGCTCACCTCGCCACAGGTCTGGAAGTCGACGTTCGAGGGCACAGTCGAGAAGTGATCCGGATACCCGTCGAGCATCAGGTCGACCCGGCTTGGGTGCCCGATGCTCCGTTGGAGCCACCGGCCTCGCACGGCGGACTGGTGGACGTCTTTCGCCGGCGTTACCTGCTGCGTCTGTTGGTGCGCAAGGAGATCCAGGCGCGCTATGCCGCCTCGGCGTTGGGGATGCTGTGGTCCTACATCAAGCCGGCGGTGCAGTTCACGATGTACTACTTCGTCATCGGGCAGATCCTCGGACTGCACAAGGACGTCGAACTGTTCGGCATCCACATCTTCGCCGGGTTCGTGTTCGCCCACTTCTTCACCGAGAGCTTCACCGCAGGAACCAGATCCATCGTGCAGAACCGGTCGATCTTGAAGAAGATGCCGTTGCCACGGGAGATGTTTCCCGTCTCGTCGATGCTGGTTTCAGCCTTCCATGTCATTCCCGGCTTGATCCTGCTCACGGGCGCGTCGGCGTTGAACGGCTGGCAGGTCGACGCTGGTGCAGTAGCCGGCGGCCTGCTCGCCTTGATGATCGTCGCGCTATGGGGCACGGCAGCGGCGCTCGCGTTCGCTGCTGCCAACGTGTTCTTCCGCGACTTCAGCAACGTGGTGCAGACGTTGACCATGTTCGTGACCTTCTCGGTTCCGATGATCTACCCGTACTCCAAGGTGCAGGAACGGTTCGGCGACCTGGCCCACTTCTATCTGTACAATCCGATGGCAGAAGTGGTCCTCCTCTCCCAACGGCTGTTCTGGGTGCCCGCCACCGAGGATCCGGCCCAGACAGCCGCGGCACACCTGCCGAGCAACCTGATGGTCCTCGGTTTGATCCACCTGCTGGTTGCCGCCGTCGCGTTGGTGGTGGCCCAGATGATCTTCTCCCGGTTGGAGAAGAAGTTCCCGGAGCGTCTTTGATGGCAGGTACCGAATCCATCGTCGTGGACCAGGTAACCAAGCAGTTCACGGTTCACTACCATCGCACGATCAAGCAGATCACCGTCGCCAAGTTGCGGGGTCAAGAGGTCTCCAGCAGTTTCCGGGCCTTGGACAACGTGTCATTCACCGTGGAGCAGGGTGAGTCGGTCGGCCTGATGGGCCTGAACGGTTCCGGGAAGTCCACCCTCCTGAAGGTGCTGAACGGGGTGATGACGCCCGACTCCGGCTCAGTGCGCACCCGTGGCCGGATTGCGGGCCTGATCGCTACCGGCGCCGGTTTCCATCCGCAATTGACGGGCCGCGAGAACATCTGGCTCAACGCCGCGATCCTTGGCATGACTGAGTCGGAAACCCGACGCAAGTTCGACATGATCGTCGATTTCGCCGACATCGGCGACCGACTCGACTCCCAGGTGGGGCACTACTCGTCGGGTCAGTTCTCCCGCCTGGGGTTCGCAGTCGCAGTGCACGCCGACTCGGACATCTTCTTGATCGATGAGGTGCTGGCTGTTGGGGACAAACCCTTCAAGCGCAAGTGCTTGGCGCGCATGAACGAGATCCGCAAGGAGGGCCGGACGATGTTCTACGTCTCGCATGCAGCCGGCTCGGTCCGGCGCATGTGCGATCGGGTGCTGGTCCTGGAGAATGGCGTGCTGGGCTTCGACGGGCCGGTGGACGAGGGCATCAAGTACGTCAAGTACGACGCCGACGAAGACGGGATCGACGAGACCGAACTCGACGGCGAACTCGGCGCAGACATCTGATCGAGAGCCTTTCGGGGCTGTTGGACAGCCGCTGGAAGCCCGCGATGCGCCATAATTTCTGGCCTCTCGGCGTGTCGAGTGGAAATTACACGTTTGTAGTTACTCAGAAAGCCTTCACAAGTCGTGTGACTGATGTGAAAGTTGAGGCCTCGTGTGAATCTTCCCCTTCACCTGGAGACCTCAGATGCTCGTGCCTGTCACCCCTCGCGGGACCAACACCCTAGTTGGCACCCTGGTTGGTCTATGCAGCCAGTTGCTTGTCTTCGCAGTGGTCTTGGCTGCCCTGGTGCCCGCGGCGTCGGTGATGACTCTCGACTTCGTTGCCGAAGCTCCCGCGGCCGGATCGTCGTCCTCTGCCAGTTTCGCGGCCTACCGCAAAGCGAACTCGAAGGTATCCAAGGTTCCGATCGCACCGGTCGAGCCGACCGTTACCGAACATCAGATGACAGCGGACTCATCGGCCCCTGCACGCGGCAGCCGGCCTCTTCTCGGTGCCACCGCGGTCAGGCGTGGTGGTTCGGCCGTCGTCACCAGTGCGCCGGCAGCCGTTTCGGGCTACGGCCTCATCGGCGTCACCTGGTCGCCAGGCGACGACGTCCCCGAGGGCTCGGTCGATCTGGAGTTCCGTACCGCTACCGACGGCGTGTGGAGTGCCTGGGAGCCGCTGACCTACCACGACGAGCACGGCGCGGACCCAGGCTCGAAGGAGGCGGGCGATTCGCGTCCCGGCACCGACGAGCAGGTGGTCGGCGACGTAGACCTGGTCCAGGTCCGGAGCACCTCGGCCGACCCCCTCGACGACATGTCCCTGGCAGTGGTCGATCCGGGTGCGGCCACGGCTACCGCTGATCAGACACCCGCGCTGAACCCTGGCTCGGTGAGTGAACCCGACCCCTCGCCCTCCCCGGTCCCCGGTTCGGACGAGGAGAACGACGCCGCGACGTTGAGCGCCTCGGTCTTCACCGCCAGTCCCAAGATCTACAGCCGCTCTCAGTGGGGGGCCGACGAGTCGATCCGCAAGAAGGTGTTGCTCTATGGCGAGGTGCACGCGGGATTCGTGCACCACACCGCGAGCGGAAACGACTACACCCGCGCCGAGGTGCCCTCGATCATCCGGAGCATCTACGCCTATCACGTGAAGAGTCGCGGCTGGAACGATATCGGCTACAACTACTTGGTCGACCGGTTCGGCCGGATCTGGGAAGGGCGCTACGGGGGCATCAACCGCGCCGTGGTCGGGGCTCACACCGAGGGCTACAACAGCGACGCCTTCGCGATGTCCGCCATCGGCAACTACGACCTGAAGGAGCCGTCGAGCGCCATGGTCCAGGCGTACGGGCTCCTGTTCGGATGGAAACTCTCCCTGCACGGCGTCTCGGCGGACTCCACCCGGCAGTACGTCTCCTCGCGCTACTTCCAGGGGATCAACGGCCACCGCGACGCCAGCAGCACGGCGTGCCCGGGCCAGTATCTCTACGCCAAGCTGGCTCGGATTCGCACCCTTGCCGCCGAGGCCCAGAAAAGCTTCAGTGGCCGTGAGCGCGCAGTCCGCTTGACAGCAGACAACTATCCCGACGTCATCGCCCGGCGCAAGAGCGACGCCAAGGTGTTCACGGTTCCCACCGGCGGCCAGAGCGGCTTCAACCCAGCACGACAGGCATTGAGCAGGATCGGTTCTGCCCAGGTGGTGCCCACCCCGACCGTGACCGGCGACGCGAAGGCCGACCTGGTCCAGATCGAACCAGACGGATCGGTTCACCTCCGGGCCGGAGACGGCGCAGGATCCTTCCGGCACGGCGAAGGCACCCTGCGGGCACTGGCCGGCCACAACCTGATTGCCGCCGCGGGCGATATCACCGGCGACGGCAAGAACGACCTCGTTGGTCGCGCCGTGTCCACCGGGCTCCTGGTGATCTTCGCTGGCGATGGCGCCGGCGCATTCAAGGCCTACCCGACCGAGGTCGACATCTCCGGCCTGCGGCGACTGGCCGGCGTCGGGGACTTCGACTCCGACTCGAACCCCGACCTGATCGGAGGTCGCGGCAAACGGCTGTTTCTCTACCCGGGCACCGCGAAGGGGACGATAACCTCGCGAACTCCCGTCGAGGGCAAGTGGAAGCAGTACTCGTCCATCACGGGTATGGGCGACTTCACCGGCGACGGCAAGCCGGACCTGGTCGTCCGCACCTCGGCAGACGGACTCGGCTATGTGCTCCCAGGGCGTGGCGACGGGTCGGTGGCCAGCAGGCTCGGGCCGTACACCAAGTTCACCAACATGGACACCGTCGTCGGCGCTACCCAGATCGTCGCGGGCAAACGTCCCGACCCGGTGGCGATGAGGGGATCCAAGGTGTTCGTGGTGCCGAACAACGATCGCCTCGACCTGCGCAAGCCGATCTATGCCGGCTTCAAGGCTGCCCGAGCGAACCTCATCCTCAACGTCGGTGACTGGAACCGCGACGGCTACAACGACGTCGTGATCCGGATGGATTCCGGCGTGCTCAAGATCCGGTCCGGCAAGGGCAACGGCCGGTTCGGGGAGTCCAGGACCTTGGCCAAGGGGTTCGGCAACGTGCGACTGTTGGCGGCTGTCGGCGACATGACCGGGGACGGCTACCCAGACCTCATGGGGCAGCGGTCCGGCGGATCGATGCAGATCTTCGCCGGTCTGCCCAATGGTGGACTGGGATCCGGCTACGGCGCGCACAGCGCCATTTCCGCAGCCACCCAGATCGGGGTGGGCCGATGGGACGGCGACGGCGCTCCGGACAGCCTGTTCCGGACCGATGCGAGGTTGACCATGTTCCCTGGCAACGGGCCCGGTGGACTGACCAGTGGGTCGAAGGGGCTCAAGGCTGACGTGAGCCGGTTCGACTGGCTCCTCGGTGTCTCCGACATCACCGGAGGCTCGGGCCATGCCGATGTCATCGCCCGATCGAAGGTGACCGGCAACCTCTACCTGCTGGCAGGCTCGGCCTCCGGCCTGGCCGACCCGAGGCTCCTCGGGGAAGGGTTCGGTGCCTATGACCTGGCTGGATAGGCCATCGGGCCCAACAACGTAAACGAAGACGTCCTGGACGCACCGCGTGGGAAGCGGTCAATCGGACACGACCCGCTCGGCGACTCTGATCGCCTCGAGCCTGATTGGGTCGAGTTCCGCGAGACCGGCGTGAGTGACCAGGACCACCGAGCCGCCCGCTGACAGCGGCTCGATGAAGGACGCGATACCCGGTGGGGAAGCCGGATTCGCGACCGAGAGGAGACGGCTGTCTCCGGCTGAGCCGGAGACAGCCGTCGCCCACATCTCGGACTGGCTGAGACGTTGGTCTGCGAAGTCCCAGGCGAGGTCAGAGTCCTCGGGCGGGTCCCAGGGGGAGAAGGCATCGGGTTGCGACCAGATTTCGACGCCGACGTCATAGACCCCGCTGGGCAGTGCGTCGGTGAAGCGGGCGCCCAACGGTCGCAGCGAGCAGGCCAACACCGCGATGCTCGACGTGGACCCGGCCCAGCGCTCCAGCCCCGCCGGTCCGCAAACCACCGCGTCGGGGTCGTCTGTGTCGGAGACCGCCAGCCCCAGGTTCCAAGCAGCGCCCAAGAAGACGGTGCTCAGCCAGTGGGTCGGCAAGTCGATCCGCAGCCGCATGCCGCGCTCAAGGTCGAGATCAGCCATCAGCCCCGAGGCCTTGGCGACCCAGTTCGCCCAGGTGGTCACGGACAATTCCACCCGTTCGGAGGTCGCTTCGTCATAGAAGGTCACCAGTGGAGATCCGGGACTGTTGCGCAATCGTGAACCCATTACCTGCCCGAACGTGGTCATGCTCCTAGGGTATTGGCATGAGTCATCCTCACTTCTGGGCGGTCATTCCTGCGGGTGGAGCCGGAACCCGGCTGTGGCCGCTGTCGCGGTCGGCGGCGCCGAAGTTCCTGCGGGACCTGACCGGGTCGGGACGCACCCTGCTTCAGGAGACCGTCGACCGGCTGACCCCGGTTGCGGCCGACCGGATCATCGTCGTCACCGGTGAGGCACACGTCGAAGCGGTTATCGAGCAACTGCCCGGCATCGCCGACATCCTGGCCGAGCCGTCGGGTCGCGACTCGATGGCAGCGATCGGCCTGGCCGCGGCCGTGCTGGAGTTGCGCGACCCCGATGCGGTGATGGGCTCCTTCGCCGCAGACCACGTCATCAAGCACCACGCCGAGTTCGAGCGGGCAGTCTGCTTGGCCCACGAGGTAGCTCAGGACGGCTGGCTGGTGACGATCGGCATCGAGCCGACCTTCCCGTCAGCGGCCTTCGGATATGTCCACCAAGGAACCGAGTTGGTCGACCATCCTGGTGCGCTGGTGGTCTCCGAGTTCGTCGAGAAGCCGACGGTCGCCGTGGCCGAGAGTTATCTGGCCGCCGGTGACTTCCGGTGGAACGCCGGGATGTTCGTGGTGCGCCCGACGGTGTTGCTGGACCTGTTGGCTGAGAACGACCCGAGCTTCGCCGCCCAGTTGCGAGCCATCGCAGCCGAGCCCGAACTGATGGCCACCGAATGGGACGAACTTCCCAAAATCGCCTTGGACCACGCGGTAGCCGAGCCCGCGGCCGCCAGCGGCCGGGTGGCTGTGGTGCCCGCAGACCTGGGCTGGGACGACGTCGGGGACTTCGACTCGTTGGCGACTCTGCTCGATCAGGCGCTGGCCGACGGCCAGGACGGCCCGACGGTGCTGGGCGACGCGTCCCTGGTGCATGCGGTCGAGTCCAGTGGGCTGGTGATACCTCACTCGGGGCGGACGATCGCTGTGGTCGGGCTGGAGGACATCGTGGTGGTCGACACCCCGGACGCGGTGTTGGTCACCACCCGCTCACGAGCCCAGCAGGTCAAGCAGGTCGTTGCCGGCCTGGAGAACCATCTCACCTGAGCGTGGTCGCCAAGCGCACGGCTCACATGGCGTTGGGCTCGGGCGAGTTCAGGTAGTCGTAGTCGATCATGAACTGCTTGAGCGCGTCGCCGGAGACCTCGGAGCAGTACTGCCAGATGCCGGTCTGCTCGCCTTCCTTGCGGTCGTCGAAGCCCACCACGTCGTTGGCGGCCCAGTGGGTCAAAGCAACGTGCATACCGTCGGGGAAGGCGGCGCCGTCCTCGTCGGTCGACAACCATGGAACTGCCTTGAACTTGTAGCGCAGGTTCGAGGTGCCGGGGAACTTCTGGGCCAGTGCCCGGACTTCGGTGAGCGCGTCGGCGTCGTCGGCGATCGTCTCGTCGTACCAGAGGATGGCGTAGCCGTGCTCGGAGTTGTGTACCAGTGCCTCCAGCGGCGGCCGATCCTCGGCGGTGTAGAACTTGCGGTCCATCGGAACCGGTGCGACGCCGCCCACGTTCCAATGCGGCCCGAAGATCGGCGGGGCGAACTCGTAGTCGACCTCCGCGCCCTCGGGCACGTGCGAACCGTCGGTGCCCGAGGCCGACGCGCCGGTTGGGACCCGGAACACGCGGTCCCCGCACACGCTGGCCGGCGCTCCGATCGAAGACAGGTCCAGCCCCTTGAACTCACGCAGGGACCACCAGTCCTTGACCGGTCGGTAGGCGGCAGCGGCGATGATCAACACGGCCACGGCGACGCACACACCGACGATCGCGTAACTGCTGCGCTTCTCGGCAGCCTTCTGCTTGCGTCGGATGTCGTCGATGACCGCTTTGCGGTCGGCGGGCTTCTTGGCCACGGGTGTCCTCATTCGCTTGGTTCGGGGCAGGGGCAGTCTACTGATGAGTTGGTGAGAGCTGTGAACCAGCGTCACTTGCCGACACGGCCCATCCGTGGGCGAAGGCGACCGCGCGCAGCGCCTCGTCGGGTAAGCGGTCGATCTCAAGTCCGTCGCGGGAGGGTTGCGCGGCCACTCCGAAGGCCAGAGCCAGGGCCTCGGCGAGTTCTGCGGAGTCTGCCGGTGCCCCGAACGGGCGACGGTCCTCGTCTGCTCCTGCCACCGCCCGGACGACCGCCTCGCGGGCGCCGAGCCCAAAGAAGTCGCTCCCCTCATCGCGGATCAGTCGGACGGCCCCGGGTCCGTGATCGCCGGGCCGCAGCACTAGGTCGCCGCGGCCGCGGATCACCGAGAACGGGCGCCCGCCCAGCTTCTGTCCGGCCAGTTCGGCAGCGCTGGCCAGTTCGTCGGCGACAGCGGGCGCGGTGACCCGCAGGTCGTTGCCGTAGCCATCAGAACTGCCGGCGAAGTCCTCCATCACCAGCACCCCGGCTGCGCCGATCGCGATGTCGGCTTGCCCCTCGCGCCACGCCCGGCCGGCGGTGTCGGAGATGATGACGCCCACGTTGAGCCCGGTCCGGTGCGCGATCTGCTCCCGTATCGTCCGGGCCGACGCGTCGGGGTCCTCCGGGAGCAGCAGCACCCATCCCAGGTCGACGTTCGAGGCGTCGATGCCGGCCGCAGCCATCGTCAGCCCGAGCCGGTTGCGCACGATGGCGGTCTGCCCCCGTCGAGCAACCACGCGGGTGGTCTGCCCGACCAGTTCGTCCTCGCGGGTCGATTCTCGAGCGCGCCCCTCGGCCTTGCTGACCACTTTGCTGGTCACCACCACCACGTCGGCCTCGGCGAGATCAGCCACCGCCAGCAACTCGGTCACCAAGTCGTCGCCGACGCGGATCTCTCCCACTCCGTCGGGTGCCCAGATGGTGATCACGAGACCAGCTCGATGGCGGCGCGGGCGATGTCTGCGGTGGCCTCCTCGGTGTGCATCCACAGCGGAACCGCTGCACAACGGATCCCCGAAGCCGCCAGCAGCGGCACCGAGTCGGCGTCGGTGGTGTCGACCAGCCAGCCGTCCAGAATCCCACCTTGGGAACGGGGCCCGTAGTGCATCCCAACGGCTCCTGCATCCGCGGCCACGCCGATGGAAGCCAGCACCTGTTCGGCCATGCCGCGGACGTGGTGGCCGCCGATGATGGGGGACACCCCGACCACTGGAGCCTTCGTGCGACCCAGCGCATCGCGAACGCCCCGCACCCCGAGGATGGTGCCGACGCTGACCACCGGGTTCGACGGCGGCACGATCACCAGGTCGGCATCGAGGATCGTCTCGACCACCTCGGGGGCGGGTTCTGCCTGGTCAAGCCCGACGAACACCAGCGCCTCGGCCGGGACTGCCGCGTGCATGCGGACCCAGTACTCCTGGAAGTGGACCACCGTGCGCCCGCTGGGGGAATCAGGGTCCGCAACCGCGACGTGAGTCTCGACTCTGTCGTCGGTCATCGGCAGCAGTCGGACACCGGGGTTCCACCGTCGACACAGTGCGTCGGTGACTTCGGTGAGGGAGTAGCCGGCGTCGAGCATCTGGGTCCGGACCAGGTGCGTGGCGATATCGCGGTCACCGAGCCCGAACCAGGTGCCCTCGACACCGTACCGATTCAACTCCTCGGCGATCGACCAGGTCTCCTCGACCCGACCCCAACCGCGATCGTGGTCGAGACCCTCCCCCAGGGTGTACATCACCGTGTCCAGGTCCGGACAGATCTTGAGTCCGTGCAACCACAGGTCGTCGGCCGTGTTGGCGATCACGCTCACCTCCGCTGCGGTCTCCCCGGAGCGTTCGGCGTCGCTGCGGAGCATGTGCAGCAGACCCTGGATGAACTTCGCGCCTCCATGGCCGCCTGACAGCACCGTGATCTTCATGGCTCCATCCTGCACGTTCGCTCCACCGGGCAGATCCAGGGTTGACAGAATCGAATGACAGGCATGTAATTCCTGTAGTAGGTTTTTCCCTGGGCGCCAGTCGACACGCCGATGTGTTGGTAGCGGATCCGAGGGCAAGGTCATGGGTCGAAAGGTGACTGCTGTGCGAGAACTCTTCCTCCTGGAACCCGGGAACGACGACGGTAATTGGCAGGAGCGGGCGCTGTGCGCTCAAACCGACCCGGAGGCATTCTTCCCCGAAAAGGGCGGGTCGACGCGAGAGGCCAAGAAGGTCTGCCTGACCTGCGACGTCCGCGGCGACTGTCTGGACTCCGCCCTGATGAACGACGAGCGGTTCGGCATTTGGGGCGGCCTGTCCGAGCGTGAGCGACGGAAGTTGAAGAAGCGCGCCGTCTGAGCTCCGGCCACCATCGCCGAGACCGGCGGACGGGCCGGTCTGGGCTATGTTTCACCGGTGGGATCTTCGGTTGCGCTGGTGCTGGTGAGCCATGACGGCTCCCAGTGGATCCCCACCATCCTCGACGCGATCTCCGCCCAGACCGTGCCACTGGAGACCACCATTGCGGTGGACACCGGCAGCAGAGACAACAGCGCAGAACTCCTCGAGGCGTCCTTCGACCTGGTTCTTCACGAGTCTGGCCGGACGAGCTTCCCCCAGGCCGTCGACCTTGCCCTGGAACACACCGACGCCGAATGGCTCTGGTTGCTCCACGACGACTCGACCCCGGCGCCGACCGCTCTGGCTGAACTGCTCTCAACTGCGCAGGCGCACCCCGAGGTCGACATCTTCGGTCCCAAGTTGCGCGAGTGGCCGAGCCTGCGACGACTGCTCGAAGTCGGTGTCACCATCACCGGCACCGGCCGCCGACACACGGGGCTGGAGCGCGGCGAGACCGACCAAGGACAACACGACCAAGCTAGGCGGGTGCTCGCGGTCAACACTGCGGGCATGCTCGTGCGCCGCTGCGTCCTGGTTGAACTCGGTGGCTTGGACCAGCGCCTGCCGATGTTCGGCAACGACATCGATCTGGGCTGGCGCGCAGCGAACGCCGGGCACGCGACCATGGTCGTTCCGAGCGCCGTGGTGTTTCACCTCGAGGCGGCGCATCGCGGTGTCCGAAGCACCCCGCTGACCGGGCGACACACCCACTTCGCCGAACGCCGGGCCGCGCTCTACACCTTGCTGGTCAACTCGCCCGGCTGGACGCTGCCGTGGAAACTCATGCGGCTCACCCTCGGGACGCTGCTGAGGATGCTCGGCTTCTTTCTGGTCCGATCACCCGGAGAGGCATTCGACGAACTTGCCGCTCTGCTGAACATTTGGGCCAGTCCCAGGGAACTGATCGCGGCCCGACGCAGTCGAACTCACCGCAGCGGGGCCGGTGGCCTATTGGCACCCTGGTGGCTGCCCTACCGGATCGGGATGGACTTCGTCTCCGACGTCGTCGCAGCGCTCAGCAACCAGGCCTCCGACGTCGCCGAACGCCGGCGAATCGCCGCCGCCGAAGCGGACCCCGCCTCATTCGCCGCCCAGGCCCAGCGCCAAGCGTCCCCCGATGACGAGGACGAGATGCTGAGCGACTCCGGATGGTTGGCCCGACTCAACCCGGTGATGGTGTTGCTCGGGCTGGCTGTCGTTATCGGGCTGATCTGTGCCCGCGACGCCATCGGGGCCGTCGTTGCTCCCGGCCTCTCCCCGGCGCCCACCAGTTCTCCGGGCTGGTTCGGTCTGCATTTCGCCAGTTGGCATCCGATCGAAGAGGGCAGCAGCATCCCAGCCCCCGGATACGTCTTCTTCCTGGCCGTCGCGGGACTGCCGTTCGGTGCGCAGGCCACGATCACCGCGATCATGATGTTCGCCTTTCCCTTCTCCGTGTGGGGCGCGTGGCGCCTGCTCAGGGTCCTCGGCCGGCTAGCCTCCCCGCGGGGAGCACCGCGCTGGCTGATGCTCTGGGGGTCGGTCACCTGGGCGCTGGTGCCGGTGATGACCGACGCCTGGGGCGAAGGCCGACTGGGCACAGTGGTGGTGGCGGCGCTGCTGCCGTGGTTACTGCATGCAAGCCTCGGATTCGCAGAGCCGGAGGCGGACCGCCGCTGGCGCGCCGGGTGGCGTTCGGGATTCCTGCTCAGCCTCGCGGTCGCATTCACCCCGGTCATCTGGCCGATCGGCGCCCTCCTCGCAGCGGTCGCGCTCGGGCTCGCCGCCGTCTTGGTGCCCGGTGGGGCCCGGCAGTCGACGGTGTGGGGCCCGCCTTTCGCAGCCTTGGCGACCCCGCTGGTGCTGCTGTCCCCGTGGTGGCTGCCGATGGTCTACCGGACTGGTGGCGCCGGGCTGTTGCTGGAGGCCGGGCGGGTCCCCGGAGCGAGCGACATCCTCGCGCCATGGTGGTTCACTGCGACCCTGCTGACCCTCGCCGTCGCGTCGCTGGTGCCCCGAGCCACGCGCATCCCAGTGGTGGTGTGCTGGATCGTCGCGGTGGTCGCCCTGGTGGTCACCATGCTGGTCTCCCTGATTCCGATCGGCGTCAGGGGCGGCACAGCCCCCGCCGGGGTCGCGGTCGGAGTCGTGGTTGCCCACGGTGCCTGCCTGGTGGCCTGTCTGTTCGGCGTGCAAGGAGGCCTAGCTGCCCGCAAGCCCCGCTGGTGGCGAATCCCTGCCGCGGTCATCGTTGGCCTGGCAGCAGTGGTCCCGGTTGTGGGCCTCGGGTCCTGGCTGGTGCAAGACAATGCACTCTCGGACCCCAGGGACTCCTCGGTTCCGGCCTACATGCGCGAGCAGGCCGAACTCGCGGCGTCGGACGGAATCGCGATCATCACCGGGTCGGTAGCGGACGGGCTGACCTACTCGATCCAACGCGGCGACGGCCCAACAGTTGGGGAAGACGAGATTCGTGCGCTCACCCCCACGGACACCGCCTTCGAGGACGTGCTCACCCGCGTCGTCTCCGAACCGACGCCGGCGGTCATGGGCGAACTTAGCCGCTACGGGGTGCGCTACATCGTGATGCCGGCACCTGCGGATCCGCATGTCGCCGAAGAGATCGACGCCAGCGGCGGGGTACGCCGCACCAGCGCGGCCGACCGGACCACGCCGGCCTGGCAACTCAACGACGAGCCGCTGCTGGAATCGTCGGGCCGCGACTGGGTCCGCACCGTCCTGCTCGCCATCCAGATCACGGGCCTGGTGATAGTTCTGGCGTTGTGTCTGCCGACGGTGCGGGCAGGCCGTTCCCGCGGCCCTCGCCCGGCGCGCCGCAGCGACATGGTTCGGGGCGGCGCCCGATGAACCGGCGAACCGATCCCGTGCTCGCCACCGGCCTCGCGCTGCCCGTGGTCGCCGTCCTGATGCTGGTCGGCGTGTCGCTGTCGGCAACCCCCGACTCCGCCGACGCGCCCTTGACCCGGGACCTCGATCGAAATGCGGTGGTCTGTGCGACGCCTGCGGGCACGGCTACCTCGGTAGGGGTCTCGCTCGGCGCGGACGCCGCCACGATTCGCCCCACGAACCTCGGCACTGCCTCGGTGTTCCTGGGCACCGGAGCCACAGCGTCCGGCCTGGTCGCGGGACAGTGGACCAGTGATCCACCGACCGTCGCAGCCTGCACCGCACCGATCTCGGCATCCTGGTTCGTCGGACTGGGTGCGGGGCCGCGGCACGCATCAGTCGTCGAGTTGGTCAACCCCACTCCCGGACAGGCCGTCATCGACCTGACCCTCTACGGACCTGGAGGGGAACTGGGTGTGCCCGACCTGCGGGGCATCGTGGTCCCCGCCAACTCGGCAGTGCGGATCGAGCTGGCCGACCAGACCCCGATGTTGGGGTGGCTGACCCTACACAGCCAGGTCGTTCGCGGCCAGGTGAGCGTCCAGGTCACCGATACCCTCACCGATCTGGACGGCAGCGTCCGCGGGGTCAATCAGTTGCCGGGGCAGGACGCGCCGGCCACGAACAACCTGTTGCTCGGGTTGGTCGGCGACGACTCGAACCTGGTGATCACCAACCCGGGCACGGTTCGGGCGAGCGTTGCGGTTCGGTTGTTGGCGGGGGAGTCGGTGTTCACCCCGACCGGATCCGAACCGGTCCAGATCAAGCCCGGCGAGACCAGCACCCTCGATCTGGCCCGCTTACTGGGCAGCGAGGTTGCCGACGGCGCCCTCGGCGTGGTCGTCGCCTCGGACCAGCCGGTGGTGTCTTCTCTGCGCACCACCACAACCTCCGCTCTCACCCTGGTCGGAGCATCCTCGCGCGTACAGAGCGCCAGTGCCGTGCTGGTTCCCACGGGAGCCAAGTCCGTCGTCCTCGGCGGGGCCGACGGTGTCGGCAGCGTGGTGGTCAGCAGTTTCGACCGGTCCGGAGAGCAGATCGATCGCCGACGGGTCGCTTTGACCGAAGGTATGGGCGCGGAGGTCGACGTACCCGACGCAGCGCAACGCATCGAAGTCCTCGGGACCAACGTCTCATTCGCCGCCAGTGCCGTGGTCACCGATCGGGGCGTGGTCGGCTTCACCGAACCGGCCTACACCTCACTGGTTCCCTCGGTCAGACCATCTTTCGGAGGCTGAACCTTCAGTCTTCATAGCGCGGATCGACCTTCGATGCCGGCAAGCCCAGCAGTTCGGCGATCTGTTCGACGACCACTGTCAGCACCAGGGCGCGCAGTTCCTCGCGGCTCTCCGCGCGCTGCTCGATCGGCCGTCGGAACACCACCAGACGGGTGGGAGTCGCGCCGGACCCTCGGACCAGAGTGGCCAACGGAACCGACTCGGCCGCCCAGTCGTCGGGGAGCATCGGGGTGTCTTCGCAGGCATACTCGATCAGGCCGAGCTCCGACTGCCAGCGATCGTCGATCTCGGTCACGATGGCTAGGGCCAAGTCGTCGAACCGCTCTGAGCGCGTCCGGGTCCGCGGATGACCCGGTCGGGTAGGAACAATCGCCGGCCCACGCATACCGCGACCGTGTCGATCTCGTGTCCGGCCGCCCATGACCGCGAGCCTAACCGGTCACCGGGGTCGGGACGAGTAGCGTTTCGGCCGTGAGTCTCTCGCGCCGCTGTTCACGTGCTGCCTGCCCCCGTGCCGCGGTGTGCACCTTGACCTATGTCTACGCCGATTCGACCGTCGTGGTTGGACCGTTGGCGACCACGGCCGAGCCCCACGCTTATGACCTGTGCGACGAGCACGCCGAGCGGCTTTCAGCCCCTCGGGGCTGGGAGGTCCTGCGGCTCGCCTACCAGGCCGTCGCCCCGGCACCGGCCCACGACGACCTGCTGGCGCTGGCCGACGCTGTCCGGGAGGCTGGGCGGGTCGGCCCCCGGCCGGCTCCTGCCCAAGATCCCAGCCCGGAAGCTACCGGGGGCAGTGGCCGCCGCCTCGGCCACCTACGCATTCTGAGCACCGACTAACCTGCAACCATGGCTATGCCGGACCAGTTGCTGGAGATCATCCGTTGTCCCGAGTGCGGGAGCACGTTGGCGCACGCCGAGAACCCCGACGGGTCCGAGACGTTGAGCAGCGAATGTGGTCTGGTGTTCCCCGTCGTGGACGACATCCCGGTCCTCCTGGTGGACGAGGCCGTCTCCCGGTGAGGGCAACCCGATGACGTGGTTCGACGAATCCCGACTGGACAACGAGGTGGCGCTGTCGGCGGCCGACCTCCGACTCCGTAGCCTCGCCGAGTCCGGGTCTCGGGTGCGGGCTGAGTATGCGCGCGCGCAGGAAGCGATCGCCGATGCGGTGGACCGGGCCAGCCAGCAGCGTCCGCGAGCAGTGGTGGCCGCCGGACCCGACTCGCGACTGCTTCGTGCGGTGCTTGAACCGTGGTGCCCGGTGCCGTTCGTGGCCTGGCCCAACCCCGGACTTCCCGGATGGGCCGGCCCCATGGACCTCGTTGTCGTACTGGCTCCGGATGGCTCCGACGTGGGCGCGGCCAGCGCTGTGGCAGAAGCCATTCGCAGAGGGTGCCAGGTGGTGGTCGCCTGCCATCCGAATTCCCTGGTGGGCGAACATGCAACCGGCCGCGACGTCACGATCCTGCCCGCTGCGGCTTCCGACCAGACCGCACTGGCAGTCGCGATGCTCGCTTTCCTGGCTCAAGTCCAACTCGGTCCCGCCACTGACCCGGAGTCGGTGGCCGTGGCACTCGACGAGGTCGCGATCGCCAACTCTCCCCATCGGGACCTGTCGATCAACCCCGGCAAACTGCTGGCGATCAGCCTGGCCGACTCGGTTCCGGTGGTCTGGGGCGGTTCGGTCCTCGCTGCCCGTGCTGCCCGCCGGGTGGCCGAGGCGATCCGGCGTGCCTCCGGGCGCACGTCCATCGCCGGCGACGCCGACCAGTTGTTCCCGGTGATCGAGGCCTCACGTCCGCACGACGTCTTCGACGACCCGTTCGCCGACGAGTCCCGAGAGTTGAGACCTATCCTGGTGGTTCTCGACGACGCCAATGCGGATCCTGCCGTCGTGGCTGTGCGGAAACGTCTCGTCGCCGAGGCGGACCATCGAGGTGTCCGCGTCGAGATCATCGACACCTCCGCCGGGTCCGAGATCGCGCGCTACGCTGCACTGATGCTGCAGGGGCGCTATGCCGCCGAGTACCTGGGCATTGGCCTAGTCGACGACTGAGGGTGAAGGAAGCCGATGAGTGCTGGGTTGTTCGGGCTGCTCGATGACGTCGCAGCCATCGCGAAGATGGCGGCCGCATCGGTCGATGACGTCAGCGCGGCCGCAGCCAAAGCGAGCGCGAAAGCGGCCGGCGTGGTCGTCGATGACACCGCAGTCACCCCGCAATACGTGCATGGGGTCGATGCCAGCAGAGAGTTGCCGATCGTCAAGCAGATCGCCGTCGGCTCGATCCGGAACAAGCTCTTCATCATTCTCCCGGTCGCACTGCTGCTCAGTCAGTTCGCGGAATGGCTGATCACCCCGGTGTTGATGATGGGCGGCACCTATCTCGCCTTCGAAGGCGTCGAGAAGATCTGGGCCAGGATCTCCGGACACGACCACCACGACGTACCCGTGACCGAGCAGGGCCCTGAGGCGGAGAAGAAGCTGATCTCCGGCGCCATCCGGACTGATCTCATCCTGTCCACTGAAATCATGGTGATCAGCCTGAACGAAGTGGCCGAGGAGTCGTTCTGGCTGCGTCTCGGAGCGCTGGTGGCGGTCGCTTTCGTCATCACCGCGGTGGTTTACGGAGTGGTGGCGCTCATCGTGAAGATGGACGACGTCGGGTTGAGACTGGCCAGCGCGGGATCTGCGCTTCGTCGAGGGCTCGGTCGCCGACTGGTGGCAGCGATGCCGCGCCTGCTCTCCGCTATCTCTGTCATCGGAATCGCTGCCATGATCTGGGTCGGCGGCCACATTCTGCTCTCCGGGGCGGACGACTTGGGATGGCATGGTCCCTACGGGTTGGTTCACGACCTCGAGGATGAGATCGAGCACGCCTTCGACACTCTCGGCCCTGCTCTTGCGTGGTGTGTGAACACCCTGTGTTCGGCGGTCGTCGGCCTGATCGTCGGCGCGGTCGCAGTGACTGTGGTTCACCTGGTGGGCGTGCTGCGGGGCAGAAGTGCGCACGCCGGGAATTGAGAAAATTCCTGCCTGGCGACCTACGCTTGGCCTGCCTGCACGGGAGATCCCGCGAGTGCGCAGAAGCGCGGTGCAGACAGCTGCGATCAGCAGACAGCGCGATGTCAGCCGCTGCCGGTTGATCGACCTTCAGGGGAAGAGAGCGTTTCCATGAACCACACTGCCGGATCCGACTACAAGGTCGCCGACATCGGTCTGGCCGAGTTCGGCCGCACCGAGATTTCGCTGGCCGAGCACGAGATGCCCGGCCTGATGGCGATGCGCAGTCGCTACTCGGACTCCCAGCCGCTCAAGGGAGCGCGCGTCGCTGGATCCCTGCACATGACCGTGCAGACCGCCGTGCTCATCGAAACGCTGGTCGCGCTCGGCGCCGAGGTCCGCTGGGCCTCCTGCAACATCTTCTCCACCCAGGACCACGCGGCAGCAGCCATCGCTGCGGCCGGGATCCCGGTCTTCGCCTGGAAAGGCGAGTCGCTGGAGGAATACTGGTGGTGCACCGAGCAGATCCTGGCCTGGCCGGACAAAGACGGCGAACCGCAGTACCCGAACATGATCCTCGACGACGGCGGCGACGCGACGCTGCTGGTGCACCTGGGCCTCGACATGGAGAAGAGCGGGATCGCTCCCGACCCCACCTCGGCCACCAGCGCGGAGCAGAAGGTCATCTTCGAGTTGTTGAACCGCAGCCTGGCCGAGCGGCAGGACCGGTGGACCCCCATCGCGGAGTCCATCGTCGGAGTCACCGAGGAGACCACCACCGGCGTTCACCGGCTCTACGACATGATGCGCGAGGGTTCCCTGCTCTTCCCTGCGATCAACGTGAACGACTCGGTCACCAAGTCCAAGTTCGACAACAAGTACGGCTGTCGGCACAGCCTCATCGACGGCATCAACCGCGCCACCGACGTCCTCATCGGCGGCAAGGTCGCCGTGGTGTGTGGCTATGGCGACGTCGGCAAGGGATGCGCGGAGTCGTTGCGCGGTCAGGGCGCCCGGGTCATCGTCACTGAGATCGACCCGATCTGCGCGCTTCAGGCCGCTATGGACGGATACCAGGTCGACACCCTCGACAACGTGCTGGCGACAGCCGACATCATCATCACCGCCACCGGGAACCGCGACGTGGTGACCGCCGAGCAGATGAGCCGGATGAAGCACCAGGCGATCGTGGGCAACATCGGCCACTTCGACAACGAGATCGACATGGCCGG
>JBPPMQ010000098.1:0-12266 GCA_051306135.1 Nocardioides sp. | reverse complement strand
CGGGACTGATCGACGGCGCCGGGGTCCAGCCGGTGGACGCCCACCGGCCACTTGGCACGGAAAACTGGTACTTGGCACGGGAAGCTTCCCGTGCCAAGTTCCAGTTTTCCCTGATTTCTGGGAAAACCAGGCCCGGCGTAGCCGGGCCCGGGGGTGGTCAGGGCCTCCAACACGGTGACGTCGTCAATCGTGGCGACCCGTCGGCCGGCAGCCGGTGCCGGCACCGCAACAACCTCCCAGCGCTCAGCCAGCCAGCCGGCGAGCACAGAGAAGTCGGTGGAGACCAGTCCGCCGGTCTCTGCGATGGCGGCCACTGCCAGCGCAGGGATCACGATCGGTGAGGTGAGGATGGACAGCGCATCGCGGTCGACATCTCCGACGAGGAACCCGTCGACCACCTGCTTGACCGAGTCGGTGACGGGTCGGGTGCCCACGACCACCACCCCGGTAGCTCCGGCGACCTCCACGCACGAGGCGATGAAGTCTGGGGGTGTCATCGGGCACAGCGGGTCGTGCAGCACCACCGGGACCGGGTCGGCCTCGACGTACTCGGCCACCGCATCCCAGTC
Organism: Nocardioides sp.; assembly: GCA_051306135.1. Lineage (GTDB taxonomy): Bacteria > Actinomycetota > Actinomycetes > Propionibacteriales > Nocardioidaceae > Nocardioides. The sequence goes on along the minus strand of JBPPMQ010000098.1, from coordinate 11,697 downwards.
CAGTGAGGCGTCGACCAACTGCACTCCGGCCTCGCCGGCGGCCCAGGCGGCGCAGGCCACCAGTGATTCGCCATGGATCAACGCGAACGGCAACGAGCCCCGGTCCATCTCGAGGATGAAGCCGAGGCTCGTTGGATCTGCCACGTCTGCGATAAGTGGTGTGGCAGGTTGATCAGGAGGCGAGGACGTCTTCGAGGATGGCCTCTGCCTTGTCCTCGTTGGTCTGCTCGGCCAGGGCGAGCTCGGAGACCAGGATCTGGCGGGCCTTGGCCAGCATCCGCTTTTCGCCGGCGGACAGGCCACGGTCACGCTCGCGACGCCACAGGTCGCGCACGACCTCGGCGACCCTCATCACGTCGCCGCTGTGCAACTTCTCCATGTTGGCCTTGAAGCGCCGTGACCAGTTCGTGGGCTCCTCCACGTGGGCCGCACGCAGGATGTCGAAAACCCGGTCGAGGCCGGCCTGGTCGACGACGTCGCGCACACCGACGAGGTCGACGTTGCAGGCTGGAATCCTCACCACGAGGTCTTGCTGGGCAACTATCCGCAAGACGAGGTATTGCCTTTCCTCTCCCTTGATCGTCCGCATCTCGATGTCCTCGATAACTGCGGCTCCATGGTTTGGGTAAACAACGGTCTCGCCGACGGTGAAAGTCATAGGTCAGGTGCCCCTTTCTAGGAGACCTAGTCTACCACGGGTTTTGGGCTCCCTCAGCCGACGTTTCCGCAGGTCAGGGCCATAGTGCGGGGTTGACAGAACCCCGTTTCTGTGATTTTCCGAAGTTTTTGGGCTCCGCCGGTTGAGCCGGTCCGCGTCGCTCGAGGGTCCTCCAGATGGGGCCCTGGACCGGGGAGGCACTCCGGATCGGTAGGGTGTCCCCTGTGACGACGAAGATCCGCAGCGCCGTGGCGCTGGTATGCGCCGCCTTTGTGCTGAGTTCGTGTGGATTCGACTACGCCACCGACCGCGAGAACACCATCGCCAACGGCGGCTACGACCTCGACTCCAGTGTCAAGATCCTCGCGGCCCGCATCGTGTCCGCCGAAGACGGTTCCGGAGTCCTGATCGGCAATCTGGTCAACTCCGCGGTGACCACCGACTCGGTCGACCCCGAGGACAACGTCGCGTCTGAAGCACTCACCGTCGACTCGATCTCCGGCGAGGGCTTGACCACCACCTTCGAGCCGATCGCGGTCGCTCCCGGCGAGTCGGTCAACCTGTCGAACGACCCCGTTCCGGTCACCGGTGAGGGTGTCGTCGCGGGCCGGGTGGTGCATCTGGACTATGAATTCTCCGACGGCACCCAGACGAGTGTCATCGCGGTCGTCGTGCGGCCCTGCTTCGAATACTCCGGCATTCAAGTCCCCGGCGCCGACACAGCGACCTGCGAGGACCTCGAGGCTGAACTGCCGGCCCATGGCGGCGAGGCCGAGGCCGGCGCCGAGGGCCACTGATGCCGGGGGCGCTGATCCTGCTCCGCCACGGTGAGAGCGAATGGAACGCGCTGAACCTGTCCACCGGTTGGGTCGACGTCGCACTCACCGAGAAGGGTCGCAGTGAGGCCCTCAACGGCGGTCGATTGATCCTGGAGTCGGGGCTGCTGCCCGAGGTGGTGCACACCTCGCTGCTTCGCCGTGCCATCAACACCGCCGCGATCGCGCTCGACGCCTGCGACCGGCACTGGATCCCGGTTCAGCGCGATTGGCGGCTCAACGAGCGTCACTACGGTGCGCTGCAGGGCAAGAACAAGGCCGAGACGCTGGCCAAGTTCGGCGACGAGCAGTTCCAGATCTGGCGCCGTTCCTACGACGTGCCCCCGCCCCCGCTGGACGACGACGATGAGTTCTCCCAGGTCGGCGACCCGCGGTATGCCGACATCGAGGTGCCTCGCACCGAATGCCTGGCCGATGTGGTCGATCGTCTGATCCCCTACTGGGACGAGGTCATCAAGGCGCAGTTGGCGGCCGGCACCACGGTGCTGGTCACCGCCCACGGCAACTCGCTGCGGGCCTTGGTCAAGCACCTCGACGGCATTTCCGACGCAGACATCGCCGCTCTGAACATCCCGACGGCCCAGCCGTTGGTCTATCACCTCGACGATTCCTTCGCGCCCCTGGTGCCCGGCGGGGAGTATCTCGACCCCGAGGCTGCCGCCGAGGCCGCTGCCGCAGTCGCCAACCAAGGTCGCTGATCGCAGCCAAGCATTTTCATGGCTGTAACAGTGTGTTACCTGCCTGAGCGGTCTGGCTCCATACCTTTCCTGTCATTCGGGAAATGTGGGAGACGGGTCAGCCAATGGTGTCGAGTGTCGAGGAGTGGCAACCGGTGTGCCGTGTGGTCGACCTAGAGGTCGAACGCGGCGTCACCGCCCTGGTGCACGGGCAGGCGGTGGCGATCTTCCGTCTCACCGACGACAAGATCTACGCGTTGGGCAACCACGACCCGTTCGCCAAGGCGTCGATCATGTCCCGCGGAATCGTCGGGGTACGCGGCGAGATCCCGTTCGTCGCCTCACCGGTGCATCGACATGCCTTCGATCTGCGCACCGGACGCTGCCTGGAGGACGCCCACGTCTCAGTGCCGGCATACGACGTCAAGGTTGAGAACGGCGTGGTGTTGATCGGGCGCCGCCTCGGCGCCTGACCTCGCGGGCGCAGAGCGGCCTGCCTCAGGGTGCCGTGCTCGACGCGGTCGCGATCAAGGCGGTCGCGATCGCCGCGACCCCGTCGCCGCGACCGGTCAAGCCGAGTCCGTCGGTGGTGGTCGCCGAAACCGACACCGGGGCACCGGCCGCCTTGGACAACACCAGTTCCGCCTGGGCCCGACGGGTCGAGATCTTGGGGCCGTTGCCGATCACCTGCACTGCGAGGTTGCCGATCTCGAAGCCCGCCGCCCGGACCCGGGACGCCGCCTCGGCCAGCAGCCTGGCTCCCGAGGCGCCCGCCCACCGTGGGTCGGCGGTGCCGAAATTGGAGCCCAAGTCACCCAACCCTGCGGCCGAGAACAACGCGTCACAGGCAGCATGGGCGGCCACGTCGCCGTCGGAGTGCCCCGCCAGTCCGGCCGGTGCGTCCGGCCAATGCAGACCGGCCACCCACAGCGGCACCCCGGCCTGGAGGCGATGGACGTCGGTGCCGATCCCGGTGCGCATCATGAACCGATCATGCCGCAGGTTCTTACCGAACCATTACGGCATCGCCATTTCTGGCTGCGTGACCGGGTCCCCAACCCAGGACGGGGCAGAATGGGTCCATGACCGGGCTGGCCACCGACGTGAGCGCACCGCCGACGCACACTCCGCAGAGCCGGTGGCGATGGCCGCTGGTGGGTCTGCTGATCGGTTTCGCCGGCCTGGCGACCAGCACGGGTGTGGCGTTGGCCCTCGACATCGACCATTCGCCCGTCGTCGCCGTCGCCGACGCGGTCATCCGCATCACCCCCGGCGGCATCTCCCACTTCCTGATCGAACTGGTCGGCACCTACGACAAACTGCTGCTGGTCATCGGCACCCTGATCCTCAGCGCCGCGCTGTACGCCGGTCTCGGAGTGCTTGCCCGTCGCAGTCACACGCTGGCTCTCGGCGGGTTCGTGCTGATCTCCGGCGTCGGCGCCGCCGCGGTGATCTCCGAACCCCGCTACGAGGTGCGCGACCTGGCACCGGTGGTCATCGGCTTCATCACCTGGGTGATCGGGCTGGCTGTGTTGCGTCCGGCCGCCGAGGCTGCAGGGCGGCGTCGGTTCCTGCTCACCTCGACCGCAGTGTTCGGTGTCGGGGTGGTTGCCTACGGCTTCGGCCAGATGATCGGCCAGGGCCGCGCCAAAGTCGAAGCTGCCCGCGACGCCTTGATGCTGGCGGTCACCTCGCCCCGAGCTCCGGCCGGGACCGACTTCGGGTTGGGGCAGCCGTGGCAGACCCCGAACGACGACTTCTACCGGATCGACACCTCGTTGGTGCCGCCGGCCGTGGACCCGGCGACCTGGACCCTGCGCATTCACGGGCTGGTCGACAATCCGCTGGAGATCACCTTCGATGATCTGACCGGCCGCACCCTCACCGAAGCCTGGATCACGTTGAACTGTGTCTCCAACGAGGTCGGCGGGGATCTGATCGGCAACGCCTGGTGGTCCGGGGTCCGGCTGGCGGAGGTCTTGGCTGAGGCCGGCGTCCAAGACGGCGCCGACGCGGTGCTGCAGACCTCCCACGACGGCTGGACCTGTGTGACCCCGTTGAGCGCGCTGACCGACGACCGCAACGCGATCCTCGCAGTGGCGATGAACGGTGAGCCGCTGACCATCGAGCACGGCTTCCCGGTGCGCGCTGTGGTGCCGGGACTGTATGGCTACGTGAGCGCCACCAAGTGGGTGGTGGAGATGAAGGTGACCACCTTCGCCGAGGACGAGGGCTACTGGACCTCGCGCGGATGGACCGCCCTGGGTCCCAACAAGTTGGCCTCGCGCATCGACGTGCCCACGGCAGGCGACACCGTGGGAGCCGGTCCGGTCACGATCGCCGGGACCGCGTGGCGTCAGGGAGTCGGAGTGAAGTCGGTCGAGGTGTCGGTCGACGGCGGACCCTGGACGGCAGCCGACTTGGCCGCGACCCCCAACGTGGACACCTGGGTGCAGTGGCGCACCGATGTCGACCTCGCGCCGGGTTCCCATATCGTCCGGGTGCGCGCCACCGACGAGACCGGCTTCACCCAGTCCGGAGTCGAACTGCCGCCGGCACCGAACGGGTCGGAAGGCTGGCACACCGTCGAGTTCGCGGTGATGTGACCTTTCGGGCCGACTCGGCGATCGCACGTTTCGGCGCAGACTGCCCCTGCTCACTAGGCTTGGCCCGTGACTCTCCGGTTCCACGACACCGCGACCCGCGAAGTGCGTGACTTCGTGCCCCTCCAGCCGGGCAGGGCGTCGCTCTACGTCTGCGGCCTCACGGTGCAGTCCGAACCACACGTCGGTCACGTCCGGTCGGGAGTCAACTTCGATGTGCTGCAACGCTGGCTGGCCTGGCGCGGTTACGAGGTGACCTTCATCCGCAACATCACCGACATCGACGACAAGATCTTGCGCAAGTCGGCCGAGCAGGGCCGCGAGTGGTTCAACCTCGCCTACGCCATGCATCGCGAGCTCGACCGGGCCTACGCCGCCCTCAACGTGGCGCCGCCGACCTACGAACCGCTGGCGACCGGGCACATCCCGGAGATGATCGACTTGATCGCGACCCTCATCGAGCGCGGACACGCCTATCCGGCCGCGGACGGCTCCGGGGACGTCTACTTCGACGTCCGCTCCTGGCCGGCATACGGAGAGCTGACCCGGCAGGCGGTGGACGACATGGAGGCCGCCGCGGACGCGGATCCGCGCGGCAAGCGCGATCCTCGCGACTTCGCGCTCTGGAAAGGCCGTAAGGACTCCGAGCCGCAGACCGCATCGTGGACCAGTCCGTGGGGGCGCGGGCGTCCGGGCTGGCACATCGAGTGCTCCGCGATGGCCGGCAAGTACCTCGGCCCTGCCTTCGACATCCATGGCGGCGGTATGGACCTGCGGTTTCCGCACCACGAGAACGAGCAGGCCCAAACCCGGGCTGCCGGCGGCGACTTCGCGAACTTCTGGATGCACAACGCCTGGATCACCACGGCGGGGGAGAAGATGAGCAAGTCGCTCGGAAACTCCTTGGCGATACCGTCGGTGCTGGAGCGGTTCCGGGGCATCGAGTTGCGGTTCTACCTGGTCGCTGCTCACTACCGCTCTCACGTGGAGTTCAGTTTCGAGGCGCTCGCCGAGGCGGCAGCCGGGTTCTCTCGCATCGAGACCTTCCTGGCCAAGGTGCCCTACGAGCACTTCGGTGACATTCCGGACGCGTTCGTCTCCGCCATGGACGACGACCTCGGCACCCCCGCCGCAGTCGCGGTGCTCTACGACACCGTCCGTGAGGGCAACCGGCAACTGGCAGCCGGCGAGTCGGCGTTGCAGACCGCCATGTCGGTCGGTGCGATGCTGGACGTGCTCGGTCTCAATCCGGCCGACCCCGCCTGGTCGAGCGGAGCGGCGAGTTCCCAGGAGGAGAAGTTGACCTCGGCCGTCGACGCTCTGGTCGCCTCGTTGATGGTGGCCCGCAGCGCAGCCCGTGAGGCCAAGGACTGGGCGGCCGCCGACGCGATCCGCGATCAACTCAAACAGGCGGGCATCGACATCACCGACGCACCGTCGGGAACCGAATGGAGTCTGACCTGATGGCAGGTAACTCGCAGCGCCGTGGCGCGATCTCGAAGGGCCGCGGCAAGGGCGCCCAGGTCGGCACCGGTGGCAACCGCCGTCGCGGGTTGGAGGGCAAGGGTCCGACCCCGAAAGCGAAGGACCGCCCCAACCACAAGGCCTACAAGGAGTCGCGGGCCTCAGCGCGCCAGGACGCCAAGAGGCCCCAGCGGCGCCGCAACACCGCAGACGCGGAGTGGATCGCCGGCCGCAACGCGGTGGTCGAGGCATTGCGTGAAGGTGTTCCGGTCAACGCGCTCTACGTTGCCGAGGGCTCCGAGCGAGACAACCGCCTCCGGGAGGCCTTCAAGATCGCTTCCGAGCGTGGCATCGCACTGATGGAGGTGACCCGGTTCGAGTTGGACCGGCTCACCAACATGACCATGCACCAGGGCCTGGCGGCACGGATCCCGGCCTATGAATACGCCCACCCCGACGACTTGCTCGATGCGGCGGCCGAGGTCGGGCAGGACCCGCTGGTCGTGCTCCTCGACCACGTCACCGACCCCCGCAACCTGGGCGCGATCATCCGGTCCGCGGCGGCCTTCGGTGCCCACGGTGTGGTGATCCCCGAGCGTCGGGCCGCCACCATGACGGCCTCGGCGTGGAAGACCTCCGCCGGTGCTGCCTCGCGGATCCCGGTCGCCCAAGCAGTCAACCTGGCTCGGGTCATCGAGGCCTACCAGGACGCCGGCTGTCAGGTGATCGGCCTGGACATGGACGGTGACCTGCCGCTGACTGAGATCGGCGAGTACGCCGGCGGCCCACTGGTGGTCGTGGTCGGTGCCGAAGGTGGCGGTCTGTCGCGACTGGTCACCGAGAAGTGCGACCGGATCGTGTCCATTCCGATGGCCAACGCGGTGGAGTCCCTCAACGCCGGTGTGGCTGCCTCGGTGGTCCTCTACGCCATCGCCCAAGCTCGCTGAAGTCGGGTGACCCACAGTGACCCATAGGTCACTCTGGTTCACCCGACTTCAGGCCTGTGGATAGCGGTTCGACCTCGGCGCTGGTGGTCGGTGCCACAGCCCTGGAGGTTCACGGGTTGAAGCGCTGGGAGCGCGAGGAGATCCAGGTGGGGGTGCCGCATGACGCTGCGCCCTCTAAGTGCCTGGACGGAGTCCGGTTCGAGCGGAGCAGGCGCCCGTTGCCCGCGTGGGCCTCGCCCGGGCGAACTCTGCCGACGCTCCGACTGCAGCCGGCGATCCTGATGTTCGCTTCCGACCAACGCTCAGACCGAGCCCGGGTCGCAGTGTTGGCGGCGGCGATTCAGCAACGCTTGACCACCCCTGAGTCGTTGCTGGAGTGGCTGGCCCGACTGGCTCCGCTGCGAGCGGCGAGTGGGATCAGGTCTGCTCTTGCAGGCCTGGCGGACGGCGCGCAGTCAATGGCGGAGGTCGACGTGGCGACGATGTGCCGGACCTTCGGGATCGCCCGTGCGATCCGTCAGGTGAAGCGGCGTGACTCGGCGGGGCGCGCCCGGTTCACCGACTGTGAGTGGCGCCTGCCCGGCGGCCGGGTGCTGATCCTCGAAGTAGACGGGGGGTTCCACATGGACGCCGACCGCTGGGAGGACGACATCGTGCGGGAGCGGGGGCTCATCGATCCGCGGGTCCTGATGGTCAGATGCACCGCCCGGGAACTGCGGGATTGCCCTGATCAGGTCGCCCATGACCTGATCAGACTGGGAGCCCCGAGGGTTGGGTGACCCACAGTGACCCATAGGTCACTCTGGTTCACCCAACGGTGACGATCTGTGCACCTTCGGTGCTCAGCAGCGGGGTGGGTGCCGGGTTCGAGACTGCGCCCGTCCGGTTCACCGTCACCTTGAGCGTGCCCTCCGGGTGCTCGCGCAGGTAGCTGATCTGGTCGTCGGTGACCTCGACCCAGCGCAGACTGCCCTCGATCAAGGCCGAGTGGCTGCGGCGCAGGTCGGCCAGCGCGGAATACCAGTCCATGGTGACCCGGTCCCACGTCGCCGCGGAGTCCCAGGGCATCGGCCGGCGACCGTCCTCGCCGACCACGCCCTCCAACCCGATTTCGTCGCCGGCGAAGACCATCGGCACACCGGGCAGCGTGAACTGCATCGCCGCCGCGACGCGATGGGCCCTCGGGTCGCCGCCGACCATGGTCCGGATGCGAGCCGAGTCGTGCGAGGAGAGGATGTTCCAACTCTGCGCGGCCGCCCGCCAGCCGTAGCGGGCCCGCCACTCCCGCAGGGCCTCGACCACCTGTGGACCCGTCCGCCGGGGGACCTGCACCGGCCGGCCGAATGCCCGCGCCGAGGTGTCCTCGGCCCGCAACCAGGACCAGACCGGCCAACTGAAGCCGGAGTAGTTCATCGTGCCGTGCCAACCGTCGCCATCGATGTCGCCGGACGCGTCATGGTTGTGCTCCCCAATCAGCCAGCCGTCGGACTTCGACGCGCCGATGGCCTCGCGGATCTCCCGAGCCACCTGGTGGTTGATGTCGATGACGCCGAACCGGCCGGTCATGTTGGCCACATCGATCCGCCAGCCGTCCAGAGCGTAGGGGCCTTCCATCCAACGCTGAACCACCTCGATGACCGCAGCTCGCACGGCGGGATTGGTGTGGTCGAGTTTCGGCAGCGTCGGGTAGCCGCCCCAGCACTCATAGGAGCCATCGGCGTTGAAGTAGTAGTAGTTCCGGGTCTCGCCTCCGGCCCGCGCGGCGACGAACCACTCGTGGGTGTCGCCGGTGTGGTTGGACGTCAGATCGCCGAGCAGTTGCATGCCGTGGCCGTGGACTGCGTCGGCGAGCCGCCCGTAGGCCTCGTCGCCACCCAGCAGCGGATCGATCGCATCGAAGGTGGAGGCGTTGTAGCGATGGTTGGACTCCCCCGGGAACACCGGGGTCAGGTAGAGGGTGTCAGCGCCGAGGGATCGAATGTGGTCCAGATGGTCGACGATGCCGTCCAGGTCGCCCCCGTAGAACCCCAGCCAAGTTCGGTCGTCGGTGTCTTCGAAGGACGGCAGGTCGTCCCAGGCCTGAGGTTTGGCCCAGGCCGGGGTAGGACGTGAATCGGCCGCGTCCGACCGGGCGAACCGGTCGGGGAAGACCTGGTAGACCACCGTCCGCCGCGTCCACCCCGGTGCGGCCGGATGGGTGGAGATCTTGAAGTCCAGGGTGTCGGAGACGTCATGGGTGCGCAGTCCTGCCGCGGTCAGCCACGCCTGGGTGCCGTCGACGTACTCGATCAGGAAGCGGTAGTTGTTGACCGGTGAGTGCAGGTGCATCTCGACCTGCCACCAGGCGGTCTCGCCGTCCTCGGTGCGTTGGGCGGGGGAGAAGACCGGTTCGGCGTCGTAGGTCCGGCGCAGCCAGGCCGCTCGGATCGGGTCGTCGGTCTCGCTGCGCATCCGCAGGGTGACGACCCCACCCAGGGCCTGAACCCCGGCCAAGTAGAGCGGGGATCCGTCGTGGTGTGGCTCCATGGGTCCATCTAACAGGGCTTGGATGCGGCACGCCGTGACACGGGCCACTACGATGTGGGTCGTCCGGCGAGCCGGACACCGCCGGTGTAGCTCAGTTGGTAGAGCGTCTTACTTGTAATAAGAGGGTCGCGGGTTCGATTCCTGTCACCGGCTCCATGCGATCTCTCACGACATCGCGCGGCCGGGTTGAGACCTGGAACACCTCTCGAAGGTGTTTGGCCGCAGACGTAGCGGGTACAGCACTGGCATGAATCACAGTTGCCTCGACGAAACATTGGGTCAGTAGCGTGGACGGCGACGAGAGGAGCGACGCCATGCAGGTGTGGCCCGGCAATCCGTTCCCCCTCGGGGCGACCTTCGACGGCAGTGGCACCAACTTCGCGCTCTTCTCCCAAGTGGCCGAGAAGGTCGAGTTGTGCCTGTTCGACCCCGATGGTGCCGAGACCCGGGTCGAGTTGGTCGAGGTCGACGCCTTTGTGTGGCACTGCTACCTACCCGACATCCAGCCGGGACAACGCTACGGTTACCGCGTCCACGGACCGTGGGATCCGGCCGCAGGCCTGCGCTGCAACCCCAACAAACTGCTCCTCGACCCCTACGCCAAGGCCACCAGCGGCACGATCGACTGGGACCCGTGCCTGTTCGGCTACCAGTTCGACGACCCGGAGGAGCGCAACGACGAGGACTCCGCCCGACACATGATGCTCGGGGTCGTGGTCAACCCGTTCTTCGACTGGGACGGCGACGTCCGCCTCAACTACCCCTACAACGAGTCGGTCATCTACGAGGCGCACGTCAAGGGCCTGACCCAGACCCACCCCGACGTCGACGAGGAGTTGCGCGGCACCTATTCGGCCATCGCACACCCGGCGATCGTTGACCACCTCACCAAACTGGGCGTCACCGCCATCGAACTGATGCCGGTCCACCAGTTCGTCCAGGACAACACCCTGCTCGAGAAGGGGTTGAGCAACTACTGGGGTTACAACACCCTCGGCTTCTTCGCCCCGCACGCTGCCTACGGGTCCCGGTCCGACGCCGGCCAGCAGGTGCAGGAGTTCAAGCGGATGGTCAAGACGCTGCATGCCGCCGGCATCGAGGTCATCCTCGACGTCGTCTACAACCACACCGCCGAGGGCAACCACCTCGGGCCGACGCTGTCGATGAAGGGCATCGACAACCAGTCGTACTACCGCCTCGTCGAGGACGACCCGCAGTTCTACATGGACTACACGGGCACCGGCAACTCGCTGAACGTCGGCAACCCGCACGCCCTGCAGCTCATCATGGACTCGCTGCGCTACTGGGCCACCGAGATGCACGTCGACGGCTTCCGCTTCGACCTCGCGGCCACGCTGGCCCGCGAGTTCTACGAGGTCGACAAGCTCGCGACGTTCTTCGAGCTCGTGCAGCAGGATCCCGTCGTCAGCCAGGTCAAGCTCATCGCCGAGCCGTGGGACGTCGGCCCCGGCGGCTACCAGGTCGGCGGGTTCCCCCCGCAGTGGACGGAGTGGAACGGCGAGTACCGCGACGTCGTCCGCGACTTCTGGCGCAGCGAGCCGTCGACGTTGGGAGAGTTCGCCTCGCGCATCACCGGCTCGTCCGACCTCTACCAGGACAACGGACGCCGGCCCTACGCGTCGGTCAACTTCATCACGGCGCACGACGGCTTCACGCTCGCCGACCTCGTGGCGTACAACGAGAAGCACAACGACGAGAACGGCGAGGACGGCAACGACGGAGCCAACGACAACCGCTCGTGGAACTGCGGCGTCGAGGGCCCGACCGACGACCCCGAGATCGTGTCGTTGAGGGACTGCCAGCGACGCAACCTGATGGCGACGCTGCTGCTGTCGCAGGTCGTGCCGCTGAACCTCCACGGCGACGAGCTCGGACGCACCCAGGGCGGCAACAACAACCTCTACTGCCAGGACAACGACGTCGCGAGGATCGACTGGGAGCGGGCCGCGGACGACGACGGGATGA
>JBPPMQ010000003.1:0-2473 GCA_051306135.1 Nocardioides sp. | reverse complement strand
CGGTGGCACAGGTCTCGGGCTATCCATCGCCCGCGAAATCACTCGAGCACATGGCGGAAGCCTGGTCGTCGAGGCAGGCGCCGTCGGAGCCCACTTCGTCATGCTGGTGCCACAGTGACTACATTTGGGTGCCGTCCGGTCTCGCCGCCGTACGACGCAGGGCGCTCCGCGCCGGATCAGACCGGCAGACCCGGCCGCGTGCTTCCTGGGGAAGTTCCGCCGGCCTCCAGCGTTGAGCCTCCCAGCGCCCTTGTGCAGTCAGGACCTGTTCACTAGCCTGTGGGCCCGGTCACATCGATGAGATGTGGCTCGACCCTCCGACCACCCACTCAACTCTCCGACCACCTAAAGAGGAGCCAGCCGATGAGCGAGGTCCTCTACGACGTGGTCGACCAGGTCGCCTGGATCACGATCAACCGGCCCGAGGCCCGCAACGCCCTCAACAGCGCCGTACGCCGCGGGCTGACCGAGTCGTTCGCGCGCGCCGAGGCTGACCCCGGCGTCGCCGTCGTCGTGCTGACGGCCGCCGGCGACCGCGCCTTCTGTGCGGGAGGCGATCTCAAGGAGATGGCCGCCACCTCCATGACCGTCCCGCCGCCCGACTACCTGCCTCAGCCCAACCGCACGATCGCGATGAGCGCACCGGTGATCGCCGCCGTCAACGGCGGGGCCTACGGCGGCGGGTTCCTGCTCGCGCAGTCGGCGGACCTCGTCGTCGCCGCGGACACCGCCCGCTTCGCCATCTCCGAGGTCAAGCTCGGTCGTGGCGCGCCGTGGGCGGCACCGCTTCCGTGGTTGGTGCCGCCTCGGGTCGCCATGCAACTGCTGCTCACCGGTGAGCCGATCGATGCCCAGCGGGCCTATGAGGTCGGCTTGGTCAACGAGGTCGTCCCACTCGACCGGCTGGCCAGCCGCGTGGCCGAGTTGGCGGCCACGATCGCCTCCAACGCCCCGCTGTCGGTTCGTGCCGGCAAGGCGATGGTCTACGCTGCCGCCGAGCAGGGCCGCAGCGACGCCTTCGCCGCCGCCGAGGCCCTGTGGGAGCCGGTCTACCTCAGCGCCGATGCCCAGGAGGGCCCCCGCGCCTTCGCCGAGAAGCGGCGACCCCGATGGCAGGGACGCTGAACGGGCAGGGACGCTGAGCGGCAGACCATCCTTGCCACGTCGACATCGTTGATCGTCTTCCCATCATCCGGCGGGCGCCCGAATGGTGCCGAACCAGGCGCTGACCCAGCGAGCAGCACCTGGAGGATCCCGGAAGTTACGCGTCGGTAACGTCGGCCGTATTATGGCGCCATGAGCCTGAAGCGCGAGATCTACGACGAGGACCACGAAGCCTTCCGCGAGTCAGTGCGGACCTGGCTGGAGCGGTCGGTCATCCCCAACGCCGAGCAGTATGTCGCCGACAAGGCGCTGCCCCGGGAGTTCTGGACCGAAGCCGGCAACCAGGGCATGCTCGGCCTGGCCATCCCCGAAGAGTTCGGCGGCATGGGTGCCGACGACTTCCGGTTCAATGCGGTGCTCGCCGAGGAACTGGCCAAGGTCAACGCCGCCATGCCGACCTGCCTCGGCATCCACTCCGACATCACCGCGCCCTACATCGTCGAACTCGGCACCGAAGAGCAGAAGCAGCGCTGGCTGCCCGGGGTCGCGTCCGGTGAGATCCTGTTGGCCATCGGCATGACCGAACCGTCGGGCGGTTCCGACCTGGCGGCCCTGAAGACCACCGCGGTGCGCGACGGCGACGAGTGGGTGATCAACGGCTCCAAGACGTTCATCACCAACGGCTACTCCTGCGACCTGGTCATCACCGCGGTGCGCACGGACCCGGAGAAGGGCGCCAAGGGCATCACCCTGTTCGCGATCGAGGCGACCAAGGAGGGCTTCAGCCGCGGCCGCAAGCTCGACAAAGTGGGCATGGAGGAGTCCGACACCGCCGAACTGTTCTTCGAGAACGTGCGGGTCACCGACGCCGAGATCATCGGCGAGTTCAACATGGGCTTCATCCACATGATGCAGAAGCTCGCTCAGGAGCGGCTGACCTGCTCGGTGGCCAATGTCGCCCACGCCAAGCAGATCCTCATCGAGACCCTGCAGTACACCAAGGACCGCAAGGCGTTCGGGCAGTCGATCGGCAACTTCCAGCACAACAAGTTCCTGCTCGCGGAACTGTTCACCCAGATCGAGGTCGCCGAGTCCTACATCGACAGTTGTGTGCTGGCCCACTCCAAGGGGGAGCTCGGCCCGGTCGAGGCATCCAAGGCCAAGTGGTGGAGTTCCCAGACCCAGTCCGAGGTGCTCGACCACTGCGTCCAACTTCACGGTGGCTACGGCTTCATGAACGAATACCGGGTCGCCCGGGCCTGGCGTGACGCCCGGGTGACCAAGATCTGGGCGGGGTCGAACGAGATCATGAAGGAACTAATCGGCCGCGACCTCGGCCTGTGACCGGCTCCGCCGGTGTCGGTTTTCC
>JBPPMQ010000026.1:0-11850 GCA_051306135.1 Nocardioides sp. | reverse complement strand
TCGAGCCTGTCACCCTGCTTCGTGGCGCCGGGCGACGTCGAGGCGAACAGACGCTGACATTTTCGTTTCCCGCTCGCCGAGACTCGTGGCGATCCAGACCGGCCGAGTCCGCACCCATCGCGCCCGAGCTTGGCCCGAAGGGGAACGAAGCCGGCACGAGTGACGTTCTACCTACGCCTAGTCGTCAACCCAGCAGCGAGGTCATCATGAAGGCAGTCTGGAACGGTGCCACGGTCGCCGAAAGCGACGACACCGTGATCGTCGAAGGTAATCACTACTTCCCGGCCGACTCGGTGCGCCAAGACGTCCTGCGCCCGTCGTCGACTCGAACGTCGTGCCCGTGGAAGGGTCAAGCCTGCTATTACTCCCTGGAGGTAGCCGGACGGGTCAACCAGGACGCGGCGTGGTTCTACCCCGACCCCAGCCCGGCTGCGGCCCACATCAGCGGCCGAGTGGCCTTCTGGAAAGGCGTCGAGGTGACGGGCTGAGGCGAGTGCACCACGAGTCGTCGCCAGCAGTGGGCGCTACGGGCCACGGGGCACGGGGCACGGCGCCGACCTAGTGGGCTACCTCTAGGTAGCCGAGCATCCTGTTGAACAGATCCGAGGCGTGCCGCAGGTCCGCGGATGCCTCGCCGACGTCTTCGTCGAGATCGATCGCTCCCGACGAAACGGCCCGCCAACCGGGCCGGTACTGGTCGGCCAGCGACACACACACCCGACTGGCGTCGCGCACCGGCCGCGGATCGACCGACCACAATACCTCGAAGCGTCGGCCGGGAAGTTCCACCGCCGCCAGGCACGCCGGCAGGTCCGGTGCGTCGCAGACGACTGTCCACTCACGGTTGAGCGGTGCCTGTGGCGGCAGGCCGACCTCGACCAGGCTGGTTTCGCCCAACGCGGCAGGAGCGGCCAGTTCGGCGAAGACGACGGTGGACACCGCCGTTCGGGACAACTCCAGCCAGCGGTCATAAGAGGCGCGCAAGAACCGTTCGCGCTGAAAACTGCCGAAGAGCACCGGCTGTGACGCTCGCGCGCAGCACTCATCCTCGATCGCATGGCTCAGCGCAATCAGTGTCGACCGTGACAACACCTGGGGGGTCAGCCCGGGGTGGCGGCGACGCAGTTCGGCGAAGACGGACCCCGACGTCGCCGGTGCTGCGCTCACCCGTCGGACCGCCGCCGCCAGAGACAGACCGCCCTCGCGGTGCCGGATCACTTCAAGCACGGCGTCGACGTCCGTCTGGTCGTAGCGACGGTGACCCCCAGCAAGACGCGACGGCCGCGGAAGGCCGTAGCGCGACTCCCAGCTACGAAGAGTCGCGCTGGGCACTCCTGTCAGACGAGCAACATCGCTGATGGTCAGCGATCGATCGGGCGAGCCCTGCACCAGCAACTCCTATGCGCATTGCCTAGACCTTCTTGGAATTGTTGCATAGATTATCCTTGATCAGGAGTTCATCACCAAGGAGAAGCCATGAGGGCACGCACTGAGGACGACGCCGACCGGCGCTGGCGCGAGAGCACGCTCGGCAGCAGCGAGGCCTTGGCGTGACCCTGCTGCTCCCCCGGGCCGGGACCAAGACCGCCTACGACATCGTGTCCGAGGCAGCGTCAGCCGAAGTCATCCGTCACTACTCCAGTTCCTTCGGCCTCGCGTCCCGACTGCTCGCCGAGCCCGTCCGGACCCAGGTGCGCAACATCTACGCGCTGGTCCGGGTCGCTGACGAGATCGCCGACAACCCCGACCCGGGTTTGGGTCCGGGGCCACGGGCGCAGATGCTGGACAGCCTGCAGAGCGACCTGGGACACGCGATGCAGAGCGGTTACAGCGCCAACTTGGTGGTGCACGCCTTTGCCCGCACTGCCCGGTCGGTCGGCATCGACGACGCCATCGTGGCCCCCTTCTTCGCGTCCATGCGGATGGACCTAGAGAGGACCGCCCACACCCAAGAGAGCTTCGAGCGCTACGTCTACGGTTCGGCCGAAGTGGTGGGGCTGATGTGCCTGCGCGCCTTCGTCGCAGCATCCGACGCCTCGGACCGGGCTTCGGCCGACTATGAAGCGCTGGCACCTGGCGCCCGGCGGCTCGGAGCCGCGTTCCAGAAACTCAACTTTCTTCGCGATCTGGCCGACGACCATGAAGTCCTGCGCCGCACCTACTTTCCCGGGTTGCAGATCGACCATTTCTGCGACGCCGACCGTGATCGGATCCTCGACGACATCGATGCCGACCTCGCCGCTGCCGCTGTCGTGGTGCCGGCATTGCCGGCCAGTAGTCGCCGGGCAGTGCGCGCTGCCCACGCAACCTTCGCCGAACTTGGAATGCGCCTGCGTCGTACGCCGGCAGCTCAGATCCGCCGCTCCCGGGTTCGGGTTCCCACCGTGGTCAAACTGCGTATCGCGGCCGGAGCACTGTCCGGGGGTCGCTCGTGAGGGTTCCGGGTTCGGCCCGGGTCGACTTCCCTCTGGGCGGCGCCGACCCCGGGAAGGCGCCACACGTGGTCATCATCGGCGGCGGTATCGCCGGGCTCGCTACGGCGGCGCTGCTGGCGTCCCGTGGCTATGAGGTCGACTTGCTGGAGAAGAACGACGAACTGGGTGGCCGGGTCGGCAGCATCGAGCGCGATGGGTTCCGCTTCGATACCGGCGCTTCGTGGTACCTCATGCCCGAAGTCTTCGAGCACTTCTTCGAACTGCTGGGCACCACTGCTGAAGCAGAACTCGACCTCAGGGTCCTCGACCCAAGCTACCGGGTCTTCTTCGAGGGCCACCACCAGGCGCTCGACCTGCGCCCCGACCGGGCACACAACCGTGCGCTGTTCGAGTCGGTCGAGCCGGGAGCGGGCTCAGCGTTCGATGCCTATCTCTCCTCGGCCGAGGAGACCTA
Source organism: Nocardioides sp. (assembly GCA_051306135.1). Classification (GTDB taxonomy): domain Bacteria; phylum Actinomycetota; class Actinomycetes; order Propionibacteriales; family Nocardioidaceae; genus Nocardioides. The sequence goes on along the minus strand of JBPPMQ010000026.1, from coordinate 8,961 downwards.
TGACATCGCCTTGCGGCGCTTTCTCTACAGCAACTTCGACTCCGGCTCGTCGTTTCTGAGCGTCGACGTCATACGCCGCGTGCCGCAGTTGAGCAGGCTGCTGACACGGTCCCTGGCCAGCCACGTGGCGTCCCGGTTCTCCGACAATCGGCTGCGCCAGATCCTGGGCTATCCGGCGGTCTTCCTCGCCTCCTCACCGTCCCGCACGCCGAGCATGTATCACCTCATCAGCCGGCTCGACCTCGGCGACCGGGTGCTCTACCCGCAGGGCGGTTTCAGCCGGCTGATCGAGGTCATCGCCTCGCTGGCCAGACGCCACGGCGCGCGGCTTCACACAGGGGTGGAGGTCACCCGCATCCTCACCACCGAGCCTGCCCGGGGTCGCCCGAGGGTGACCGGCGTCGAGCATCTGTCCACCGAAGGCGAGCGGCGTGCCACCAAGGCCGACGTCGTCGTCGGAGCCGCCGACCTGCATCACCTTGAAACTGCACTGGTAGCGCCCCCGGTGCAGACCCACCCCGAGCGAGCGTGGCGCAAGCGCTCCCCCGGCCCGGGCGCTGTCCTCGGGATGCTCGGCGTGGAGGGCCACCTGCCCGAACTGGCTCACCACTCGCTGTTCTTCACCGCCGACTGGGACCAGAACTTCGCCGACATCTTCGGCGACCCTCCGCGTGTCCCGGATCCCGCGTCGATCTACGTCTGCAAGCCCTCGCAGACCGATCCCAGCGTGGCCCCCGAGGGATGCGAAAACCTGTTCGTCCTCATCCCGGTGCCGGCCGAGGTGTCCATCGGTGCCGGTGGGGACGACGGAACCGGTTCGGAGGCAGTCGAGCGCGCCGTCGACGCCGCGATCGATCAAATGGCCCAGTGGGCTCAGATCCCCGACCTGCGCGAACGGATCCGGGTGCGGCACACGGTCGGCCCACAGGACTTCGAGCGACGCTACAACTCCTGGCGCGGCGGGGCTCTCGGACTCGAGCACAACCTGCGCCAAAGCGCGTTCCTGCGGCCGGGCAACACGTCGTCGAAGATCGACGGCCTGCTCTACGCGGGCGCCACCACAGTCCCGGGCGTCGGCCTACCGATGTGTCTGATCAGTGCCGAACTGGTGCTCAAGCGGCTGACCGGTGACCGGTCCCCGCTGCCCGTGCCCCAATGAACGGCTCAGGTGGTTGTTGATCCTTGGGTGAGGCCACGTCAGCGGTGAACCGCCTGGGCTCCACCACCGTGCTGCTGGCGCAGCACCGTCTTGAGCACCTTGCCAGTCGCGGTGCGGGGCAATTCCGCCACGAACTCGACCCGAGTGGGACACTTGAAGTGGGCGAGTCGCTCGCGGGTATAGGCGATCAGTTCCTCGGCCGTTGCTTCGGCGCCCTCCTGAAGCGCCACTGCGGCAACGGGAGTCTCGCCCCACCGCTCGTGGGCGACGCCGACGACGGCCACCTCGCGGACCGCGGGGTGACGGTACAGCACCTGCTCGACCTCGATCGGGTAGACGTTCTCGCCGCCCGAGATGATCATGTCCTTCTTGCGGTCGACCAGGGTGATGAAGCCCTCGTCGTCCATCCGGCCCAAGTCGCCAGTGTGGAACCAGCCACCACGAAAAGCCTCCGCCGTGGCCTCAGCTAGACCCCAATAGCCAGCGAAGACGTTGGGCCCCCGAAGGATGAGCTCCCCCACCTGGTCGGCGGCCAGGTCACGATCGGTGTCATCGACAATGCGCGCTTGCACGTGGAAGACGGCCCGACCGATCGAACCTGCCTTCTCCTTGACGTGGTCGGCGTCCAGGACCGAGACGATCGGGGCAGTCTCGGTCATCCCGAAGCCTTCTTGGAAGGGCAGCCCTTTGTCCTGATAGAAGTCGATCACCGGCAGCGGGCAGGGGGCTCCCCCCGAGACAGCCAGATCCAACGACGACAGGTCGAAGTCGTCGAACCGGGGCACAGACATCATCGCCGCCCACATCGCCGGGACCATGAACTCCACCGTGGCCCGCTCTCGAGACATGGTCTCCAGCGTCTGGACTGGATCGAACGACGGCAGCACCACATTGGTCCCGCCGACGTAGAGCAGCGGCAGGGTGTGGATTCCCAGTCCACCGATGTGGAACATCGGCGCCACGGTCACGGTGACGTCGCTCTCGCGCAGGCCGCGCCCGAAGGACAACGTATTGACGACGTTCCACAGGTGATTGTCATGGGTGAGCATGGCACCCTTGGGTCGCCCGGTGGTTCCGGAGGTGTACATCAGGCAGGACAGGTCGCGTCGATCGACATCGCTACCCACGGCACTGAGGCCACCGCTGGCCAGCACGTCCTCGTAGCGGAACTCCCCTGCTTCGGGTTCTCCCCCGACGACCAACCGTGAGCGAACCCGAACGCCGTCTCCGGCCAGTGCCGAGCGAGCCACACTCGCCAGGGGGGCGGAATAGACGAAGACGTCCGAGCCCGAGTCTGTCAGCAAGTAGGTCACCTCGGCCGGCGCGAGGCGCACGTTCATGGGGACGAAAACGGCCCCCAACTTGGCTGCGGCCAGCATCGTCTCGACGAACGCGATGCTGTTGACCAGGAGCCCGGCAACCCGGTCCCCCTTTCGGACTCCGAGGGCGCTCAGCGCTCGGGCCAACTGGTTGGTGCTGTTGTCCAGATCGACATAGGTCATCCGCCGCTGACCCTCGACCAGCGCAACCCGGTCCCCGGACAGGAATGCCCTCGTGGTCACCCAACTGCCAATGCCTGTGTCCACACGCTGTCCTTTCAGAGGGTCTATCGCCAAGTGACCAAGATCACGCGAAGTCTGGTCGAAGCATACCCGCTAGTCGAGATTCCCGACCGTCCGGGTCCCCAGATCGACGACGTGGGCCAACATCAATTTTGCCAACCTGTGGGTCGATGTTCGACCATTGCGTCTGCTACCGTCGTGTCAAAGTCGTCCTACAAACGCCGTCGGCTAGCACCCCTGGTGCTTTGACAGCGGCGGCGCGGTGGGGCATAGCGTCCATCGATCTCAGGAGTGTTGCCCCGTGTCTTTCTTCGAGAAGTTCATTCGTCCGGCGTTGCTGGAGTTCGGCGACCGGCCGGCACTGGTGCACAACGGACGCGTTCAGACCTACGCCGAAATGAACCGCTCGTTCAACCGAGTGGGACATGCCCTTCGAGGATTGGGCCTAGACGTCGGCGATCATTCGGCCATCCTGCAGCACAACTCCGATCGCTGGGTGGAGTGCGAGGGCGGTCAGGCCAAGTTCGGCATCGCCACGGTGCCACTCAACACCCGGCTTTCCCCGCAGGAGGTGGCCTGGCACTTGAACGACAGCGAGTCGCGCGCCGTCATCTTCAGGCCGAAGGAGGCGGCGCTCTTGGAGTCGATCCGCGACCAACTCACTACCTGCACCCACCTGCTCTGTATCCCCGAGGGTGACGAAGTGGTCCCCGACTGGGCCGTCGACTTCGATGATCTGCTCGAAGCCGCGAGCGACGCAGAGCCAGACTTCGAGGTCCCCTCGGAGACCCTCTACCGGGTCATGTACACCTCAGCCACGACCGGGATGCCCAAAGGCGTGCCGATCACGCACAGCCACTTCGCCTTGCACACCGGCACCACGTTGCTCAACCAACTGTCCCGGGTGACTGAGGAGGACCGCTACCTGCCGGTGACACCCTTCACGCACATGGCTATCGGCTTCGTGTGGCCGTTCCTCGCCCGCGGCGGCACCGTCGTGTGCGTCTCGGGGTGGGATGCTGCCGAGTTCCTTGACACCTGTGCCGAGCAAAAGGTGACCTACAGCCTCCTGGCGCCCACCATCATCATCGGTCTGCTGCGGCACCTTGAAGACCATCCCGAAGCAATCGAAACGTGGCATAAGGCCCCGATCAAAGCGATTTGGTATGCCGCCTCGCCGATTCCTGTTGAGATCGCCAAGCGCGCGGAGGCGAAGCTCGGCAACGTGCTCAACCAGATGTACGGCCTGACCGAGTTGTTGGGCAACGGGACGTCGATGACGTGTACTGAACTGACCGCGGAGTGGCACTCCCGCAAGCCCGGAAGCTGTGGCCGGGTGCAGCGCAACAACGTGGTGCGCGTCGTCGACGACCAGGGCGTGCCGGTCCCGACCGGAGAGCTCGGCGAGGTCGTCGTGCTGACCGAGCAGCCCGCCGGCTACTGGAAGCGGCCGGAGCAAACCAACGAGACGATCATCGACGGTTGGTTCCACACCGGCGACGTTGGCCAATTCGACGAGGACGGCTTCCTCACCATCACCGACCGCAAGAAGGACATGATCATCTCGGGGGGCCTGAACGTCTACCCGACCGAGATCGAGAACGTCATCTACGAGCACACGGGCGTGGAACAATGTGCCGTCATCGGCGTCTCGGACGACTACTGGGTCGAGGTCCCCTGCGCGATCGTCATTCGCAAGCCCGGGGCCACCTTCGACGAGGTGGAGTTGATCGAGTTCGTTCGTGACCGTCTCGCTCACTTCAAGGCCCCCAAGTCGGTTGTGTTCGTCGATGAACTGCCGGTGAACGCCGCCGGCAAAGTGCTCAAACGGGCGCTGCGAGAGCGCTACGGAGACGCCCAAACGGTCTCCTGACCGGCTGGGTACGGCGCGCCGCGGCTACTCGGCTCGGGCCGCGGCCTGGCGGCGGAGTTCCGATCGAGCGAGACCATTCTTGTGAACCTCGTCCGGCCCGTCGGCGAATCGTAGGGTGCGGATGGATGCGAACATGTTGGCGAGGGGAAAGTCCTGCGACAGTCCGCCGGCCCCGTGCACCTGGATTGCCTTGTCGAGGATCCACTCGACCGTCGCCGGGGTCGCCACCTTGATCGCCTGGATCTCGGCATGAGAGCTCTTGACGCCGACGGTGTCCATCAGCCAGGCGGTCTTGAGCACGAGCAGCCGCAGCTGCTCCACCCTCAACCGAGACTCCGCGATCCAGTCGCGAATCACGCCCTGATCCGACAGCGGCTTACCGAAGGCGACGCGATCCTCAGCGCGGGCGCACATCAACTCGATCGCACGCTCGGCGACGCCGATCGACCGCATGCAGTGGTGGATCCGACCAGGCCCCAAGCGCTTCTGAGCGATAGCGAACCCGTCGCCCTCGCCCCCCACCAGGTTCGAGGCAGCCACGCGAACGTCGTCGAAGGCGATCTCGGCGTGGCCGCCGTGCTCGTGGTCGTCGTACCCCATCACACTCAGGCCGCGACGGATCTCGAAGCCCGGCGTGCCCCGCTCGACCAGGATCATCGATTGTTGCCGGTGCCGCTGCGCGGCCGGGTCGGTCTTGCCCATCACGATGAAGATTGTCGCGTTCGGGTTCATCGCGCCGGTGATCCACCACTTCCGGCCATTGATGACGTAGTCGTCGCCGTCACGGACGATGCTCGTGGCGATATTGGTGGCATCAGAGGACGCGACCGAGGGTTCGGTCATCGCGAAAGACGATCGGATCTCGCCGGCCAGCAGCGGCTTGAGCCAACGGTCCTTCTGCTCCTGGTTGCCACACATGGACAAGAGCTCCATGTTGCCGGTGTCCGGCGCTGCGCAGTTCATCGCGGCCGGTGCCAGGTGCGGGCTGCGGCCGGAGATCTCGGCTAGCACGGCGTACTGGACGTTGGTGAGCCCGGCACCTTCGTCGCCGGGCAGAAACAGGTTCCACAATCCGCGTCTGCGTGCCTCGGCGCGCAATTCGACCATGATGGGGGCGGAGTCCCACGCCCATCGGTTCTCCAGGGCCTCAAGCTGTTCGGCAAAGACAGGCTCGGCCGGGTAGACGTGGGTCCGCATGAAATCTAGAAGCTCGGCCTGCAGTTCCTCGGTCCGCGAATCAAGTCCGAAATCCATCGGTTCTTCTCCTTGCTTAGGTTGAGAGCGCGTTCGTCGACCGCGTCGGCGACGAACCATCGGTCACGGTTCCCATGGCGGTACCGGTCATATTCACCGGCGACCGAGGGCTCCGTGGGCCAGCTCCAAGTACGGCTGCACGGCGTCCCGAGGCGATTCGCGGTCCTGGCCGGGTTCACCCAGCGCGCGCATCCGGTGGTCGATGCCTGCTGAGACGACGGCGATCTTGTAGTACGCCAGTGCCATGTGGAAGTCCCAGTGGGCGAGGGTGACACCGCCGGCGTCCTCGTAGTGCGCGGCGAGTGTCGGCACGTCCGGCAGACGCGGACTCGACCACGCACCCGGGGCCCCGAGGATGAGGTCGAAACTCGGGTCGCGATAGGCGCACATCATCGCGACGTCGGCGATCGGGTCCCCGAGAGTGGACAGTTCCCAGTCCACGACCGCTGCGATCTCAACCTGGCTGCCAGACGAGTCGGAGCCGAGGTTCAAGATGGTGTTGTCGATGCGGTAGTCGCCGTGGACGATGCTGCTGGTGTCCTGCTCGGGCAGGGAGTCGGCGAGCCGCCGTCTCACGTCGCCAGCCAATGCGTTGAGTCCGTCGATGCCCACAATGTCCCACTGTCCAGACCAGCGTCTGAGTTGACGCTGCGCGTAATCCCCTGGGCGGCCCAGACCTGACAGCCCGACAGCGTCGTAGTCGACGCGGTGAAGGGCAGCGAGCGTCTGGACCAGGCGCAGAGCCACGGCCGCAACAGTCTCGTCGTCCAGTTCGTCGAGTTGGGCGCGGGTCTGGACGCACGGGCCGGGAACGAACTCGGCGACCGCGAAAGGTGCACCGATGACGGACTCGTCCTCGCACAGAGCCACGCTCGGCGCCACCGGTACTTCAGTCGGCAGCAGGCTCGACGTGACGCGATACTCCCTGCCTACGTCGTGGGCTGATGGCGTCCGACCAGCGCGAGGTGGAGTGCGCATCACCCACCGCCGGGTGCCGTCGGAGAGAAAGTAGGTCAGGTTGGAGCGACCGCCGGTGATCAAGCGGGAACTCATCGGACCGACCACCGGTTCGCCAGCTTCTTCGATGACTCTCGCGATGGCAGCGAGCTCGGCTTGACTCAAGGGCACCGGTTCCGCGCTCACCGAGTCCCGCAATCTGCGCCCAGCACGGGTGTGCGCGACAGGTCATCCATGGACTCGGCCCTGCTCTGCAGCGGTGGGACCGATTGGAAGATCGACGAGGTCCGCCAGTCGGCGCCGGTGCTCCCCCGGATGGCCGAACGCGAGCTGGTCGGCCTTGGCCCGCTTGAGGTAGAGGTGCACCGGATACTCCCAGGTCATCCCGATGCCGCCATGCAGTTGGAGGGCCTCCTCAGCCGCGGTGACCGCAAGATTGCCGCAGTAGGACGCGGCAACCGCGATGGCTACCTCCGCGTCGGAGTCCTCGGCCGCCAGGGCAGCGGCGGCGTAGCGAGCCACGGCCGTGCCGGACTCCACCTTCACGTAGAGATCGGCGAGCCGGTGCTTGAGTGCTTGGAAACCGCCGAGCGGTCGCCCGAACTGCCGGCGCTCGCGCAGGTAGTCGACCGTGGTGGACAAGCACCACGAGGCAACGCCGACCTGCTCGGAGGCAAGCATGGCAGCACCCATCCGGATCGCTGCGCGCACGCTGAGCGCAGCATCGCCTCGTATCCGGGTGCCCGGTGCCGCGTCGAGGATGACGTCCGCGAGTTGGCGTGACATGTCCAACGAAGCTACTGGTGCCACCGTCGCTCCAGCGACGGGCACCGCGTAGATGGCCAACCCGTCAGGCTCCTGGACCGGAACCAGCAGCACGTCGGCTTCCAACGCTCCGGCCACACTGGTGACCGTGCCGCTCACCGCGCCATCGGTGGCTACCAGACCGTTGAGGGCACCATCGGGCGACGTGGTGAACGGTACGGCGAGCGCGGCTGTCGTCTCGCCGGCTGCGAGGTCGGCGACCAACTGGTGGCCCGATCCCTCGATGGCGACAGTCGCGACGACGGCGCTGGTCAGGAAGGGAATCGGTGCGACCGCCCTGCCCAACTCTTCACACACGACCGCGGCCTCGCGAGCCGATGCGCCAGCGCCACCTTGGTCCTCGCCAAGCAGCAACCCAGCGAGTCCGAGGTCGTGGCCGACCGCCTTCCATAGCGGATCGACGACCGTGCGGTCGCCGTCGTACATGGCAGTCACAGCCGACGGATTGAGACGGTCGCCGAGCAGGTCACGGATCGTGCTTCGCAGGTCGTCCTCGACATCGGAGTAGAGCAGGTTCAACTCGGTCACTTCGCTAGCTCCTTGAACGGAATGTCACGGTCGACCCGGTGCTCCGACGGCAGACCGAGCACCCGTTCAGCGACGATGTTGAGCAGAATCTCCGAGGTGCCACCCTCGATGGAGTTCCCTTTCGCTCGCAGGTACCGGTAGCCGGGCCCGCGTCCTAGGAAGTCGACCTCGAGCGGCCGTCGCAACGTCCAGTCGTCATAGCGCAGGCCCTCTTCGCCAAGCACCTCCAGCTCCAGCCCGCTGAGTCGCTGGGCCAGCCGTGCGAAGGTCAACTTCATCGCCGACCCCTCCGGGCCCGGCTGACCGGCCGCGAGCTTCTGGCGCAGTCGCTGCCCGGTCAGGCGTGCGGCCTCCGACTCAACCCAGAGCTCCATCAAGCGGTCGTGCAGGTCGGGCCGACGCCCCTCGGGATGAGACCGCCAGTCGGCCGCAACCACCCCGACCATGCCGCTCTCCCGCGGAACCGGTCCCCCGCCGATCGCAACACGCTCGTTGTTGAGCGTCGCGTTCGCGACCTTCCAGCCTTCACCAACCGCCCCGAGACGCTGTGAGTCCGGGATCCGGACCCCGGTGAGGAAGACTTCGTTGAACTCTGCTTCGCCGGTGATCTGGCGAAGCGGACGAACCTCGATTCCGGGGTCGGTCATGTCACAGACGAAGTAGGTCAGGCCCGCATGCTTCGGCACGTCGGGGTCGGTGCGTGCGAGCAGAATGGCCAGTTGCGCGTTCTGCGCCGACGAGGTCCACACCTTCTGGCCGTCGACCACCCAGCTGTCATCGTCACGAACCGCTCTGGTTGCGAC
>JBPPMQ010000021.1:0-41376 GCA_051306135.1 Nocardioides sp. | reverse complement strand
TTCGACTCGGTCGGGAACCTGTGGATCTCCACCGACGGCGCCTACGCACCCCAGGGCATGAACGACGGCATTCACCGCGTCCCGGTTGCAGGCGAGAACCGCGGCAAGGTGGAAACCTTCATCACCATGCCTCGCGGCGCCGAGGCGTGTGGACCGCTGATCTACGGCAAGACGTCGCTGTTCTTCGCAGTCCAGCACCCGGGTGAGAGTTCCGGGTCGACCTTCGCGACGCCGTACTCGACCTGGCCGCACACCGACGACTTCCCCCGGCCTTCGGTCGGTGTCGCCTACCGGGCTCGCTGAACCGTCCCTCGGTTCCCCCCGACCTGCCTAGTCACTGACGTTGTGGTTGCGTTTCGCGAAATTTGCAACCACAACGTCAGTGATTGGGCGGTTGCCGGGCCCGGCGGCAACCACAACGTCAGTGATTGGGCGGTTGCCAGGCCGTTGCCACGGCGCGGCGAGCGAGATCGTCAGTGATCAGCCGGGGGCCGCGGTGGGATAGCATGTACGACGTGCACGCAACGCAGCTCCTTCGTCAGCCGCGCTGACTCTTCGGGCCCAGCCCCCAGTCACGCGGCCACCCCTCCATGCGAGGGGCTTTTTTGTGTCCGGAACCCACCGGCAACCGACGAGATGCACGCCAGAACTTGAGGATGACAATGACGCAGGAACAGCCCGCAGAGGCGGCATACGACTTCGAGGCGATCCAGGACAAGTGGCTGCCGGTCTGGGAGAAGATCGACGCCTTCAAGGCCGGCCTGCGCACCAAGGCCGACGGCACCCCCGCCGACAAGCGCTATGCATTGACGATGTTCCCTTATCCCAGCGGCGACCTGCACATGGGTCACGCGGAGGTGATGGCGTTGCACGACATGGTCGCCCGCTACTGGTGGTTCCAGGGCTTCGACGTGCTCAACCCGATGGGCTGGGACTCCTTCGGGTTGCCCGCCGAGAACGCCGCGATCCGCAACAACGAGCACCCGGCCACCTACACCTACGCCAACATCGAGACCCAATACGAGTCCTTCAGGCGCTACGGCATCTCCTTCGACTGGTCGCGACGCCTGCACACCTCCGACCCGGAGTACTACCACTGGACCCAGTGGCTGTTCCTGAGACTGCGGGAGCAGGGCCTGGCCTATCGCAAGAACTCGCCGGTCAACTGGTGCCCCGACGACCAGACCGTGCTGGCCAACGAGCAGGTGCTGGCCGACGGCACCTGCGAGCGATGCGGCGCGGTGGTCACCAAGAAGGAACTGACCCAGTGGTACTTCCGCACCACCGCGTACGCCGAGGAGCTGCACTCCTGCCTCGACGATCTGCAGCAGACCTGGATCGGCAAGGTCGTCAACGCCCAACGCAACTGGATCGGCCGGTCCGAGGGCGCCCACGTCACCTTCCAGATCACCCTGGCCGACGCCACGACCCGGGAGCTGACGGTCTTCACCACACGGCCTGACACCCTGCCGGGCGCGACCTTCATGGTGGTGGCGGCCGATGCCGCTCTGGCCGCCGAGATCGTCGCCCCCGACCGTGCTGGAGCGCTGGCTGACTACCTGGTCGAGGTCCGCAGGGCCTCCGACATCGACCGGTTGGCCACCGACCGGCCCAAGACCGGCGTCGACCTGGGCGTGAGCGCGACCAACCCGGTCACCGGCGAGCAGATCCCGGTGTGGGCCTCCGACTACGTGCTGGCCGACTACGGCACCGGTGCCATCATGGCGGTCCCGGCCCACGACGACCGCGACGCGGAGTTCGCGCGGGTTCACGGGCTGCCGATCGTGGGTGTCTATGACCCCGAGCAGCCCTACGACAAGGCAGCGGCGGTGTCCGCCGCCATCGCCGACCTGGAGGCCTCCGGCCGAGGTCAGGGCACCGTGAACTATCGGCTGCGCGACTGGCTGCTGAGCCGTCAGCGTTATTGGGGCGCCCCCATTCCGATCATCCACTGCCCGGTGGACGGCGAGGTGCCGGTTCCGTTCGACCAGCTGCCCGTCGAACTGCCGGCGCTGCGCGGGGCCGACCTGAAGCCGAAGGGAACCTCGCCGCTGGGTGCCGCCCGGGAGTGGGTCGAGGTGACGTGCCCGACCTGCGGCGGTCCGGCGGAGCGTGACACCGACACGATGGACACGTTCGTGGACTCCTCGTGGTATTTCCTGCGCTACCTGTCTCCCCAGGACAACACCCAGGCGTTCGACCCGGCCGAGGCCGAGGCGTGGGGACCCATCGACCTCTACATCGGTGGAGACGAGCACGCGGTGCTGCATCTGCTCTACGCCCGGTTCTTCACCAAGGCGCTGCGCGACATGGGCCTGCTGACCTGGGACGAGCCCTTCACCGCCTACCTGTCCCAGGGCAAGGTCATCAACAACGGCAAGAAGATGTCGAAGTCGTTGGGCAACGGGGTCAATCTGAGCGAGCAGTTGGACTCCTTCGGTGTCGACGCAGTCCGGTTGACGCTGGTCTTCGCTTCACCGCCGGAGGACAACATCGACTGGGCCGACGTTTCGCCGGCCGGGTCGCTGAGGTTCCTGCAGCGCGCTTGGCGGCTCTCCGGTGAGGTCACCTCACCGGTCGGTACGCCGGCCGACGCTGGCGAGGTGTCGCTGCGTCGGGTCACCCACCGCACTTTGGCTGATGTCGCCACGCTGATGGACTCCCACCGCTTCAACGTGGTGGTGGCTCGCACCATGGAGTTGGTCAACGCGACCCGCAAGGCCATCGACTCCGGGTGCGGGCCGGCCGACCCAGCAGTGCGGGAGGCCGCCGAGGTCGTCGCGCTGCTGGTGTCGATGGTGGCGCCATACACCGCCGAGGAGATGTGGGAGCGGCTGGGACACTCCCCGACCGTCGCGCGCGCTGACTGGCCGGCCGTCGACGCGGCGCTGCTGGTCGAGGAGTCGGTGACCTGTGTGGTGCAGATCCAGGGCAAGGTGCGTGCTCGCCTGGAGGTCGCACCCGACATCGACGAAGCCGACCTGGAGACGGTGGCCTTGGCCGATCCCGAGGTGGTCAAGGCGGTCGACGGACGCGAGATCCGCAAGGTGATCGTGCGGGCTCCCAAGATCGTCAACATCGTTGTCTGACCCGGTTGCGCTGACGCGGCCGGCACGGATCATCGTGGTCGGCACCTCCGGTGTCGGCAAGACGACCCTGTCGGCAGCGATAGCGGACCGGCTCGGTTTGGCGCACACCGAGATCGACTCGCTCTACCACGGTCCGAACTGGGTCCCTCGCCCGGAGTTCATGGACGACGTACACGCCTTCATCGCCGGGGAGGAATGGGTCACCGAGTGGCAGTACTCCCAGGCGCGGCCCGCGGTAGCCACCCGGGCCACCCTGGCGGTCTGGCTGGACTATCCGGTTCGGGTGCGAATGGCGCGCAACATCCGACGCACCGTTCGGCGCCGGCTGCGCCGCGAGCGCCTGTGGAACGACAACATCGAGCGGCCGCTGAAGACGTTCTTCACCGACCGCGAGCACATCATCCGGTGGGCATGGCGCACCCGGCACATGTACGACGACCTGCCCGATCGTCTCGTCGAACTCGGACGACCCGACCTGCCGATCGTGCGGTTGGGTTCTCAGGACGAAGCCGACCTATGGCTGGCGTCGCTGCCACTCGGTGACGGCGGGTAAGGTGACGGCCGTGGGTGTGGGCATCGTCACAGATTCGACGAGCATGCTGCCGGCGTCGGTCGCTGCCGAGCACGGCATCGTGGTGGTGCCGATGTCGATCGCGATCGGCGATGAGCAGTTCAGTGAGTTCGAGATCGACTCGGCCGCCCTGATCGCCGCACTCGGGGGCAAGCCTGCGGTGAGCACTTCGCGGCCCGCCCCGGCAGCCCTCGCCACGGCCTACGCCGAACTCGCTGCGTCCGGATGCACCGAGATCGTCTCGCTCCATCTGTCCGGCACCATGAGCGGCACCGTCGAGTCGGCCCAGTTGGCTGCTCGCGACGCCGACGTGCCGGTCACCGTGGTCGACTCCCGCGGCGTCGGCGCCTGTGTCGGCTACGCCGCACTCGCCGCAGCCAAGGCAGTGGCCGCCGGTGCCACCGCCGCGCAGGTGGCCACCGCCGCCATGGACCAGGCCGACGGCGCCAAGACGTTCATCTACGTCGACACCCTCGAGCATCTGCGTCGCGGTGGACGGGTCGGTCCCGTCGGGGCGCTGGTCGGCTCAGCCCTCGCGGTCAAGCCGCTGTTGGAGATCCTCGACGGCCGGGTGGTCGCCCGCGAGCGGGTGCGCACCCGCAGCCGGGCATTGACCCGACTACGCGAAACCGCCGTCGACCTGGCCCAGGGACGCCAGGTGCAGATCTGCGTGTCCCATCTGGCCAACCGGGAGATCGCCGACGACATCGCCGCGGGGCTGGCTGAGGAGTTGGCGGTCGAACTGGACGGCCGCGCGGTGGACCGGTGGGATCTCGGGGCGGTGCTCGGCGCGCATGTGGGGCCCGGCACCATCGCGGTCTGCGTCGCACCCCGCCCCTGACTGCTTGCGGCGGGACTGTTTCTCACCGGGAGTCACGGAGGTGGGCCGGTTGTGGTCCACAGCAACGCCACACCGTGCGGCCCTCCACAGGCCTGGCCGATCGGTCCGGGCGAGCCGCACCGTCCACGCTTAGCGTCGCCCCATGCGGAATCGTTCCGAGCAGCAGACCGTCGTCGCCCGGCGGCTCGCTCTGTTACGGGCCGAGTTGGGCCTGCCCGACACCGCAGACGACCAGCCGGGACGGATGGCACCGCCTGCCTCCGAGGCGCCCGTCCCCGAAACTGCGGCGCCCCTGCTCGCCCCGGGCCGCGTGCCGTCGCCGGGGCGGCATGCGTTGCGGCGCGGCCGGCCAGATTCCGATGGCTCCGAGCGGGCGCCTCGATTCGAAGCCGCGCACGTCGCGCTGGTCTGTGTCGCCGCTGCGGTCGCCCTGGCGGTGACGAGCTGGCTGGTGATCAGGGCTGATCCCGAACAGGTGAGCGTGGCAACGGTCTCCGGCTCCGCCTCGGGAGTGATGGAACCCCTCTCGGTGGCCGGCAGCCAGTCCTCGGCACCGCCGGTGGCCGACTTCTCCGGACCCGCACCCGTCATCGACCAGAGCCCGGTGGACGTGGTCGTCGACGTCACCGGCAAGGTACGTCGACCCGGCATCGCCGTGCTGCCGGTCGGATCCAGGGTCGTCGACGCGATCAAAGCCGCTGGGGGAGCCCGCTCCGGAGTCAGCCTGACCTCGATCAACCTGGCCAGGCTGCTCGTCGACGGGGAGCAGATCGTGGTCGGCACCGACGGCCCGCCGATAGTTGGCACGAGCCCGGCGCCCGGGTCCGCCGTCGCGCCGGGTGCCCTCATCAACCTCAACACCGCGACGCTGGAGGACCTGGACCAGATCCCTGAAGTGGGTCCGGTGACCGCTCAGTCGATCCTGGACTGGCGCTCCGAGAACGGCGGCTTCACGCAGGTCGAGGAACTGCTCGAGATCGACGGCATCGGTCCCGCGACCCTCGACAAGATCGCACCACACGTCACCGTGTGAACGCACCTCTCGGGCCTGTGCGGGTCAATGACTGGCGGCTGCCCTGGCTGGCAGCCGGTGCCTGGACCGGTGGCCTGATCGGGCCCGTCGTCGCCACCTCATGGGGGTGGACGTCGATCGCTGCGGTGCTTGCGGTCGCAGGTGGGCTCGTAGTGGTGGCCGGCATACAGCGACGGGGCCTGGTCGCTGCGGTCGCGGGCTGCGTGCTGGTGGTGGCCGCGGCCAGCGGGCTGCGCACCACTCAGGCACACCACAACCCGGTCGTCGACCTCGCCCAGGCCGGCGCCCAGGTCGACCTGGTGGCGCAGGTCACCGATGATCCGCGCATCTCCCGCGGCAGATTCGGCGACACCGCGGTCCTGCACGCCCAGGTCACCCGAGTCACCGGACGGGGCAGGACGTTTCGATTGCGCGTAGCGGTGGTGGTGCTCGCCGAACCGGACTGGGTCCGGGTCAGGTTGGGTTCCACCATCGCGTTCTCGGGCCGACTGTCGATCGCGGACGGTGACGTGGCCGCCCTGGTCGCCGCCGTCGGCCCGGCACGCCAGGTCGACTCACCTGACCTGTGGTGGCGGGCGGCCGGAGCGGTCAGGTCCTCGGTGCGCGAAGTGGTCGGGTCCAGGCCGCCGGACCAGCGAGCTCTGCTCCCGGCGTTGGTCGACGGCGACGATATCGCGGTCTCGGCCGACCTGGCCGACGACTTCGCCACCACCGGGCTGACCCACCTGATGGCAGTCTCGGGCACCAACCTGACGATCCTGCTCGCTGCCCTGCTCGCATTGGCACGGTGGAGTGGAGTCAGGGGACGGTGGTTGATGGTCGTCGGCGCGCTCGGCATCACCGGATTCATCCTGGTGGCGCGCACCGAGCCGAGCGTGCTGCGGGCGGCAGTGATGGGGACCATCGGGATGGTCGCCTTGACCGTCGGCAGGGTGCAGGCATTGCGGACCCTGTCAGGGGCTGTGGTCGCACTGATCCTGGTCAGTCCCGAGCTGGCGCACTCCGCCGGCTTCGCCCTGTCGGTGGCAGCCACCTTCGGGATCGTGATCTGGTCGCCACCGTGGCGCGACGCGCTGGCTAGGTGGCTGCCCGGCTGGCTGGCTGAGGCGATCGCAGTGCCCACGGCTGCGCAACTGGCCTGCACCCCACTGATCGCGGCGCTGTCCGGGAAGGTCAGCCTGGTCGCGGTCGCAGCCAACATGCTCGTCGAACCGGTCGTCGGGCCGGCGACGATCCTCGGTCTCCTCGGCGGACTGCTGGGCCTGGTGTGGACGCCGTTGGGTGCGGTGGTGGCGCTGCCGGGCAGTTGGTGTGTCGGGTGGATCGCTTTGGTCGCCCGACGGGGCGCTGACCTGCCGGGCGCCGAGGTGGGGTGGTCGACCACCTGGTGGTGGCTGGTCGCTCTGCTCGGAATCGTCGCCGCGGTGGTGTGGCTGGGGCCGCGAGTGGTGCGCCGCCGCTGGATCGGGGTAGCGGTGGTGCTCGCCCTGGTGGTCGTGGTGGCCGTGAGAGTGCCACGGTGGGGCTGGCCGCCGGACGGGTGGGTGTTGGTCGCCTGCGATGTGGGTCAAGGCGATGGGCTGGTGCTCAACGCCGGCGATGGCAACGCCGTGGTCGTCGACTCGGGGCCGGACCCCGCCGCGATCCAGTCGTGTCTGGACGACCTGGGTGTGCACCGGGTCGGCTTGCTCGTGCTCACCCACCTGCACGCTGACCACGTCGACGGAGTGCGCGGCGTGCTCGCCGGGCGTGAGGTGGACCGGGTGGTCACCACCGGCGACTTGGATCCGCCGTCGGCTGCCGAGGCGCTCGCCGACACCGTCGCCCCGGCGGTGGAAGTAGCCGCGGCCGGAGACCGGTTCGTCGTCGGACAGGTGCTTCTGCAGGCATTGTGGCCGGCTGATCACACCGTGCGACTCGGTGTGGACGGGTCGAGCGCCAACGACGCCAGCGTGGTGCTGCTCGCCGAGGTCGACGGGGTTCGGACCCTGCTCACCGGCGACCTGGAACCACCCGGCCAGGCCGCCGTCGAAGCAGCCAACCCGGGGCTTCGGGTCGACGTACTCAAGGTGCCTCACCACGGGTCGGCCTATCAGTCGATCGGATGGCTCACCTCGTTGGATGCGCGGATCGCGGTGGTCAGCGTCGGAGCAGACAACGACTACGGCCACCCGAACCCACAGGTTCTGACGGCCCTGTCGGACGGTGGCACCCGGGTGTGGCGCACCGACCTGGACGGCACCGTGGCGGTCGTCCGCGCCGGCGACGAAATCACGGTGGCCACCGCCGGCTGAGGCTGTCGGGTCGATGTGGCAGGCTCGTGCCATGCAACCGCTCGGAGGGGTCACTCTGGTCACCGGCAAGGAGGAGTTCCTCGCCGAGCGGACCGTGGTCCAGGTGCGCGACACCGTCCGGGCGGTCGACGCCGACGCCGAGTTCGCCGAGTCCTCGGCCGCCCAACTCACCATGGCCACGCTAGGGGAACTGGCGGCCCCGTCGCTGTTCTCTGAAGTGCGGTGCGTGGTGGTGCGTGGGTTGGAGGACCTTCCCGACGAATCGATCGAACCGCTGTTGGCCTACTGCGCGGCGCCCGCTGACGAGGTGGCGCTCGTGCTGGTCCACTCCGGCGGACCACGCGGGTCGGGCATGGTCAACAAGCTGCGCAAACTCACCACGGTCACCGAAGTGAAGTCCGAGGAGATGAAGGCTTCCGACTTCGGGGGCTTCGTGGCCTCCGAGGTGCGCCGCCACGGCGGCCGGATCGACCCGGAGTCTGCGGCCTTCCTGGTGCAGGCTGTCGGTCAGGATCTGCGTTCGCTGGCCGCCGCGGCATCCCAACTGGTCAGCGATGTCGAGGGGCCGGACATCGACCTGGACCATGTCAAGCTCTACTTCGGCGGACGGGCCGAGGCGAAGTCGTTCGCGGTCGCCGACGCCGCGTTCTTTGGCCGCCGCCAGGCCGCTCTGGAGGAGTTGCGCTGGGCGCTGGACTCCGGCACCCCCGCTGTGCTGATCACCTCGGCGTTCGCCGGGGGAGCCCGGGGGCTGGCCAAGTATGCCGGCGCACCTCGAGGTATGCGAGACGGCGACCTGGCCCGAGAGGTCGGCGTGCCACCCTGGAAGTTGCGCACCATCCGCGATCAGATGCGTGGCTGGTCGGACGAAGGGCTGGCGGGGGCGATTCGCGCCATCGCGTCTGCCGATGCCGACATCAAAGGCGCTGCCTCCGATGCGTCGTACACCCTGGAACGACTCGTCCTGACCATCGCTGCCCTGCGCGAATCCTAACCGCCGAGTGGAGGGTTCCGGCCGGCCGAGTGGAGGGTTCCGGCCCGCCGAGTGGAGGGTTCCGGCCCGCCGAGTGGAGGGTTCCGGCCCGCCGAGTGGAGGGTTCCGGCCGGCCCGAAATGGCGAAACGCCCCACCCTGAGCAGGTGGGGCGCTTGGCGGAAGTCTCAGAGAGAGGAGGCCTTCTTGGAGATGGCGCGCTTTCGGTTCGCGGCCTGGTTCTTGTGGATGACGCCCTTGGAGGCAGCCTTGTCCAACTGACGGTTGGCGGCGGCACCGAGCTCGATAGCCTTGTCCTTCTCACCGGCCTCAGCAGCCTCACGGAACTTGCGGATCGCGGTCTTCAGGCCGGACTTGACCGACTTGTTGCGCTCGTGGGCCTTCTCGTTCTGCTTGTTGCGCTTGATCTGCGACTTGATGTTTGCCATGTGTAATCCTTTGCGTCTCTAGGTGTCGGGCGCGCTCTCCGGACCACTCGTGGGATGAGAGGGGAGGGGCCTCGAACACGCAGGCAACGATTCTACGCGGACAGCGCGCAGCGACTCAAATCATCGCGGCGGCTGGGTCGTCGATGCTCCATTCGGCGGGCCGCTAGGCTCCACTCGGCGGGCCGCTAGGCTCCATTCGGCGGGCCGCTAGCCAGTGGTCGATGACCTCGCGCTGCCACCCCTGAGCCTGCCGCAGGTAGGGCGAGTTGGACCGGTGTGGCAGGTTCGCCGAGGCGGTGAAGTAGCCCAGCCACAGCGCCAGCGCGATGTCGATGTGCTCGGCCGGCACGTCGCGCAACAGCGGGTGGCCAGCGATGAATCCGTCCACGTCCAGGCCGTCCCCCCGCGGACCGATGAGCAGCATCAGCGAGTCCAGCCAGGCGGCCCCCACCACCGGCCAGTTCCAGTCGCAGATCACGGCGGAACCGTCGGTGAGCATCAAGATGTTGTCGTCGCGCACGTCGCAGTGCACCAAGGTGTTACCACCCATCACCTCGGCATACCGAGCGGCCAGGGCACCGTACTCCTCGGCACGAGGATGGTCGATCGAGGACCACAGAGCCGGCCAGGATGCGAACTCCTCGGCCGCGGTGGCCACCCCGATACCCGGTGCAGGGGTCAGCGCCGAGGCGCAGTCGATGAGCATCTGCGAGCAGGCTGCCAGGTCCTGGCTGGCCCAAGGCCGTGACGGGCCACGGCCGTCGACGTACTCGATGCCGAGCAGCACCCAGTCCTCGGTCTCCTGGTTCCATAACAGCCGAGGCGCCGGCGTGCCCGGCGGCAGGGTGCGCAGTCTGACCGCCTCGACACGGTAGGAGTCGGCGAACAACCTCTGCGCCACCGTAGAGGCCGCCTTGACGAAATGCCGGGACCCGTCCGCCCCGACCAGCACCGAGGCGAAGCCGGGGGTGAATCCCGCGCCCTGGCTGTGGGACTCCACCACCCGGGTGCCGATCCGCTTCTCGATGTGTTGGCGGATCGGCGGCGGCAGATGAGCCCATTCCAACCGTCGGGCGGTTCGACCGGTCGGGAGCGGGTTCGGAATCACGCAGACAGCCTCCCAAATGGGACAATCGTCGGACCAGTCGGTGCATCGACTGACCCCGAACCGAGAAAGTGCCCATGACCGCCGCAGCGTCCCAGCCCGGATCCACCGATCCCGCGATCATCCGCAACTTCTGCATCATCGCCCACATCGACCACGGCAAGTCCACCCTGGCCGACCGGATGCTCCAGCTCACCGGAGTCGTCGCGGAGCGGGACGCCAAGGCTCAGTACCTCGACCGAATGGACATCGAGCGCGAGCGCGGCATCACCATCAAGTCCCAGGCCGTGCGGATGCCGTGGACCGTCACCGACGAGGCTGCCGCCGATCTCGAGATCGACGCCGGCACCTACGTGCTCAACATGATCGACACCCCCGGCCACGTCGACTTCACCTACGAGGTCTCCCGGTCGCTGCAGGCATGTGAGGCCGCGATCTTGTTGGTCGACGCAGCCCAGGGCATCGAGGCCCAGACGCTGGCCAACCTCTACCTGGCCATGGGCGCCGACCTGCAGATCATCCCCGTGCTCAACAAGATCGACCTGCCCAGCGCCAATGTGGAGAAATACGCCCTCGAACTGGCCAACCTGGTGGGTTGTGAGACCGAGGACGTGCTGCTCACCAGCGCCAAGACCGGCGTGGGCGTCACCGAACTGCTCAACCAGATCGTCAAGCAGGTGCCGCGGCCGGTCGGCGACGCCGCGGCCCCCGCCCGCGCGCTCATCTTCGACTCCGTCTACGACACCTATCGTGGCGTGGTCACCTACGTCCGGGTCGTCGACGGCCGACTCTCGCACCGCGACAAGATCAAGATGATGTCGACCGGTGAGATCCACGAGATGCTCGAGATCGGCGTGATCAGCCCCGAACCGGCCAAGTGCGCCAGCCTCAGCGTCGGCGAGACCGGCTACCTGATCACCGGGGTGAAGGACGTCCGCCAGAGCCGGGTCGGTGACACCGTGACGGTCAACACCAACCAGGCCGTCACTGCCTTGGGTGGCTACGAGCAACCCAACCCGATGGTGTACGCCGGCCTGTATCCGATCGACGGCGACGACTACCCGACGTTGCGTGACGCCTTGGAGAAACTCCAACTCAACGACGCCGCCCTGACCTTCGAACCCGAGACCTCTGGCGCGTTGGGGTTCGGGTTCCGGATCGGCTTCTTGGGCCTGCTGCACATGGAGATCACCCGCGAGCGGCTCGAACGCGAGTTCAACCTCGACCTGATCTCCACCGCCCCCAACGTGGTCTACAACGTCACCCTCGACGACGGCACCGTGATCGAGGTGACCAACCCCAGCGAATACCCCGACGGCAAGGTCGCCGAGGTGCGCGAACCGATCGTCAAGGCCACCATCCTGAGTCCTTCGGACTACATCGGCACCATCATGGAGTTGTGTCAGAACAAGCGCGGCACCCTGCTCGGGATGGACTATCTGTCCGAGGACCGGGTCGAGATGCGTTACATCTTGCCGATGGGCGAGATCGCCTTCGACTTCTTCGACCAGTTGAAGTCCAAGACCAAGGGCTATGCCAGCCTCAACTACGACTTCGACGGCGAACAGGCCGGCGATCTGGTCAAAGTCGACATTCTGCTCCAGGGCGAGCCGGTCGACGCGTTCAGCGCGATCGTGCACCGCGACGCCGCCTACGCCTACGGCGTGATGCTGGTCGGCAAGCTGCGGGAACTGATCCCGCGTCAACAGTTCGAGGTGCCGATCCAGGCCGCCATCGGTGCCCGGGTGATCGCCCGGGAGACCATTCGTGCCATCCGCAAGGACGTGCTCGCCAAGTGCTACGGCGGCGACATCTCCCGCAAGCGCAAGCTTCTGGAGAAGCAGAAGGAAGGCAAGAAGCGGATGAAGATGGTCGGTCGGGTCGAGGTGCCTCAGGAGGCCTTCGTCGCTGCCCTGTCGACCACCCAGCCGAGCGGCGACAAGCCGAAGAAGTGACCCCCGGGGACTAGCCTCAGGGATATGGCGCTGATCCCGGACTCGTTCGGGGCTCACGCCGACCGCGGCCCCGCCTGGGCGTCCTGGTTCGACACGTTGCCGCGGCTGGTCCGCGATCTGCTCCAGGAGTGGTCGCTGACCCCGGACGGCCCGGCCATGCACGGCAACACCGCACTGGTGGTGCCGGTGCTCACCGCTGATGGCGAGCGGGCAGTGCTCAAGGTCGGCTGGCCGCACCCCGAGGCCGAACACGAGGCGCTCGCCTTGCAGCGCTGGTCCGGCCGTGGTGCCGTGCGGTTGCTGCGGGCCGACCCGAAGCGCTGGGCGCTGCTGCTCGAACGACTCGAACCGGTCGACCTGAGCGACCACTGGGACGTCGAGGCCTGTGAGATCGTCGCCGGCCTGTACGCCGATCTGCACCGGCCGGCGCCACCCCAGGTGCCGCTGCTGTCCGCCTACGCGGCCGACCTGGCCCGGCGGTTGGCCGGCGTACCCAACCAGATGCCGATCCCACACCGGCTGGTCGACCAGGCCCGCGCGTTGGCCCGTGACCTCGCCACGGACCCGGGCACCGACGGGCGACTGGTCCACACCGACCTGCATTTCACCAACGTGATGCTTTCCGGCGACCGGGGTTGGGTGGCCATCGACCCCAAACCGATCAGCGGTGATCCGGCATACGAGATCGCACCGATGCTGTGGAACCGCTACGGCGAGTACGCCGAACGACCCGGTGGCCGGATCCGCGACGGTGTCCGCGACCGGTTCTTCGCCCTGGTCGACGGCGCCGGACTGGACGAGCACAGGGCCCGAGACTGGGCGGTGGTGCGGCTGGTGTCGAACGTGGTCGACGAACTCTCGGAGTCGCACGAACCGGATCGGGGTTGGGTCAGCGCGATGGTGACCCTCGCCAAGGCGGTGCAGTGAGGCCCCGCGGCGACTTTTCTTGAGATGCCGCGGTCGTGGGTACACAGTGGACCTAGATGGCACACCGCAATTCTCAGGAGCTGATATGCCCGATCTTCCCGTCCCCGACGACGACTCCACCATCGTGACCGCACCCTCGCAGGAGGCTCGCAAGGGCTCCACCACCGACACCGGCGCCCCGGCACCCAGCGACCGCAACAGCCTGACCGTCGGCGCGGACGGTCCGATCGTGCTGCACGACGTGCACTTCCTCAACCAGATGGCTCACTTCAACCGGGAGCGGGTCCCCGAACGCAACGTGCACGCCAAAGGCAGCGGCGCCTTCGGGGTCTTCGAGACCACTGAGGACGTGTCGGCATACACCAAGGCGGCGTTGTTCCAGCCCGGGGTCAGCACCCGGATGTTGGCGCGGTTCTCCACCGTGGCCGGCGAGCAGGGGTCGCCCGACACCTGGCGCGACCCCCGCGGTTTCGCGCTGAAGTTCTACACCGCCGAGGGCAACTACGACCTGGTCGGCAACAACACCCCGATCTTCTTCATCCGCGACACCATGAAGTTCCCGCACTTCATCCGCAGCCAGAAACGCCGCGGCGGCAACGGCCTGCGCGACAACAACATGCAGTGGGACTTCTGGACTCTCAACCCCGAGTCCGCCCACCAGGTCACCTACCTGATGGGAGATCGCGGCATCCCGAAGAGCTACCGGCACATGAACGGCTACGGCTCGCACACCTTCATGTGGGTCAACGCCGGCGGTGAGAAGTTCTGGATCAAGTACCACTTCCATTCCGACCAGGGTGTGGCCGGACTCAGCGACCAGGACGCCACCCGGATCGCCGGGCAGGATGCCGACTTCCACCGTCGCGACCTGTTCCAGCACATCGACGACGGCGACTTCCCCAGTTGGACGCTGTCGGTGCAGGTGATGCCCTATGCCGACGCGGCGACCTATCACACCAACCCGTTCGACCTGACCAAGATCTGGCCGCACAGTGACTATCCGCTGATCAAGGTCGGCACGATGACCTTGAACGAGAACCCGGAGAACTTCTTCGCCCAGATCGAACAGGCAGCCTTCGAGCCGTCGGCGCTGGTGCCGGGCATCGGGTTCAGCCCGGACAAGATGCTCCTCGGGCGTGCGTTCGCCTACTCCGACACCCACCGTCACCGGATCGGCCCGAACTACCTGCAACTGCCGGTCAACCGGCCCGAGGTGGAGGTCAACACCTACACCCAGGACGGCGCGATGGCCTACGAGCATCGGGGCGACGATCCCGTCTACGCGCCCAACTCGTTCGGACGCGGGTATGCCGATCAGGTCGGGGAGGCCGAGGAGTCCTGGGAGTCCGACGGCGCGATGGTGCGGCAGGCCTATACCCGCCGTGAACGCGACGACGACTTCAGCCAAGCCGGCACGCTGGTGCGTGAGGTGTGGAACGACCAGCAGCGCGCCGCCTTCGTAGAGACGGTCGCCGGACACCTGCTCGGGGGCGTCACCGGCGACGTGCTGGAACGCGCCTTCGAATACTGGAGGCAGGTCGACCCCGACACCGGCGCCGAGATCGAGAAACTGGTCCGTTCCGGTGCCGACCTCGGTGCTCCGGGGGCCCAGCCCGGCAAGGCCCGGGACAACGCCAGCGATCCGATCGTCGAAGACGACACCAACGCCGCCACCTGATCGGCCCGACAGGCTCGCCACCTGACCGGGACCCGTCGCCGGGGTCCGGTCGGGTGGCGATAGGGTGCAGCGCAATTGGGTGAGCGATGGCGCTCGGTTCGTTTCGGCGCCGTCGGGCGCGTGTGCGGAGGCGGTGCAGCGGTGGCTGATTTCGACGTCCTGGTCATCGGCGGTGGTATTGCCGGCATCTCGATCGCCTCTGAGTTGGCTGCGACTCACCGGGTCTGTCTGGTCGAGGCCGAGCCGGCACTGGCCTATCACACCACCGGCCGCTCCGCGGCGACCTGGATCGGCACCTACGGCAACGGCACGGTGCGGGCGCTGACCGCGGCCAGTCACGACTTCTTCCTCGACCCGACCGGCTGTGGGGACGGCCCGTTCCGAGATGTCGTCCTGGGCTCACCGCTGGTGTGTATGCATGTAGGCCCCGCCGGTTTCGAGGATCAGGTGGCGGCGCTGCATGCCGACGTTGTCGGGCTCACCCCCGGTGCCCGGCTCATCGACGCGGCCGAGGCGACTGCGCTGGTTCCGGTGCTCCGCTCG
This sequence comes from Nocardioides sp., assembly GCA_051306135.1. Lineage (GTDB taxonomy): Bacteria > Actinomycetota > Actinomycetes > Propionibacteriales > Nocardioidaceae > Nocardioides. The sequence goes on along the minus strand of JBPPMQ010000021.1, from coordinate 25,919 downwards.
GACTGGGTGACCGCGGCCGTGGTCGAACCTGGTGCCCTGGAGATCGACGTCGCCGGTTTCCACCAAGGCTACAAGCGAGGTCTGACCGCCCACGGAGGCGTGATCCACACCCTCGCCCGGGTCGACACCGCCGAGCGGATCGGCGGGCGCTGGAAGGTCACCGCCGGGGTGGCCCAGGAGTTCACCGTCTCCCACGTCGTCAATGCCGCCGGCGCCTGGGTGGACCAGGTGGCCGAGATCTTCGGTGCCGCTCCGGTCGGCATCCAACCGCGGCTGCGGTCGATCTACATGGTCGGCGCCGAGAGCATCGATCAGCGACTGCCGATGGTGATCTCGATCGACGAGGAGAACCCCTTCTACTTCAAGCGTGACTCCGGGCAGTACCTCTGCTCGCCGGCCGATGCCACTCTGACCACTCCACGCGATGCCAAACCTGACGATCTGGAGATCGCCCGGTCGATCGACGCCATCAACGAGGCCACCACGATCGGCATACGGTCGATCCGGACCCCGTGGGCGGGACTGCGCAGTTTCGTGCCGGACGGATCGCCCGTGATCGGTCCGGACCCATCGGTCGAGGGTTTCTTCTGGTATGCCGGCCAAGGTGGCTATGGCATCCAGATGGCTCCGGCGGCGGCGCGCCTGGGTGCCGCGCTGCTGCGCGGGGAGTCGGCGCCGGCTGACATCGTCGCGACTGGTTTCGACCCGGCCTCGGTGGCTCCCGGCCGCTGACGCTCCACCTCGCGCTGACGCTCCACCTCGCGCTGGCGCTCCACCTCGCCTTGTGCGGGTCTATGACGTCTTACGCGGGTGCGCCGACCCGCAGAAGTGGACTCAGACCCGCGGAAGATGAGGGGGGCCCTGGCATTGACCTGTTCGAACAAGTGTTCGATACTGGAGGAGTGTCCGTTACAGCCCAGGAGCGCCCCCCGTCGGGCCCCGAGAAGCTCGCCGAGATCGAGCGGCTGCGCGCCCGGATGGCTCGGATGGCGCCCACGATGTCGGGTCGGCCGCTGCCCACGGTGCCCGGTCTGGGCCTCGAGCTCAGCGCCGGCGGCAGTTATGCCGTCGACTCCCTGAGCCTGGCCACCGCGCTACTGGCCGGACCGTCCGCTGCCGGGGAGTGGGGGGCGGTCATCGGCGTCGCTGACTTCGGGGTCGAGGCAGCGTGTGAGATGGGGGTCGCCTTGGAGCGAACCATCGTGGTGCCCGACCCCGGCGAGATCTGGCTGGAGGCCACCGCCGCGCTGATCGACGTGGTCACCCTGGTGGTGGTCAGACCGCCGACCCGGGTCAGCGAGGCGGCAGCGAGCAAGGTGTCGGCCCGACTGCGCAAGCGCGGCGCCGCACTGGTGGCGCTCGGCGAGTGGCCACGGGCCGACGCCCGACTCAGCGCCACCTCGGTCTGGACCGGACCCGAGACCGGCGAAGGTCACCTGACCGGCCGCCGGGTCCAGGTCGAGGTGCGCCGGGGCAGCGCGCCGCCGCGGCGGGTCGACCTGGCCTGGGGCGAACAAGCCTGGAGTGAACAGGCTTGGAGTGAACAGGGCTCGACGGTTTCGCGCCTGGCGCGACTGCGGGAGGTCGGATGAGGACCTTGGTGGTGTGGTGCCCGGACTGGTCGGTGACCGCAGCCGCCGCCGAACTGGGCCTGCCTGCGACCACGCCCGCAGCAGTCTTCAGCGCCAACCGCACGGTGGCAGTCAACCAGCCCGCCCGCGAGCAAGGGGTACGCCGACAGATGCGACGCCGCGACGCCCAGATGCGGTGTCCCGGCCTGCACATCATCGGCCACGACGAAGACCGTGACGCCCGCGGTTTCGAGACCGTGCTCGCTGCGCTGGAGAAGCTGCGTCCCGCAGTATTGCCGCTGCGTCCGGGGCTGGCCGCACTACGTTCGCCGGCTCGGTTCTACGGCGGTGACCTCGAGGCCGGCGCGGTGCTGGCCGAACAGGTGGTGGCCGCCGGGGTGCGCGACGTGCGCATCGGCATCGCCGACGACCTCTTCACCGCCGAGCAGGCCGCCCGTCGCGCCGGAGTCCAGGAGACCGTGGTGGTGGAGGACGCCGGACAGTTCCTGCGGCCACTGCCGATGGAGGTGCTGGGCTCACACCACTCACACCTGCAGGTCGAGGCCGACACGGTCAGCCTGCTGCATCGTCTCGGGCTGCACACCCTGGGCGACCTGGTCCAGATCCGGGCCACCGACGTCGCGTCCCGGTTCGGCGCCGAGGTCGCCGCTGTGCGCCGCAGCGTCATCGGCGGGATCCACGACGAGATCACCGGCCGGACCCCGCCGCCCGAACTGGTCGCCGAGGTCGGCTTCGAGACCGGACTGACCAGCGCTGAGACCGTCTGCTTCTCCTCCCGGCGCACCGCAGAGTCGTTCGTGGCCGCCCTGGCAGCCCGCCAGCAGGTCTGCACCGAACTGGTCATCGAGGTCACCGGCGAGTCCGGGGAGACCAGTCGCCGTGCCTGGCTGCACCCACGCTTCTTCGCCTCGGCCGACATCATCGACCGGTTGCACTGGCAGTTGGCGGGCGTGCTGTCTCGCGGCGATCTCCACAGTTCGGTTGCCACCGTACGGTTCCTACCCCAAGAGGTGGCTGCCGAGTCGGTGCACGCCGACGGATTGTGGGGTGGCACCGATGCCCGCGTGGAGCGTGGCATCGCCCGAGTCCAAGGGCTGCTCGGCCCCGAGGCGGTGCTCGCCCCAGTGCTCCAGGGCGGCCGGTCCCCGGCCGACCGGCAGGCGTTCGTGCCGTGGGGAAACCGGCCCACCGGACTGCGATCGACCGGTTTGCCGTGGCCGGGCTCGGTGCCGCCACCCGCTCCGGCTCGAGTGCTGGCCACGCCGGTGCCGGCCGGCGTACTCGACGAGCAGGGGCAGCCGCTGATGGTGCTGGACCGCGGCCAGATGAGTGGCGTCCCGGCCCGCTACCGGCCCACCCCCGGACAGCCGTGGCGCCAGGTCACCGGCTGGGCGGGACCGTGGCCGGTGGTCGAGTTGTGGTGGGAAGCGCCCGAGGTGGCCCGCAACCTGACCCGCTTCCAACTGATCACCGACGACGGACGGGCCTGGCTGGTCGCCTTCGACACCGCCCACCTGGACGCCGGCGGCTGGCTCACCGAAGCGGCCTACGAGTAGCGATGGGCTGGAACAACCCCGAAATCGCGTGGCGGGACCTGGAACGCAGACTCTCCGGGCGCCCCGATGTCGTCGCGCCCGACGACCCGCGCGGGGATGCACCGATCTCGCGACGCAAGCACCCCCGACTCTCCCTGCCGCCGACCTCTGAGCGGGACGCGGTGCCTTATGTCGAACTGCATGCCCACTCCCACTTCAGTTTCCTCGACGGAGCCTCCAGCCCGGCCGCGCTGGCCCGGGAGGCGATCCGGCTCGGCCTGACCGGGCTGGCGATCACCGATCACGACGGCTTCTACGCCGCGCCTTACCTGGCTGAGGCCGGCCAGGCCGCAGCGGCGGCCGGTTCGCCGTTGCTGACCGTCTACGGTGCCGAGCTCTCCTTGGACCTGACCCGGCCGCAGGCCGGCAACCCCGACCCGGAGGGACGTCACCTGCTGGTGCTGGCCCGCGGGGTCGACGGCTACCGGCGGCTGGCCGGGGTGATGACCGAGGCCCATCTGCGCGGGGGAGAGAAGGGCAAACCGGTCTACGACCTCGGCGAACTCCTCGACGCAGGTCGGGGGCGCTGGCAGATCCTGACCGGATGCCGCAAGGGCTTCCGAACCCCCGACCAGGTGCGTCAACTCATCGACTGGTTCGGAGCCGAGGCGGTCACCGTCGAACTCACCGATCACGGCCACCCCGGCGACAGTCGGGAGAACCGTCGTCTCGCCGGACTGGCTGGCGATCTCGGGCTTGCCACAGTGGCCACCGGCAACATCCACTACGCCCGACCCGAGGAGCACCGACTCGCCGACGCGATGGCCGCGGTCAGAGCCCGTCGAGCGCTGTCCGAGATCGCCGGCTGGCTGCCGGCCGCACCCAGTGCCCACCTGCGCAGCGGCGCCGAGATGACTCGGCTGTTCAGCCGTCACCCCGGTGCCGTGGCCCGGTCGGTGCAGATCGCGGAGGAGTGCGCCTTCGACCTGACCAAGGCCAAGCCCCGGCTGCCCAAACACGGCATCCCCGAAGGCCATACCGCCGCCAGTTGGCTGCGTGAGCTGACCGAGCGTGGCTTCGCCGTCCGGTATGTCGACGCCTACGCCGACGACCCGGCGTTCATCGCCCGGGCCCGCGCCCGCGTGGAACGGGAGTTGCGCACCATCGCGGAGAAGGACTTCGACGGCTACTTCGTGATCGTGCACGACATCGTCGAGTTCGCCCGCAGCCAGGCGATCTTGTGCCAAGGCCGGGGCAGCGCCGCCGCCAGCGCGGTCTGCTATGCGTTGGGCATCACCGCGATCGACCCGGTCTTCTACAACCTGCCCTTCGAACGGTTCATCTCGATCAACCGCACCGAAGAGCCCGACATCGACGTCGACTTCGACGCCGACCGGCGTGAGGAGGTGATCCAGTGGGTCTACGAACGCTACGGACGCCGCAACGCCGCCCAGGTCGCCAACATCATCGGCTACCGCCCCAAGATGGCGGTCCGCGATGCCGCCAAGGCCCTCGGGTTCAGCCCCGGTCAACAAGACGCCTGGTCCAAACAGATGAGTTCATGGACCACAGTGGAGTCTCCCGAGGGGGTGGAGATCCCTGCGGCGGTCCTGGAGTTGGCACGGTCCTTCCACGGGGCGCCACGGCACCTGGGCATCCACTCCGGCGGGATGGTGCTCACCGAGGAACCGGTCGGACAGGTGGTGCCCATCGAACCGGCCCGGATGGACCGACGCACCGTGTTGCAATGGGACAAGGACGGCTGCGAGTTGATGGGGCTGGTCAAGTTCGACCTGCTCGGTCTGGGGATGCTCGCCGCCATCGACCACACCATGGCGATGACCCGTGACCACCTGGGGGAGCCGTGGACGTTGGCCGGCATACCCAAGGAGGAGCCTGCGGTCTACGACATGTTGTGCCGGGCGGACTCGATCGGCGTCTTCCAGGTCGAGTCCCGCGCCCAGATCGGCACCCTGCCCCGGCTGAGGCCACGCTGTTTCTATGACCTTGCCATCGAGATCGCACTGATCCGCCCGGGGCCGGTGCAAGGGGGTGCGGTCCATCCCTACATCCGGCGGGCCACCGGCAAAGACCCGATCAGTTACGCCCACCCGCTGCTCGAGCCGGTGCTCCAACGCACTCGCGGAGTGCCGCTTTTCCAGGAGCAGCTGATGGAGATGGGCACCGTGCTGGGTGGGTTGAGCGCCGACGAGGCCGACCTGCTGCGCCGGGCGATGGGCTCCAAACGCGGCATCGAACGCATCGAGTCGCTCAAGGAACGCCTCTTCACCGGGATGCTCGACAAGGGCATGGATCCTGTCGTGGCCGGCACGGTCTACACCCAGATCCTGTCGTTCGCGAACTTCGGTTTCGCCGAGTCGCACTCGCTGAGCTTCGCCAAGCTGGTCTATGCCTCGTCCTGGTTGAAACTGCACTACCCGGGTGCCTTCCTGGCCGGGTTGTTGAGAGCCCAACCGATGGGGTTCTACTCACCGGCCTCGCTGGTTGCCGACGCTCGACGCCACGCGGTGGTGGTGCTCGGTCCGGACCTGGCGCTGTCGGGGGCCACCGCCGGGCTGGAGCCGCTGGCCGCTTCGTCGGTGGTTGAGCCGGGACCTGCGCCGGTTGGGCCCGGCGGCACCGTCCCGGATCCGGCCTGCCTGCGCGACCACGGTCCCGAGCCGGTCGCGTGGGTGCCCGGCACTCCCGACCCGACTCCGGCGCACCGCCGCGACGGTGGTTTCGCGGTGCGGCTGGGGCTGGACTCGGTGCGTGGCATCGGGCCGGACCTGGCGAAGCGGATCGTCGCCGAACGCGAGAAGGCCGGTGCGTATGTCGACCCGGTGGATCTGTCTCGGCGGGCCGGACTGACCTCGGCGCAGTTGGAGGCGCTGGCGACCGCCGGGGCACTGGGGGCCGACCGGCGTAAGGCGTTGTGGTCGGCGGGGTGGACCGAGGCTGCCGACCACCTGCCCGGCACCACCCCGGCGGTGGCGGCGCCCGACCTGCCGGCGATGGGCGAGGTGGAGACTACTCTGGCCGACCTGTGGGCCACCGGGATCGTCACCGGTGATCACCCGGTGGCCCAAGTGCGGCCACTCCTGGCCGGGACCGGCATACGGTCGGTGGCTGACCTGGCCGGCGCACAGGACGCTCGCCGACTCAGCGTGGCCGGCCTGATCACCCATCGGCAGCGTCCGGGCACCGCCGGGGGAGTCACCTTCATCAACCTGGAGGACGAGACCGGGATGCTCAACGTGGTCTGCACCGCCGGGATGTGGAAGCGTTACCGCCAGGTCGCGGTCAACAACTCCGCGGTGGTGATCCGGGGGATCCTGGAACGCCAGGACGGCGCTCTCAGCCTGGTGGCCGACCGGATCGCGTCGCTGGCCGAGGTGCACGCCGGTGCTGCCCAAGCCCTCGATGACCGGCATCGTTCGCGGGACTTCCGCTGAGTTCCACCACTCTCCCCGCTCGGCCTGGCGTCGCTTCGCTCCAGTCACTGACGTTATGGCCCAGTCACTGACGTTTTGGCCCAGGTCACTGACGCTATGGCTCTGATTTCGGGATTTTGGGACCACAACGTCAGTGATTGGGGGCGGGTGGGACTCCAGTGGTGGGAGAACTGATGCACCCCTGGACCAGCCCAGCGTGAGATGATTCGACCATGGGAGCACGCGTGAGGTCGATCAATCTCGGTCGATCCAAGCCCGCCGAGTGGGCGGACCTGGGTGCCACTTCGATCGACAAACGAGCCGTCCACGGCCCGATCGCCGTGACTCACCTAGGTCTCGCCGGCGACACCGTCACCGACACCCGGCATCACGGCGGACCCGACCAGGCGGTCTACGCGTTCGCCCGGGAGGACCTCGACATCTGGGGAGAGCGACTGGGTCGCGACCTGCGCGACGGCCAGTTCGCCGAGAACCTGACCACCGAAGGCATCGACGTCAACGCCAGCCTGATCGGGGAGGTCTGGCGGATCGGCACCACCGAGGTCCAAGTCGCCAGCGTCCGCACGCCCTGCAACGACTTCAAGAACTGGATGGACGCCACCGGTCACGACGCCAAGGCGTGGGTCAAGAAGTTCACCGCCGAGTCCCGTCCGGGTCCCTACCTGCGCGTTCTGGTCGAGGGCGAGATCCGTGCCGGTGACGAGATCACCGTCGTCTCCCGGCCCGACCACACCATCACGGTCACCGACCTGTTCATCGCCCTCACCCTGGACCGCACCCGGCTGCCGGACCTGATCACCGGATCCGGTGAGCCGGTCGCCGGCCTGGGTGTCGGCCCGGCAGCCAAGGCCCGAAGGTACGTCGACAAGAGGTGACGTTGCGCGGTTGACTGTCGGTGCTGGCCGAACCGTTCTTCGCCCCAGGGTTCGTGAACCTGATGAGCACCCCGATGTCCCGCCTCGCCCCGGCGTTCGCGGTGCCGGAGGTACATACGCGAAACACGCCTGCAATGTTGGACAATTTCGGCGAGGCGCTACCGGTCGGTAGCGAAGTCCTTTAGGTTGTGAGCATGGACACAGACTTCCTGAACCACATGCCGGCGAACCTTGCGGTCATGTTCCGTGATCGCGTCGCACAATCCGGCCCGAAGGCGGCCTTCCTCCATCCGGTCGCCGGACCTGACGGCGAGGAGTGGAAGTCGATCACCTGGGCTGAAGCCGGTGAGCATGTGGAGAAGCTCGCCGCCGGCCTGCTGAGTATGGGCCTTGCCCCCGAGGAGCGGGTCGGCATCGCCTCCAGCACCCGCTACGAGTGGTTGTTGGCCGACCTGGCCGTGATGTGCGCGGGTGGGGCCACCACCACTGTCTACCCGACCACCGGCACCGACGACGTCGTCTACATCGTCAGCGACGCCGAGTGCCGGGTGGTGTTCGCCGAGGACGCCGTCCAGTTGGAGAAGTTGGCCAGCAATCGTGCGGACCTGCCCACGTTGGAGAAGGTCGTGATGATCGAGGCGGTGCCGGCCGACGCTGACCCGGACTGGGTGATCTCGCTGGCGGACCTGGAGGCCCTCGGAGCCGAACTGCTGGCCACCAAGCCCGACATCGTCCGCACCACCTCCGAGGCGATCACCTCGGACCAACTCGCCACCCTCATCTACACCTCCGGTACCACTGGCCGTCCCAAGGGCGTGCGGCTCGCCCACCGTGCCTGGGTGTTCCAGGGCAGCGCCACCAAGGCCCAAGGGATGCTCGGCGAAGAGGACCTGCAGTTCCTGTGGCTGCCGTTGGCGCACTCGTTCGGCAAAACCCTGATGGCGATTCAGATGGCCATCGGTATGCCGACCGCCGTCGACGGTCGCGTCGACAAGATCGTCGACAATCTGGCTGTGGTGCAGCCGACCTGGATGGGTGCGGCCCCGCGCATCTTCGAGAAGGCTCATTCCCGTATCGTCACCACGGTCCAGGCCGAGGGCGGCCCGAAGGCGATGCTCTTCAAGCGGGCGTTCGCTGTGGGCGTGAAGTATGACCAACTCCAGCGTGCCGGCAAGCCGATTCCGTTGCCGATGAAGATCCAGTACGCGCTGTTCGACAAGTTGGTCTTCACCAAGATCCGGGCTCGGTTCGGGGGTAAGGTCCGGTTCTTCATCTCCGGGTCGGCGGCGCTCAACTCCGACATCGCAGAGTGGTTCAACGCCGCCGGCATACGCATTCTGGAGGGCTACGGCCTGACCGAGAACGCCGCGGGTGCGGCGGTCGGAACTCTCGACGACTTCAAACTCGGAACCGTCGGTAAGGCGTTCCCGGGCACCGAGATCAAGATCGGCGCCGATGACGAGGTGCTGCTCAAGGGTCCGCACGTGATGGACGGCTACCACAACCTGCCCGAGGAGACCGCCAAGGCGCTCACCGATGGCTGGCTGCACACCGGTGACAAGGGTTCGATCGACGCCGAGGGCTTCTTGACCATCACCGGTCGCATCAAGGACCTGTTCAAGACCTCGGGCGGCAAGTACATCGCGCCGTCGGCTATCGAGGGCAAGTTCAAGGCGCTCTGCCCCTACGCCAGCCAGTTCTTGGTCTTCGGTGCGGAGAAGAACTTCGTATCCGCATTGATCGCCCTCGACCCGGAGGCGATGGCGACCTGGGCGGCCGAGAACGGCCACGAGGGCACGCCGTACGCCGAATTGGTCGCCTCGCCCGAGGTGGCAGCGATGGTCAAGGGCTACGTCGAGGAACTCAACAGCGGGTTGAACCGGTGGGAGACGATCAAGCGCTGGGAGATCCTGGACCGCGATCTGTCGATCGAGTCCGGCGAACTGACCCCGAGTCTGAAGGTCAAGCGAAACGTGGTGGAGGCCAACCAGAAGGAACGCATCGAGTCGTTCTACGCCAACTCCTGAGCGCCTGCGGACCAGAACAGTGCGCCGCGAGCGACCCGCGTCGCACACTCAGAGCAACTCGGTGAACAGCGCCTCTGGGTCGATGTCCAGTCCACGGGCGGCGAACCAGGTGCCCACGTTGATGCAGTCGCGGTGCAAGAAGTCGAATCCGGCCGGGTTGGCGATCAGGTCGACCATCTGGGGAACGTCGATGATCACCAGTTGTTCACCTGCAGCGAGAATGTTGTAGGCCGACAGGTCACCGTGCACCAAGCCCTCCCCGGCCAACACGTGCAGCACGTCGCGCACCTGGTCGAACCAGGACTCCAGCAGCGCACGATCGGGGCGCGTCTGGGCCAGTCGGGGGGCGGTCTCACCGTCGGGCCCGGTGATCCACTCCATCAAGATCTCGGTGCCGTCGATCTGCACCGGATAGGGCACCGGTATGCCGAGGGTCCACAGCCGGGTCAGTGCACTCCATTCCGCCGCGGCCCACTGTCCGGCCGCCACGGCCCGGCCATAGCTGGACTTCTTGGTCATCGCCCGCATGTCGCGGGTGTTCCGCATTCGTCGACCCTCGGTATAGGACTCGGCGCGGTGGAAGGTGCGGTGCTCCTCGCCTCGGTAGCGTTTGGCGACCATCACCACCGACTCTGCGATCTCGGAGGAGTCGGGCACCGCACGCTCGAGCAGGAAGGCGTCTGCTTCCTTGCCGGTCTTGAGCACCCCGAGGTCGGTGTCGATGGCTGCTTGGGAGGTCACCACCCAGTCGGGTCGCGGTTCGGGGCCGCGGCTCAGGGGCTCCACGGAGAGCCACGTCGACCAGCGCCGACCCGACTCGATGGAGTCATCTGGATCTTCGTCGTAGCCGACGAAGTCGAAGACGAACTCAGGCTTGAGTCCGTCGGGGGTAGGGGTTGTCACGGGAGTTCCTGTCGTCAGAGGGATTCACGATGGTGGGTAGGCCAAGGACCTGGACGTTCATGGTTGCCTCCTCTGAATCAGGGGTCGCGAAGGTGGACCCGTGCCGGTCCAGCCTGACCCCGGCCGCGGCGCAGGTGCAACCGATTAATCGGGCAACCGATAGATTGGGCCGGTGACAATGCGACGCGGGGGACTCGGCAGCGCGGCGGTGGGCTCGCTGATCCTGGCGATCACCCTCGGTCTCTTCGGTGGCGACGCGACAGCACGGAGCTCTCCCGATGCGGGAATAGGAGACGACTACTTCCCGCTGGACGGCAACCGGGGTCTCGACGTGCGGGCCTACGACATCGACATCAGCTATGACCTGACCAGTGCCCATCTGAGCGGTGTCACCACTGTCTCGGTGCGGGCCACCCGGCCCCTTGCCACCTTCAACCTGGACCTGCTGCTGCCAGCATCCTCGGTCAGGGTTGACTCCGTGGCCGCCTCATTCGCCCAGGCCCACCACGAACTCACCATCACCCCGCAAACCCCGGTGGCCAAGGGCGAGAGTTTCGCCGTCGAGGTGACCTATGCCGGTGATCCGAGGAACTACACCTACGCCAACGAGAGCAACTGGCTGTCCAGTCCCGACGAAGTGGTCGCGATGAACCAGCCGCACATGGCGCCGTGGTGGTTTCCCGCCAACGACCACCCTCGCGACGCGGCCCTGATGGATATTTCGGTGACCACCGACGCCGACCGGGACGTCGTTGCTGTCGGACACCGGGTCAGCCGCACCGAGGACGGCACCACAGCCACCACCCGCTGGGTCTCGGACGAACCGATGGCGACCTATCTGGCCTTCTTCGCAGCCGGCGACTACTGGATCGAACAAGGTCGCAGCCACGGTGCCGACTGGTTGGTGGCGGTCTCCAACGACCTGACCGACACGATCAGGTCACGGGCCCGCGCCTCGATGCTACGCACCCCCGCGATCACCGGCTGGTTGGTCAAGAAGATCGCGGCCTACCCGTTCAACGACAACGGCGGGTTGGTCACCGGACTCCCGGTCAGCTTCGCGCTGGAGAACCAGACTCGCCCGGTCTATCCGGCTGCCTGGGTCAACGACTCGCTGCTGGTTCACGAACTCGCCCACCAATGGTTCGGGGACTCGGTGCGGCTGCACTCCTGGCGCGACATCTGGCTCAACGAGGGGTGGGCTTCCTACCTGGAATGGGTGTGGTCCGGATCCCACGGTGGTATGCCGGCCAAGGCCAGGCTCGAGCAGCACTACCGCGGTGCCCAGCGTGGCTTCTGGTCGACTCCCACCCTCGACCCCGGCCCGAAGCACATCTTCGACTCCGACGCGGTCTACACCCGCGGGGCGATGGCCTTGGCCGCGTTGCGCAACCGGATCGGGTCGCAGGACTTCTGGCGGCTGGCCCATGTCTGGGCGACCAAGCGCGCCGGTCGCACCGGCACCACCAAGCAGTTCGTCGCCAACGCCGAAGAGATCAGCGGGGAGAAGCTGGACGGGTTCTTCCGGGCCTGGTTGGTCGCGACTGGGAAGCCACGCGACTCCAAAGCCAACGGCCTCGGTTTCTGAGGCGGCCGGTGCGGCTGTCAGCCCAGCAGCGGCGCCAGCGTCCGGGCGATCCGGCTGGGCCGGCCGGTGACGGCCTCCTCACGGTCGGCGAGCATGGTGGCCCGCAGACCGAGGTTGACTCCGATCCAGCGCAGCGGCTCGGGCTCCCAGGCAGGGGAGCGGTGGTTGACCCACGGCAGGGCCGTCAGGTCGCTCCGAGTGCCCAGGATCAGGTCCCGCAGGGTCCGGCCGGCCAGGTTGGTGGTGGTCACACCGTCACCGACGTAGCCGCCGGCCCAGCCGATACCGGTGGTCGGGTCGAGCCCGACCGAGGGGCACCAGTCCCGGGCGATCCCGAGCGGTCCGCCCCAGGCGTAGTCGATCTTCGCCGTCGCCAGCACGGGGAACATATCGACCAGCGTCTCCCGCAAGGCTGCGAAGACGGCGTCATCGCGGTCCAGGCTCGGCCGCACCCGTGAGCCGAAGGCGTAGGGCGCACCCCGTCCGCCGAACACCAGCCGGCCGTCGGCGGTGCGTTGGCCGTAGATGATCAGGTGCCGGTGGTCGCTGAAGGTCTGCCGGTCGGCCAGCCCGATCTCGGACCAGGTCGTCTCCGTCAGCGGTTCGGTGGCGATCATCAGCGAATACACCGGGATCACCTGCCGCTTCAAGCCGGGCAACGCCGGGGTGAAGCCTTCGGTGGCCCGCACCACGTGGGCGGCGCCGACCACGCCACCGGTCGTGGTCACCTGGTGCGGGGCGATGTCGACCGCCCGGGTGTGTTCGGCGATCCGGACCCCGAGCCGCTCCACGGCCTCGGCCAGTCCCCGGGCCAGCTTCAGCGGGTGCACCGCCGCGCAGTCGGTGGTGGCGGAGGCCGCCAGGGTGCCGGTCGCGTTCATCGCCGCAGCGGCTCGTTGGGCTCCCAGCAAGGTGGCGTCGGTGCGTCCCCAGGTCAGCGCATCGGCGACCTCGTCTTCGGCTCGGACCAGTTGGGCCGGCGTACGGGCGGCCACGACGGTGCCGCCGTGGGCGATATCCGCCTCGATGCCCTCGGCGTCGGTGACGGCGATGATCTCGTTGATGCTGAGACGCATCGCGCGGTCCTGGGCGATCGCCGCGTCCGGCGAGCTCATCGCGGCCACGGTGTCCATCGACGCGGGGAACAGCGCCGAGGCCCACCCGCCGTTGCGGCCAGAGGCGCCGAATCCCACGGTCTCGGCCTCGATGACCACGATCCGTAGGTTCGGGGCGCTGCGAGCCAGGTAGTAGGCGGTCCACAGGCCGGTGTAGCCGGCGCCGACGATGGCGACGTCGACCTCGAGGTCCTGGGTGAGGCCGGGGGCTGGGCCACGTGCTGGGGCGGTGGCGGCCCACAGCGAACCCGACCTGGAGGCGAGGCTCAGCGCACCCCCCAGGAGTAGGTCTGCTTTTGAAGCCGCAGATACATGAACGTCTCGGTCTCGGTGATCCCGGCGATGGTGCGGATCTTGGACGAGATCAGCTCCAGCAGGTGGTCGTCGGACTCGCAGACCACTTCGACCAGCAGGTCGAAGGAGCCGGCGGTGATGACCACGTAGTCGATTTCGGACAGTTCGGAGAGCGCGTCGGCCACCGGTTCGAGGGGCCCGGTCACCTTGACCCCGATCATCGCTTGGCGGGCGAACCCCAACTCCAGCGGATCGGTCACCGCAACGACCTGCATGACACCGGAGTCGATGAGGCGCTGCACCCGCTGGCGGACCGCCGCCTCCGACAGCCCGACCACCTTGCCGATGGCGGCATAGGAGCGACGGCCGTCGTCTTGAAGTTGTTCGATGATCTGCTTCGAGACGTCGTCCAGTGCGACGCCTGCCTTTGTCCGAGTGGTCTTCATGGGCACATGGTGGCAGGACCGACCCACCGGGTCAAAGAACTCTGGGCGCCGAAATTGTTTGGATTTCGTTGCGTTTGGGTTTCGTGACGACGGAAACCCTTGCTCCGACGACGGCGCCGTGGCACCATCCGACTCACGATGACCCCAGGATCTGCGGTCAGAGATTGCGAAAGCAGGTGGTGACCACGATGCCCCCCTTGTCGCGTCGAACCATGTTGAGGGGTGCCGGCGGTGTCGCCTTCGTCGGGGCCAGCGCCGCTGTCCTTCCGGTCTTCGGGACGCCGAGTCGAACCCAGGATCCGGCCCAATGCACGGCGCCGCAGTCCAACGACGGCAAGTTCGTGGTGAGCAACTGGGTTGCCTACATCGACCCGGACACCAAGAAGGGGACCTCGACGATGACCGACTTCGAGGAGAAGTTCAAGGTCACGGTCGACTACACCGAGGACGTCAACGACAACATCGAGTTCTACGCCAAGATCCGCAATCAGATCGGCTCGTGCCAAGACACCGGCCGAGACATGTTCATGCTCACCGACTGGATGGCCGGCCGGATGATCCAACTGGGCTGGATTCAGCCCATGGACCCGACGCGGGTGCCAAACCTGCATGCCAACATCATCTCCAGCCTCAAGAGCCCCGACTGGGACCCCGACCGCCTTTACTCGGCACCGTGGCAGGCGGGCTTCACCGGCATCTGTTACAACAAGGCCGAGGTCGGCGAGGTCCGCACCATGGACGAACTGCTCACCCGCGCCGACCTCAAGGGTCGAGTCACGCTGCTCTCCGAGATGCGCGACACGATGGGTCTGCTGATGTTGAGCGACGGAGCCGACCCGGCGAACTTCTCCGACGCTGACTGGAGTGCGGCGATGGCGAAGTTGGAGACATCGGTCGGCAGCGGTCAGGTCCGCGCCTTCACCGGCAACGACTACCTCGAGGACCTGAACGCCGGAAATGTGGTGGCCTGCATCGCCTGGTCCGGAGACATCATGAACGAGGGCAACCCCGACTTCGAGTTCATCGTGCCTGAGGAAGGCATGATGCAGTGGGCCGACAACATGTTGATCCCCAACCTGTCGTCGCATGTCGCGACCGGGGAGGACTGGGTCAACTACTACTTCGACCCGGAGATCGCCGCCCGGCTGGCCGCCTGGAACTACTACGTGTGCCCGGTCGAGGGTGCCAAGGAAGCGATGGAGTCGATCGACCCGTCCGCGGTGGACGAGCCGTTGATCTTCCCCACCGAGGAGTACCTGGCCAACACCCACCTGTTCATGGCCTTGGAGGAATACAAGAATCGTGACTACGGAAGAGAGTGGAGCGATGTCACAGGCGCCTGAGACGATGTCGGAGTCAACCATGGCGTCGGGGGGAGTCGATCCGTCGACCTCTCGCGACCTCAAACTCACCCAGGTCCACAAGAAATATCCCAATGGGTTCGTCGGGGTCTGGCCTTTGGACCTGACCGTGCCGCAGGGGGAGTTCTTCGCCCTGCTCGGCCCGTCGGGCTGCGGCAAGACCACCACCCTGCGGATGATCGCCGGACTCGAGGTGCCCACCTCCGGATCGATCACCATCGGCGAGGAGGACATCACCTGGGCCAAGCCCTACAAGCGCCCGGTCAATACCGTCTTCCAGAGTTATGCGCTCTTCCCGCACATGACGGTCGCCGAGAACGTCGCCTTCGGGTTGAAGCGCCGGGGGCTCAAAGACACCCGCGGGCCGGTCGCCGACATGCTCGAGTTGACCGAGTTGACCGGACACGCCAACAAGAAGCCGACCCAGCTCTCCGGCGGGCAGCAACAGCGGGTCGCTTTGGCCCGGGCGTTGATCAACCAACCCGAGGTGCTGTTGCTCGACGAACCTCTCGGTGCACTGGACCTCAAACTTCGACGCGGCATGCAACTCGAACTCAAGCGGATCCAGACCGAGGTCGGCCTCACCTTCGTCCACGTCACTCACGACCAGGAAGAAGCCATGACCATGGCCGACACCATCGCGGTGATGAACGGCGGCCAGATCGAGCAGATGGGTGCTCCGGCCGAGCTCTACGACAACCCGGCCACCACCTTCGTGGCCAACTTCCTGGGCCAGTCCAACCTCATCGCCGGCGAGATCGTCGGCGAGGACACCCTGCACGGCGACCCCGTGGTGAAGGTCGACATGCAGGGCACCGTGGTCTCCATCCCCAAGGAGCGGGCCCATTCGCTGTCCGGTGCCGGCTGGGTCGGAGTCCGCCCAGAGAAAGTGCTGCTCGCACCGCAGGGCGAGCCGATCGATGCCCCGGGCAACCACATGGAGGGCGCGGTCGTCGTCGACACCAGCTTCATCGGCGTCTCCACCCAGTACGTCGTCAAGATGCCGTGGGGTCAAGAGATCGTGGCGTTCGAGCAGAACACCGGCAAGCGGCCCTACGTCATCGCCCCGGGCACCGTCGTGGACGTGTCGTGGCGGCCGGAGTACGCGTTCCTGCTCGACGCCGACCAGGACGCCGAGGCCGGGAAGGACGACTGATGCTCGGCTCGCGCAAGTGGATGCCGTATGTGCTGCTGGTGCCGGCCGCACTGTGGCTGCTACTTTTCTTCGTCGTTCCGCTCTACTCGCTGGTCGCCAGCAGCCTGTTCGACCCCAGCGGTTCGGACCTGACCGGCTACGAGGTCACCTTCCACGTCGCGAACTACTACCACGCGATCGTCGACTACCGGGCCGAGATCTGGCGTTCGCTGTGGTTCGCCGGGCTCGCCACGGTGGGGTGTCTGATTCTCGGCTACATCCTGGCCTACGCGATCGCCTTCAAGGCCGGCCGGTGGAAGTACCTCCTGCTGGTGCTCGTGGTGGCCCCCTTCTTCACCAGTTTCCTGATCCGCACCAACGCGTGGAAGTTCATCCTGGCCGACGACGGCTGGGTGGTGAACTCGCTTCAGTGGCTGCACCTGATGGGCGACGACGATCGGATCCTGGCTACCTGGGTGGCGGTGGTGTGTGGCCTGACCTACAACTTCCTGCCGTTCGCGATTCTGCCGCTCTACACCTCGCTGGAGAAGATCGACCCCCGCCTCATCGAGGCGGCCAACGACCTGTATGCCAGCCCGTTCACCGCGTTTCGCAAGGTGACTCTGCCGCTGTCCATGCCGGGAGTGGTGGGGGCTACGCTGCTGACCTTCATTCCTGCCTCGGGTGACTACATCAACGCCCAGCTCCTGGGTTCCACCAACGACCGAGTCGTCGGGCAGGCGATCCAGAGCCTGTTCACCACCATCGGCGACTACGCCGCAGCTGGTGCGCTGTCGGTCTCCTTGATGGTGCTGATCGTGCTGATGATGATCTTCTACGTCCGTAAGGCCGGAACGGAGGACCTGTTGTGAACCCGGTGTCGCGATGGTTCGGCTCCAAGCTGATCATCATCTTGGGCCTGCTGGTCATGCTGTTCCTCTACATCCCCAATGTCGTGGTCGCGGTGCTCAGCGTCAACGAGGCCTCCGGGCGTAACAACAACCGCACCAACTACACCTGGACCGGGTTCACCACCGACCACTGGACGTCGGTGTGCTCACCGGGGGGGCTGTGCGATTCGTTGGTGGAGAGCCTGTGGATCGGTGCGGTCGTGACGGTCATCGCGACCATCATCGGCACCCTGGCTGCCTACGGCCTGGTTCGCTACCGGTTCACCGGGCGCAGCACGTCCAACCTGGTGCTGTTCATTCCGATGGCGACCCCCGACATCGTCCTGGGTTCCTCACTGCTGGCGATGTTCGTCGCCTTCGGGGCACAACTGGGATACGGGACCATCATCGCTGCGCATGTGATGTTCTGCCTCTCGTTCGTGGTGGTCACCGTCAAGGCGCGGCTGGCAGGCATGGACGACGCGCTCGAGCAGGCCGCGATGGACCTGTACGCCACCGAGTCCCAGGCATTCTGGAAGGTCACCTTCCCGTTGATCTTCCCGGGCATCCTGGCTGCCGCACTGCTCAGTTTCTCGCTCTCCTTCGACGACTTCATCGTGACGAACCTCAACGCAGGCAACGAGGTCACCTTCCCGATGTACGTCTGGGGTGCCGCGCTGCGCGGCCTGCCGCCTCAGGTCAACGTGGTCGGCACCGCGATGTTCCTGCTGGCGGTGGTCATCGTGGTCACCGCCGAGCTCCTCAGCGGTCGCCGTCGCGCGAGGGCCGAGGCTTGAGTCGACGCCGGGCCCCCAGCGAAGGCCGGTCCGGCTAGGTTTGAGTCATGACACATCCATCGCTGGTTGACGCTGCCACCTCGGTGATGTGGCTCGACGACCCCGATCGTCCGCGCGCCTCGGCACCGTTGGCAGGCAACATCCGAGCCGACCTGGTGGTCGTCGGTGGCGGCTACACCGGGCTGTGGACCGCCCTGCGAGCCATCGAGCGAGAACCCGGCATCAGGGTCGTCATCCTCGAGGCCGGGCGGATCGGCAACGAGGCCTCGGGGCGCAACGGCGGGTTCGCGTCGTCGTCGCTGACCCACGGCTTCGCCAACGGGGCCCGACGCTGGCCCGAGGAGATCGAGACCCTGGAGCGTCTCGGCGTCGCCAACCTGGCCGCGATCGGGGAGACCATCGCTCGGCACCACATCGACTGCAACTTCGAGGCAACCGGAGAACTCTCGGTGGCCACTCGCCCCCACGAGGTGGCTGAACTGGCTCAGACCGCCGAGCAGATGAGCGCCCACGGCATCGACGTCGACCTTCTCGACGCCGACCAGACCCGGGCGAAGCTCGACAGCCCCGGCTTCCTGGCCGGCCTTTACGACGCTGACGGCTGCGCGATCGTCGAGCCGGCGCGGCTGGCCTGGGGCCTGGCCCGGGTGCTGCGCGAGGCCGGCGTCCGGATCCTGGAAGGCACCCGGGTCACCTCGGTGAAACCCGACGGCTCCGACATCGTGGCTCGGACCCCGGGCGGCACCGTGCGGGCGAGCCGGGCAGTGTTGGCCACCAACGCGTTTCCGCCGCTGTTGCGCCGGCTCCGGTTGATGATCGTGCCGGTCTACGACCTGGTGCTGGCCACCGAGCCGTTGAGCCAGGCCCAGATGGCCGCCATCGGCTGGTCGGGCCGAGAGGGCGTCGGTGATGCTTCGAACCTGTTCCATTACTACCGGCTCACCCGTGACAACCGGATTCTGTGGGGCGGCTACGACGCGGTCTACCACTGGGCCTCGGGGATCGCCCGGTCCTTCGAGCAGGATGAGAACGTGCACCGCATGCTGGCCCGGCACTTCTTCGAGGCGTTCCCGCAGTTGGAGGGGCTCAGGTTCACCCACCGGTGGGGTGGAGTCATCGACACCAGCACTCGGTTCACTGCGTTCTACGGCACCGCTCACGCCGGCCGGACGGCATATGCGGCCGGCTTCACCGGGCTGGGGGTCGCTTCGACCAGGTTCGCTGCCGAGGTGATGCTCGATCTGCTCGGCGGGGAACCGACCGAGCGCACCGAACTGGAGATGGTGCGCTCGACTCCGCTGCCGTTCCCGCCGGAGCCGGCACGGTCGATCGGCATCAATCTCTTCCGCTGGTCGGCCGGCAGGGCCGACGCGACCGGGTCACCGAACTTGTTCCTGCGCTCCATGGACAAACTCGGTCTCGGCTTCGACAGTTAGTCACCGGGCCGTCACCGCAGACGCGGCGTCGGGCGGCCGGGTCAGATCATCGTGGCGGCTTTTTCGAGCACGCCGCGGATGATCTGCTCCATCTCGTCGAAGTGTTCCGGGCCGCAGACCAGTGGGGGAGCGAGCTGGATGACCGGGTCGCCACGGTCGTCCGCGCGGCAGTAGAGCCCTTCGGCGTACAACTGCTTGGAGACGAACCCGAACAGGATCCGTTCGCTCTCCTCGTCGGTGAAGGTCTCCTTGGTGACCTTGTCCTTGACCAGTTCGATGCCGTAGAAGAACCCGTCGCCGCGCACGTCGCCGACGATCGGCAGGTCCTTGAGCTTCTCCAGGGTGGCCCGGAAGACCGGCTCACGCTCCCGGACGGTCTCCAAGATGTTCTCCTCCTCGAAGAGCTGCAGGTTGCGCAGCCCCACCGCGGTGGAGACCGGGTGCCCGCCGAAGGTGTAGCCATGGGCGAAGACCTCACCCTCCTTGGCGAACGGCTCGAAGAGCTTCTCCGAGGCGATCATCGCGCCCAGCGGGGAGTAGCCCGAGGTGATGCCCTTGGCGCAGGTGATGATGTCGGGCTGATAGCCGTAGCGTTCCGCGCCGAACATGTGGCCCAGTCGACCGAAGGCACAGATGACCTCGTCGGAGACCAACAAGATGTCATGCTCGTCGCAGATCTCGCGCACTCGCTGGAAGTATCCCGGCGGTGGCGGGAAGCACCCGCCGGCGTTCTGCACGGGCTCCAGGAAGACCGCAGCCACAGTCTCGGGGCCCTCCTGGAGGATCGCGGTCTCGATGTCGTCGGCCGCCCAGCGGCCGAACGCCTCCAGGTCCGAGCCGTCGGCGCCCGGAGCCCACGCCGGGGCCCGGTAGATATTGGTGTTCACTGCTCGGAAGGTGCTCGGCACCAGCGGCTCGAACTGGGCCTTGAAGCTCGGCAGGCTGGTGATCGACAGCGCACCCTGGGTGGTGCCGTGGTAGGCCAGCGTGCGGGAAACGACCTTGTGCTTGGTCGGCTTGCCGACCATCTTGAAGTAGTTCTTGGCCAACTTCCAGGCCGACTCGACGGCCTCGCCGCCACCGGTGGTGAAGAAGACTCGGTTGAGGTCGCCCGGAGCATAGGAAGCCACCTTGTCGGCCAACTCGATCGCCGTCGGGTGGGCATAGGACCACAGCGGCATGAAGGCCAGTTCGCCCGCCTGCTTGGCGGCAGCCTCGACCAGTTCGGTGCGACCGTGTCCCAGCTGGTTGACGAACAGCCCGGCCAGGCCGTCGAGGTAGCGCTTGCCGTGGGAGTCGAACAGATGCACCCCCTCGCCGCGCACCATGATCGGGACCTCGGCGTTGTCGTAGGAAGAGTGTCGGGTGAAATGCATCCAGAGGTGGTCCTTGGCGGACTGCTGCAACTGGTCGGGAGTCATGCGGCCATCCTCTCCTGTCTGCTGCCCAGTGGCAAACCGAATCCGTTGTTGTTTACGCAGACTTCAACGGAATCCGTCGATTGGACGCTAGTTCGACGAGAACGCCACCTTGCTGCGGTCCGCTTCATGGGAGAGGTTTACGTCGGTGTAACCAATGGTCTTCCACTGAAACCGACGCCTTGACTACAGTCGACCCATCGAATCAGTGGCGAGCCCTCGGGGACGCCGAGCCCAGCGACAAGAGGTTCAATTCATGGCTGACCAGGTGCTGAAGAACGTCGTCAACGGCGAGCTCGTCGATGCTGTCTCCCACGAGACCTACGACGTCTTCGATCCGGCGACCGGTGCGGTCTACGCGCATGCGCCGAAGTCCGGCGGGGCCGATATCGACAACGCCTACGCGGCCGCCGACAAGGCGTTCGACACGTGGGGAGAGACCACCCCGCAGGAGCGGTCGCGGGCCTTACTCAAACTCGCCGATGCCCTGGAAGCCCGCGCTGCGGAGTTCGCCGAGGTCGAATGTCGCGACACCGGCAAGCCCTACGGGCTGACCCTGGAAGCGGAACTGCCGCCCACCGTCGACCACTTCCGGTTCTTCGCCGGCGCCGCCCGGGTCCTGGAAGGCAAGTCCGCCGGGGAGTACCTGACCGACTACACCTCGATGATCCGCCGCGAACCGATCGGTGTGGTCGGCCAGGTGACGCCGTGGAACTACCCGTTGGCGATGATGAGTTGGAAGATCGCCCCAGCGCTCGCGGCCGGCAACACGATCGTGCTCAAGCCCTCCGACACCACCCCCGCCTCGACGCTGCTGTTCGCCCAGATGGCCCAGGAGTTTCTGCCGCCCGGCGTACTCAACGTGATCGCCGGTGACCGGGAGACCGGTGCTGGTCTGGTCGCCCACCCGACTCCGCAGATGGTTGCCATCACCGGGTCGGTGCGGGCCGGCATGGCGGTGGCCGCCTCGGCCGCGAAGGACGTCAAACGAGTGCACCTCGAACTCGGCGGCAAGGCGCCGGTGATCGTCTTCAACGATGCCGATCTCGACAGGGCCGTCGCCGGCATCGCCGAGGCAGGCTACTTCAACGGCGGTCAGGACTGTACGGCGGCCACCCGGGTGCTGGCCCAGGACGGCGTGTACGACGACCTCGTGGCCGCCCTCGCCGAGGCCGCCAGGGCCACCAGGACCGGACTCCAACACGACCAGAGCACCTTCTTCGGGGCGCTCAACAACCCCGACCAACTCGCCCGGGTCGCCGGAATGGTCGACCGCCTGCCCGACCACGCCACCCTCGCGGCCGGCGGTGCGCCAGCCACGGTGGCAGGCGGGGAGGGAGGCTGGTTCTACCAGGCGACCGTCATCGCCGACCTGCTTCAGGACGACGAACAGATCCAGTCCGAGATCTTCGGCCCCGTCATCACCGTCCAGAGGTTCAGTGACGAGGCTCAGGCGCTGCGCTGGGCCAACGGGGTCCAGTACGGTCTCGGGTCGAGCGTGTGGACCGCCGACCACGGCACCGCGATGCGGGTGGCCAAGCGTCTTGACTTCGGGGTGGTCTGGATCAACAGTCACATTCCCTACATCTCCGAGATGCCCCACGGCGGGTTCAAGCACTCGGGGTACGGCAAGGACCTGTCGATGTACGGTCTGGAGGACTACACGCGCATCAAGCACGTGATGAGCTACATCGGAGAGTGACATGGCGTTGGCCGCGGCCGGAACCATGCGGGTGCTGTTGGTCGGCGCCGGCGAGATCGCCTTCGAGATCATCGCGATCGCGGTCGGCCGGGACTTCTTCGAGCGGATCGTCATCGCCGACTACGACCCCGACGCCGCTCAACGAGCGGCCTTCGGAGACCGGCGGCTGTCCCGAGCGCAGGTGGATCCGGCCCAGACCGACGCATTGGTCGACTTGATCCACATCAACGAGGTCACCCACGTGCTGAATGCGGCCGGGCCCGAGTTTGCGATGCCGGTCTTCAATGCCTCCCGGATCGCCGGGGTCGACCATCTCGACCTCACCGGGGGAGCTCGGGAGTTGCAATGCATCCAGGACGAGGGGTGGCGGGCCAACAGCCGTCTCGCCCTGGTCGGAATCGGCGGCGCGATCAGTGCCGTGGTGGCACTGGAACTTTTGGCCACCGGAGTCTGGGCCGGTGCCGGCGTACTCGCGCCGGAGGCGTTCGACTCGGTGCCCTTCGACGACCTGGCCGACTCGTTTCGGACGGCCTAGCCCAACGTCGCACGGGACAGGCCGACTTCGCGGGGTGTCGTGCGACCCCGTGTCAGCGTCGGTTAGTGTTCCGGGCATGAAGTCGGTCAAAGGCAAGACGGTTCTGATCACTGGCGCCGCGATGGGTATGGGCAAGATGTTCGCCCAGCGGGCCGTGGCCGAGGACGCCGCACGGGTGGTGTTGTGGGACATCAACGCCGAACTGTTGGCTGCTACCGCCGCGGAGTTGAAGCGCAGTGGGGGCAACGTGGTGGAGTACGCGGTCGACGTTTCCGACCTCGATGCGATCCAGGCCGCCGCCGAGAAGGTTCGCTCTGAGGTCGGCACGATCGAGGTGTTGTTCAACAACGCCGGGATCGTGCGAGGCAACGCCTACTTCTGGGAGACCGACTCGCGCCGCGACACCGAGACCACCATGAAGGTCAATGCCTTGGCACCGATGTGGGTCGCTCGGGAGTTTCTGCCCGCCATGATCGACTCCGGCAAAGAGTGCCGGGTGGTCAACCTGGCCTCGGCGGCCGGCTTCGTGGCCAACCCCCGGATGGCCTCCTACGCTGGCTCGAAGTGGGCTGCCATCGGCTGGTCGGACTCGGTCCGGGTGGAACTGGACCAGGCCGGCCACCGTCAGGTGAAAGTGACCACGGTCTGCCCGTATTACGTCAAGACCGGCATGTTCGACGGAGCCAAGCCGTCCTTGTTGACGCCGTTGCTGGAGCCAGAGGACGTGGTCAACACGGCCTGGAAGGCGATGCTGCGGGGCACTCCGTTCGTGGTGATGCCCAAGTCGGTGCACCTCAGCGAACTGCTCAAGGGAACCATGCCGGTGCAGATGCGTGACCTGATTGCCGGTCGCCTCTTCGGCGTACACAAGTCGATGACGGACTTCAAGGGCCGCTAGCCCCTCCAGTCACTGACGCTGTCGCCCCGATCACTGACGCTGTTGTCTAGTCACTGACGCTGTTGCTCCAAATTTGGGCAGATGGAGCCATAACGTCAGTGATCGAGCCAAAAGGTCAGTGACTGGGCCGCAATGTCAGTGACTGAGCCGTAACGTCAGTGACTGGTCAGGCGGTAGCTGCGAACGCCTCGGCGACCACGTCGAACGCCTCCGACAACAGTTCATCCCCGATCGACAGCGGCGGCAGGAAACGAAACACGTTGCCCCAGGTGCCGCAGGTCAGCACCACCACCCCAGCCTGATGGCAGGCGGCCGCGACCGCGGCAGTGCGCACCGGGTCCGGGGTCACGGTGCCGGGCTCGCACAACTCGATCGCCATCATGGCGCCACGCCCGCGGACCTCGGCGATGACGTCGAACTTGGCGGCCAGTTCCTCCAGGCGAGCCTGCATCAAGGCACCGATCTGCAGCGCTCGGTCGGCGAGGCGGTGGGCTTTCATCGCCTCGATCGCCCCGAGCGCCCCGGCGCAGGCGACGGGGTTGCCGCCGTAGGTTCCACCCAAGCCACCACCGTGCACCGAGTCCATGATCTCCGCTCGACCGGTGACCGCAGCCAGCGGGAGCCCCCCGGCAATGCCCTTCGCGGTGGTGATCAGGTCCGGCACCACGCCCTCGTCCTCGCACGCGAACCAGGCACCGGTGCGGCAGAAGCCGGACTGGATCTCGTCGGCGATGAAGACCACGTCGTTGGCTCGGCACCACTGAGCCAAGGCAGGCAGGAACCCCGGCGCCGGTGTGATGAAGCCGCCTTCGCCCTGGATCGGCTCGATGACCACGCAGGCCAGGTTGGCGGCACCGACCTGCTTGTCGATGACGTCGACCGCTCTCGCGGCCGCCTCAGCGCCGGACAGGCCGTCGCGCAACGGGTAGGACATCGGCGCCCGGTAGACCTCGCCGGCGAACGGCCCGAACCCGTGCTTGTATGGCATGGTCTTCGCGGTCATCGCCATCGTGAGGTTGGTGCGGCCGTGGTAGGCGTGGTCGAAGACGACCACGGCGTCTCTGCAGGTGAAACTGCGAGCGATCTTGACCGCGTTCTCCACCGCTTCGGCGCCGGAGTTGAACAGGGCCGACTTCTTGTCGAAGTCGCCCGGAGTCAGGTCAGCGAGTTGCTCGGCAACGTCGACGTACCCGTCGTAGGGGGTGACCATGAAGCAGGTGTGGGTGAAGGCTTCCAACTGGGCGGTGGCGCGGGCGACCACCTCGGGAGCGGCGTTGCCCACAGTGGTCACCGCGATGCCGGAGCCGAGATCGATCAGCGAGTTGCCGTCGACATCGAGCAGTATGCCGCCGCCGGCAGCCTCGATGAACACCGGCAGCGTGGTGCCGACACCGTCGGCGACCAGGCGCTTCTTGCGAGCCAACTTCTCAGTCGACAGGGGGCCGGGGATCGCGGTGACCAGGTTGCGCCTCTGCGCCAGGTTTGCCATGTGTTCAGGCTAGACCTCGACGCACCTGCGCGGCAGGCCCAGGTTGGTCGACGCGAGGTCGGTCGCCCCGGTCAGGTCTGCGTCAGGCGTCGTGCCGAATTGACCAGCCCGACCATGGAGAAGGCTTGCGGGGTGTTGCCCAGGTGCGCCCCGGTGAGCGGGTCGACCTGCTCGGCGAGGAGGCCGACGTCGTTGCGCAGTCCGCGCAACCGCTCGAACAACGCCAACGCCTCTTTGCCGCGTCCCAGGCCGTGCAGAGCGTCGACCAGCCAGAACGAACAGGCGACGAATGCGCCCTCGCCCTCGGGCAGGCCGTCAACGTTCGCGCCGGTGTCGTATCGCAACAACAAACCGTCGACGCTGAGGTCCTCGATGACCGCATCGACGGTGCCGACCATCCGCGGGTCCGACCAGTCGACGAATCCGAC
>JBPPMQ010000011.1:0-13601 GCA_051306135.1 Nocardioides sp. | reverse complement strand
AGGGCCTTGACGTTGCTGGGAATCGAGGAACCAAACTTGTTGTTCGCGATCGACCGGAAGTAGAACATCGCACCCTTCTTGCCCTTCGTATAGGTCACTGACTTCTTGGTCTTCGCGATGGTGGTCCACTTGGTCTTGTTCATCGAGACCTGCAGTGTGTAGGACTTGATCGAGGCGCCGTTGGCGGCGCCGCCGCTGCCTTTGACAATGAACTTCCCTGGACGCGCCTCGACCGAGATCTTCGGCTTGCCAGGGACGCCGGCGACCTGGGTGACCGGTGCACTGAAGCGTCCCGAGCCAGCCGTCGTCACCGCGGCCACGCGATACTCATACGACTTGCCGTTGGACAGTCCGGTGTGCTTGAACGTCAACGTCGACGCGTTTGCGACCATCGACCAGGTGCCGCCGACCTGGCGGGCCCAGACGTCGTAGCCCGTGACGTCGAAACCGCCATTGTTCGACGGTTCCTTCCAGGACAACGACACAGACCTGTCTCCCGGACTCGCCTTGAGATGACTCGGGGCGCCCGGCAACGTTGCTGTCGCCACGTTGATCGCCGCCGCTGGGCCGGGCCCGACACCGTTGATCGCAACCACCTCGACGTTGTAGAGCGTCGACTCGCTCAGACCCGACACCGTCGCCGGGCTGGCGTCAGCGGTCATGGTGTTCCAGACAGATTCGGCCGCTGCCTTCCACCTGATCTCATAGCCGGAGATCTCGACGCCGCCATTCGACGACGGCACCGACCACTGGAGATCGAACTGGGCGGCCTTCACGTTCTTCGACACGAGGCTGCGCGGAGAGGTCGGAACCGTGGGAGTGACCTTCTTGCGAGACGCACTCCAAGCCGACTGGCCCTGGGAGTTGACCGCCGAGAGCTGGAACTCGTACTCGGTCGACGGGGCGAGACCGGTGACGGTGAAACTGGTCCCCGAGACCGAGTCCTCGACCCAGGGGTCCTCGGGCACCATGTTCGTCTTTCGATAGCGCAACACATAGGTGGGACCCAGCTCGCTGCCGGCGTCAGCCCCGGTCAAGGCATCCCAGGAAAGGTTCAATGCGTCGGCCGCGACGACACCGATGGTCGATGAGAGCGACGGAACCCCTGGCACGGTGCGGGTGAAGAAGCTCTGAACGGGCGACGAGCCCAGAGCGATCCTGTTGGTGAACGTTGCCGTCGGAGCGGAGTTGTTCAACTTCGGCTCCGCGAGCGCCGTCACCCGCCAGTAGTAGCGAGTGCCCCAAACCGGCGGCGTAGTCACCGACATCTGGGTGCCGAACACTTCGACGGTGCTCGCAGCGGCGACACCGGCCCCCGTCGTCGCCACCTGGACCGCGTACCGGGACGCACCCGGAACGGGCTGCCACGCAACGAGCCGAGTGTTGCTATCCAGGATCTCGCTCTCCGCGCCCAGCGGGATGACAGACGCCCCTGGGACGGTGGCAGAAACGGGGGTGACCGAGCCGCTCCAGTCCGACCAGTTGTTGCCCTTGGTGCGTGTCCTGACAGCGAAGTCGTACGCCCCCGGCACCAACCCGGTCACTGCATAAGCGGTCTGGGAGGTGCTGAGGTTGTTGCTGGTGCTGACGTAGGTCCACGACGATGCGTCGCTGCGCTTCCAACGCACCTGATAGCCCTCCGCCACAGCTGCCGGCTCCCACGTCAGATGCACGCTGTGAGTCCCGAAGGGTTCTGCGAGAACCGTCGGAGGGGTTTGCGGCGCGATGGTGAACTGACGGACACCCGCGGTCGAACGCCCCACGTCTCCGTTCGCATCCAGCGGCGCGACCTTCACATCGTAGGTCCCCGCCGCGAGCGGAGCAGAACCGTTCTTTGCGATCCAGAAGGGGTATTCGACCTTGACGTTGGTCCAGACACCCGAACCTGCGGGGCTGAAGCTGACTTGGTAGCCGCGGTTGCCGCCGAAGGTCGGGTCGACCGCGAACTGCGGTTCCCACTGAAGCAGAACCGCCCCATCTCGGCCCACGGCGTGCTCGACCCCGAACACGGCGGCGGCCGAGATGTGCTTCCACTCGATGAATTCGGCCTCATCCCAGGTGCCAAGACCCAGGTAGGTCAAAGCGCTCCCGGTCACAAGGTTGCCGCTGGCGATTGCGCGTACGCGGAACGAGTACGGCGCGTCGGTGTTGTCGTCTTTGAACACCCCGTTGGGTCGGAGCATGGTCTCGATCGTGCGGAACGTGGCGACATGGGTCGTCGTGCCTGCCCCGCGGTAGACCCTCACCTCGTATCCGATTGCCCCCTCCACGGGCATCCACGTCATCACCGGTGCAGGCGAACTGATCACGCCCGGCCCCGCCATGTCTGCCTGGAGGTTGAAAGCGTCCTGGTCGAGGTCGACCAAGACCTTCTCGTCGGCAGCCGGCAGTCCGGCAGCAGGTGCCGTCACACGGAAATAACGCGGCGCCGACAGCCCGGAGACCAGAGTCCCCGCGGGCTGGCCTGCGGTGATAGCGGTGGTCTGGTCGCCGTTGTAATCGATGCCTTGGACCTGCCACTGATACGTCACACCGACCCGGATGCCGTGGGTGCTGCTGGTCGAGGCCCTGCACGCACTCGACCCATTGGAGTGGGTGGTGAGCTGGGCGCCCACGCTGTAGGCCTCAGAGGTGGTGATACTCGTCGAGGCTGTCGTGCAGGCCCACTGCGACCCGCCGTCGATCGGTGCCGCGGTGACCCGGTAGAACGTCGCCCGCGGAATCGGGTCCCAGGACAACTCGAACCGGTCGATCGGAACATTCTCAGGCGCAAGATAGTCGCCGGTGCCGACCCGTGGGGTGGGTGCCGCGTCGAGGTTGTCCGTCCCTGGCTGAACCGGTCCGGGCTGAGAGCCCCATCGTTTGGTGAACTGCACCAGCGAACTCTGGGTCGCACCAGGGTTTCCGGCGGTGTCGTAGGCGGTGACTTCCCAGAAGTACGGTCCGTTCAACATGAACTTGGCGGGCACGAAACTGGTGCCGTAGACCTCCAGGGGAGCCTGGAACACGTTGGTCTTGGAGTCGTCGCCATAGATGGCGACCTTGTAGTAGGCCGCCCCCGGCACGGCCTGCCAGCGGAACTCGGGGTCCGAGACAGCGGGTGCCGTCTCGGTCGGCGAAATGAGGACCACCTGAGAGTCTGAGGCCGACCAGTCGACCGTGAACCTGCGAACTTCAGACCAGCCGCTCACGTTGGTCTCGGTGCTCGACGAGAAGGTCGTTGCGCGGACCCGCCAGTCGTAGAGTCCCTTGGTCAGGGGTGCGGTCGGGACGAAGGTCGGTGCAGTGGCGATCGAGGTGACCGGCGTGCCTGAGGGGCCGGTGGTTTCGATTTCGTAGGAGATTGCTCCTGGCACCGGCGACCAGGTGAACACAACCGGATCAGGATAGTTCACCATCTCCCCGGCGCTCGGCGACGTCAGGAGCGGCACCGTGAGCGCGCCCAACTCGATCGAGGCCGCATCTGAATAGGGCGACAGTGTGCTCGAGGTGGTGCCGCTGGCGAAGGCGGCGACGCGCCAGTAGATCGTGCGAGCCCCCGAGGCCCGCAGGTCAACCCGTGGAGTGTAGGTGCGCGCGTAGGTGGTGGAGGTCTCCAGAATGGAGGAAAAAGCCGGGTTGGCCGAGATATCGACCTTGTAGGCAGACGCGGCTTGAGTGGCGTCCCACGTCAACGTCAGCGTCGAGGCGGTGCCAGCCGACACCAGGCCGATTGGGGCTGCGGTCACCGCGTCTGCCCGACCACTCGGCACGACAAGCAACGCCGCAACCAGAACCCCCGAGATCAATCGAACTGCTGCACGCATTCCCCAAGCCCCTCACAAGTCGTTCACCAGCACATCAGCACGCTCATGATCGCATAGGGCGTCGACATCCGGACCTGAACGAAAACACTCGCCGCAACCGCGACCGGCCGGCACCTCGGCACGACCCGCAGACTCCTCGTTATGCCAGCCCAGCCCCTACCATGTCCCGGTGAGTTGGCTTGATCTTCTCGGCTGGGTGGGCAGCGCCGTGCTGGTGCTCTCGCTGCTGCAGGCACGCATCCTGCGGATGCGGATCGTCAACTTCGTGGGCTCGACCATCCTGCTGGTCTTCAACGCCCTGATCCAGGTCTGGCCGATGGTCGCCATGAACACCGTGCTGGGCGCAGTCAACCTGGGGTTCATCATCAAACTGCTGCGCGACAAGCACAACCAAAGCGCCTTCGAGGTCCTCGAGGTCGGCTGGGACGACGCCTACCTCCAGCGCATCCTGCACATCCAACACGACGACATCCTCGCCTTCCAACCCGACTTCAGCGACCCCTGCTCCAGCGACCACGCCTTCGTGATCCTGCGCGGCACCGAGATCGTCGGCCTGGTGATCATCGACCGCGACGGCGACATCGCCCGGATCCGACTCGACTATGTGACGCCGCCCTACCGCGACTTCACCCCCGGCGAGTTCGTCTGGCGCCAGTCAGACCAGTTGCGTGCCCTCGGCTTCAAACACGTGATGACCCCACCCGGAATGCGGGACGCCTACTACGACAAGGTGGGCTTTCGCCCCAACGGACGAGAGTGGATCCTCGACCTGTGACCCGGCTGTCGAGGCGCGGTAGCGTGGCCGCGTGATCACCGCCATCGTCTTCGTCAGCGCCCAGGTCGACCAGATCCCCCAGGTGGCCGAAGCCATCGCCGACCTCGACGGAGTCAGCGAGGTCTATTCGGTCACCGGCCAGATCGACCTGATCGCGATCATCCGAGTGCGCAACCACGACGCCATCGCCGGCGTCGTCTCCGACAAACTCAACAAAGTGCCCGGAGTGGTCTCCACCGAGACGCACATCGCGTTCCGGGCCTATTCGCGCCACGACCTCGAAGCGACCTTCGACATCGGCTTCTGAACCGTCGCACCGATCAGGGCCGCTGCGCGGCCGCACTCCAGCGCTCCAAGGCGGCAGCCGCGGCGCCGGAGTCGATCGCCGCGGAAGCCCGCAGCATCCCCGCAGCGAGGGCCTGGATCGGGTCGGTCGAGGTCGGCTCGAAGATGGCCAGGCCCGCACCCGCGTTGAGGACCACCGCGTCGCGCACCGCACCGGTCTCACCGGCCAAGGTGCGTCGCACCACGTCGGCGTTGTGATGCACGTCGCCGCCACGCAACGCCTCGGGGGCCACCAACTCCAACCCCACCTCGCCCGGATCCAACGCGAACCGCGTCACGCTTCCGTCCTTGACGGCGAAGACCTGTGACCCGGCCGTGGTGGTCAGTTCGTCCAACCCGTCGTCGCCTCGGAACACCCACGCGTCGACGCCGCGAGCCGCGAAGACGTCGGCGATCACCGGCAACATCGTCGGATCCGCGCACCCCAGCGCACACGCGGTCGGTCGTGCCGGGTTGGACATCGGCCCGAGGAAGTTGAACGCCGTCGCGATGCCGAGTTCACGACGCGGCGGACCCGCGAAACGCATCGCCGGGTGGAACGCGGCCGCGAAACAGAAGGTGATCCCGGCTTCCTCCGCGATCGCGGCGACCCGCTCCGCCGGCAGATCCAGCGGCACCCCGAGGGCTTCGATCACGTCAGCGGAGCCGGCCTTGGAGGAGGCCGAACGGTTGCCGTGCTTGACGATCTTCGCACCGGCCCCCGCTGCCACCAGCGCCGCCATCGTCGAGATGTTGACCGAGAACGACCGGTCGCCGCCGGTGCCCACGATGTCGAGACTCGGCCCGGGAATGGAGATGGGGACCGCCGCGTCATAAAGCGCGTCGGTGAGCGCCACCAACTCCGCCGCCGAAATGCCTTTGGCCCGTAGCGCCACCGCGAAACCGGCGATCTGGGCAGAGGAGGCATCCCCGGCCAAGATCTCCGCCATCGCCCAGCGGGCGGAGCGCTCGTCGAGGTCCGTCCCGTCGACCAGAGTCTCCAGGACGTGTGGCCAACTGGTCATGCTGAGGCGGGAGTGCGTCCCCGCAACAGTGGCACCACCACGTCGGCGAAGGTCACCGGGTCGATCGGGTGCGAGGTGGACGCATCCGCTCGCGACCACGTTGCCAGCCACGCGTCCTGCGGCCGACCGGTGATCACCACCAACGGCGGACAGTTCACGATCTCGTCCTTGAGTTGCTTGGCGATGCCGATGCCGCCGGCCGGCACCGCTTCACCATCGAGGATGGCCAGATCGATACGCCCGGACTCCATGTTCTGCAACACCACCGGCTCGGTGGCCACCTCGACATACTCCACCTCACCGATCGACGGGTGGGGGCGGCGGCCAAGAGCAAGGATCACCTGCTGACGCGTGGTCACATCGTCGGAGTAGACCAGAATCCTCAACGTCGACAATTCGTGCGAGGTTTCGTGCGACGGTGCGTTCACCCTCGCGACTCTACTGCACCGGGCCGGTGGGCGTCTGTGTGGCGCTGGTCGCATGCGCCTCGATCCGGTCCAGCCGTCGGTCCTCGCGCGCAGCCTCCTTCATCGAGGACCGCACCCACTGCACGAACAACACCGCGAACAGCGAGAGCCCCACCAGATCACCCGAGCCCCACAGAATGCCCCCGGCCAGATGCTGGTCGTCATACGGATCGGGCAACCACTCACCCATCGGACCAGCATGCAGATCCGGATACCAGGAGCCACCCAGCAGCGTGGTCTGGTCCATGATCGTGATCCCCAAGAAGGCGTGGAACGGAAGCGTCAGCATCGCCATCAACAGCCGGAACGGGTACGCCATCCGGCCCGGCAACGGATCCACCCCGAGCAGCGGCCAGAAGAACAACGAACCCACCAGCACCAGATGCACATGCATCATCTCGTGGATGAACGGCGAACGCAGCGAGGCTTCGTACCAACCGGAGAAATACAGGGCCCACGGCGAGATCACATACAGAGCCAGCGTGAGCGGTGGGAACGTCAACACCGTAGCCACCCGGGAATGCAGAACCGCCAACAGCCACCGGCGCGGCGTCGGCGGCAGCGTCCGCAACGCCAAGGTCACCGGCGCACCGAGCGCCAGGAACATCGGCACCAGCATGGCCAACACCATGTGCTGAACCATGTGCACGCTGACCAGGGTGGTGTCGTAGGCGGCCAGCCCGGAGGACGTCGCGACATAGAAGAACGCCGTGCCCCCTGCGAAGGCGACCGTGCGGCCCACCGGCCAGGAATCACCCCGGCGACGCAAAGTGACCAATCCCACTGCATACAGCCCGCCGAGCCACACCGTCAGCACGAACGGCACCGGCTCCAGGCCCCACTCGGAGACGATCCGACCCAGGTCGAACGGCGGAAGATCGGTCATACAGACAAGTTTATGGCCCTAAACCTGGGGTCGGGGTGCCAGCCCCAGCCGGGTCACGACATAATGCTCCCGTGGCAACAGCAGCTTCAGCCTTACCGGCCTCCCGCCTCCACGGCGATCACAGCAGACCGTCCATGGTTGCAGTGGGGACCATCGTCTGGCTCTCCAGCGAATTGATGTTCTTCGCAGCCCTGTTCGCTGCCTACTTCACGATCCGGGCAGTCAGTCCCGAACTGTGGGCACAGAACACCGACATCCTCAACGTCCCGTTCGCGGCGGCCAACACCACGATCCTGGTGCTCAGTTCGCTGACCTGCCAGCTCGGTGTGTTCGCTGCCGAACGCGGGCAGGTCGGCCGCACCGGCACGGTGCTGCAGATCTCCAAGTGGGGCCTGCGCGAATGGTTCATCCTCACCTACATGATGGGCGCGATCTTCATCGCCGGCCAGGCAGTCGAATACGCCGCGCTGGTCCAAGAGGGTGTCACCATCCCCGATTCGGCCTACGGGACGATGTTCTATCTGACCACCGGGTTCCACGGGATTCACGTCACCGGTGGACTGATCGCCTTCCTGTTCGTGCTCGGACGCACCTACCTAGCGCGCCGCTTCACCCACGAGCAGGCTGTCAGCGCGATCGTCGTCTCCTATTACTGGCACTTCGTGGATGTGGTCTGGATCGGCCTGTTCGCGACCATCTACCTCATCAAGTGACGATTGAGGAGAAAGTCAACTCATGCGCCTCTTGAACGCGACCGCCGGACGACTGTCCCGGCACCGACGCGGCCCGATCGCCGGACTTCTGGTGATCCTGACCGCGCTGCTCCTCACCGGCGGGCTCTATGCCGCCCTGTCGCCCTCCCAGGCCAACACCGCGATCGCCGATGACGAACTCGTCTCCGAAGGTCGCGAACTGTTCCTGGTGAGTTGTTCCAGTTGCCACGGCGCCAACGCCGAGGGCATCAAAACCGCGACCGCGGACTCCGACCAAGTCGTCGGGCCCTCGCTGGTCGGGGTAGGAGCGGCGGCCGTCGACTTCCAGATGCGCACCGGTCGTATGCCGATGATGCAGCCCGGGCAGCAGGCTGCAGCCAAGAAGTCTGTCTTCGACGACGGCGAGATCGAGGCCATCGGTGCCTTCATCGCCTCCTTGGCGCCAGGCCCCGGGGTCCCCGACGCTGAACTCTACGACCCGTCGACGTACTCATCGCAGCAGGACTATGAGGCAGCCCTGGCGCTCGGCGGCCAGATCTTCTTGACCAACTGCACCGCCTGCCACAACTTCACCGGAGCCGGCGGCGCCATGCCGCGCGGCGGTGTTGCCCCCTCGATCCTGAACACCGAGCCCCGGTTGATCTACGAAGCACTGCTGACCGGCCCCGGCCCGATGGACGAGTTCTCCGACGGCAACATTCCGCCTGCGGGCAAGAAGGCCGTCATCGCCTACGTCGAGTCGATGGCCGACCAAACCGGCTACGGCGGCTTCTCGCTGGGCTCGATGGGCCCGGTGTCCGAAGGCGCCGCCGCCTGGATCATCGGCATCGGCACCATGATCGGATTCGCAGTCTGGATCGCCGGGCACACCACCCGAACCGACAAGAAGAAGAAGGAGTCCGCGGCGTGACCGACTCGCACGAGAACCTTCCGGTCGCGGCCGAGGAACCCATTCCGAACCCCGGCCTGCCGGCCCACCAGTGGCGTCCGACCGATATCGACCCGAAGAAGGAACGCCGCGCTGAGCGCCAGGTAGCCACCTTCTTCGGACTCTCCGCGCTGTGCACCATCGCCTTCGTGGTCGTCTACCACGCTGTCGACGCCGGCATCGGCGGAGACACCTTCATCGGACTCGGCGCCTCCAACCTGTTCCTCGGGCTCAGCCTCGGGGGGGCGCTGCTGTTCATCGGCATCGGCATCATCCACTGGTCTCGCAAGCTGATGGCCGACGAAGAGATCACCGAGATGCGGCACCCGGCCGCCTCCTCCGAGGAAGACCGCAGCGACACGGTGGCTGCCCTCCAGATGGGACTGGAGGAGTCCGGCATCGCGCGGCGTCCGCTGGTCCGCAACTCGCTGCTTGGCGCCGTCGGACTGGTCGCCGTCCCGCCGATCGTCGCCCTGCGCGACCTCGGCCCGACGCCCAGCCAGGTGAGCGACGCCGAGACCGGCGCAGGGTTGGAACACACCATCTGGAACGAAGGCGTGCGCCTGGCCCGCGACGTCATCGGTACGCCGATCAAAGCCGTCGACCTCAACATCGGCGACCTGGTCAACGGCCAGCCGGAGAACCTCTTCGAGCTCGAAGGCGTCGAACTGCAAGTCGCCAAGTCGAAGGCCTCCATCGTGATCCTGCGGATGGACCCCGACGACATCGCCGAAGGCCCCTGCCGGGACTGGTCGGTGGAAGGAATCGTCGCCTACTCCAAGATCTGCACCCACGTCGGCTGCCCGATCTCGCTCAACGAACGCACCACCCATCACCTGCTCTGCCCCTGTCACCAGTCGACCTTCGACCTGTCGGACTCCGGCAAGGTCGTCTTCGGGCCCGCCGGGCACCACTTGCCCCAACTGCCCATCGAGTTGGACGACGAGGGTTACCTCGTCGCCCGCAGCGACTTCCTGGAGCCGGTGGGACCGCCGTACTGGGAACGCGACGCCAAGTCGGTTGAAGAGATCGCCAAGGAGAACCCGGACGTATGAGCATCGACACCTCCTCCGTGGCCAAGTCCAACGGCACCTCCGCTGCGACCGCCGGCAAACCTTCCAAGGCGGGCGCGGCCGCAACCTGGGCCGACGACCGGCTCGGTCTGGCCGCCCTGGGCAAGAAGAATCTGCGCAAGGTCTTCCCCGACCACTGGTCCTTCATGCTCGGCGAGATTGCCCTGTGGTCTTTCGTCGTGCTGCTGCTGACCGGCATCTTCCTGACCCTGTGGTTCACCCCGTCGATGTCGGAGATCGTCTACCAGGGCGACTACGCCCAACTGCGTGGCATCCCGATGTCGGAGGCGATGGCCTCCACCCTGGACATCTCCTTCGACGTCCGCGGCGGGCTGCTCATGCGGCAGATGCACCACTGGGCCGCGATGCTGTTCATCGCCGCCATGATGATCCACATGATGCGGGTGTTCTTCACCGGTGCACACCGCAAACCTCGTGAACTGAACTGGGTCATCGGTGCCCTGCTGCTGCTGCTCGGCACCCTGGAAGGCTTCACCGGCTATTCACTGCCCGACGACCTGCTCTCCGGCACCGGCGTCCGGGCCGCCGACGGATTCATCAAGTCCATCCCCGTGGTGGGCACCTACATCTCGTTCTTCCTCTTCGGAGGCGAGTTCCCCGGTGACGCGATCATCCCGCGTCTCTACATCATTCACGTGCTGCTGATTCCGGGCCTGCTGCTGGCGCTGATCGCGGCCCACATGCTGCTGCTCGTCTACCACAAGCACACCCAGTGGCCCGGACCCGGACGCACCAACGACAACGTCGTGGGCTACCCGATGCTGCCGGTGTATGCCGCCAAGGCCGGCGGGTTCTTCTTCGTCGTCTTCGGTGTCACCGCGATCATGGGTGCGACCATGTCGATCAACGCGGTGTGGAAGTTCGGGCCCTACGACCCGTCGAAGGTCACAGCCGGTTCCCAACCGGACTGGTACATGGGCTGGCCCGACGGTCTGCTGCGCATCATGCCCGGGTGGGAGACCCACCTGTTCGGCCACACGATGGCCTGGAACATCTTCCTGCCGATCATCGTGATGCCCGGCGTGATGTTCACCATCTTGGTGCTACTCCCCTTCATCGAGGCGTGGATCACCGGCGACAAGCGCGAGCACCACCTGCTGCAGCGCCCACGCGACGCGCCGACCCGCACCGCGGTGATGGTTTCGCTGATGACCTTCTATGCGGTCGCCTGGATGGCCGGCGGCAACGACATCCTCGCCATCCTGTTCGGTCTGTCGATCAACCAGTTGACCTACTTCAACCGAGCGGCGATCTTCCTCGGACCGGCGATCGCCTTCTGGATCACCCGACGTTGGTGCATCTCGTTGCAGCGCCACGACAAGGAGATGGTGTTGCACGGCTACGAGTCGGGCGTCATCGTCCGCTCCCCCGACGGCGGCTACTCCGAGATCCATCAGCCGCTCTCGGAGGACCACGCCTACAAGCTCACCGCTCGCGACCGGGACCCGGAGCCCGAGCCGGCATACCGCAACGACGCCTATGGTGTGCGGGAGCCGGGGTTCGGGCTGCGCAAACTGCGCTCGAGGCTGCAGGCGCTCTACTGGTCCGACAACGTGCAGCCCCCCACGGCCGCCGAGATCGAGGAGGCACACTCCCACGGTCACGACGACCAGGAGGACCACGAGATCGGCCACGACGAACACAAGGCCATCGAGAGTTCCGACCAGCACTGAGTCTCATGATCGACGCGGCCGGAATGTCGCCACTGAGATGGGCGTTGTGTCGGGGTGACTACCGTGAACGAACTCAAGTTCGGCCTCGACACCTTCGGTGACGTCGCCATCGGTGCCGATGGCCGGCCGGCGCCGCACGCTCAAGTGTTGCGCGAAGTCGTCGATCAAGGCGTGCTGGCCGACCAGGTTGGGTTGGACGCCTTCAGCGTCGGGGAGCACCACCGCAGGGACTTCGCGATCAGCGCCCCCGACGTGGTGCTGGCGGCTATCGCAGCCCGGACCACCCGCATCACCCTCGGCACCGCGGTCACGGTGCTGAGTTCGGACGACCCGGTCCGGGTCTACGAACGGATGGCCACCCTGGACGGGATCTCCGGCGGTCGAGCCGAGGTCACCCTGGGTCGCGGCTCCTTCACCGAGTCCTTCCCGCTCTTCGGCCACGACCTAGCCGACTATGAGCGGCTGTTCTCCGAGAAGCTCGACCTGTTCGCGGCCCTGCGTTCTGAGAAGCCAGTGTCGTGGACCGGGTCGGTGCGCCCACCCCTGAACGCTGAAGTCTTTCCCAAAACAGAACGCGGCGCCCTGCCGACCTGGGTCGGGGTCGGTGGCAGCCCCGAATCCGTGGTCAGGACGGCCCGCTACGGGCTCGGCCTGATGCTGGCGATCATCGGTGGCTCCCCGAGCCGGTTCGCCCCCTACGTCGACCTCTACGACCGTGCGGTCGTCGAGCTCGAGCAGCCTCGGCTGCCCGTCGGGGTGCACTCCCCCGGGTTCGTCTGGGACACCGACGCCGAAGCCGCCGAGAAACTCTTCGGGCCGTTCAAAGCCAACCGTGACCGGATCGGTGCGGAGCGTGGCTGGCCGCCCACCAGCCGCCGCGAGTTCGTGGATGAGATCAGCTCCGGCTCGCTGTATGCCGGCTCACCCGAGACTGTCGCGACCAAGATCGCCGGCACCATCCGGACCCTCGGCATCCAACGCTTCGACCTGAAGTATGCCAACGGCCCGATGCCGCACGAGGAGTTGATGCACTCCATCGAACTCTTCGGCACCCAGGTGGTGCCCCGGGTCCGCGACCTGCTGGCGGACTGAGAGACCACACCGAATAGGTCAGTGTTTGAACTCTCCGCGGTAGTACTCGAACACCAGGCCCGAGGTGGCCAAGGCGCCCAACGCGAAGCCGATCGCGACCAGCCACCAAGCGCCCATCGCCAACGCGAAGACGATGACGCCCAGCGCCAGTGCGGTCCACAGCGGCCACCACGAATAGGGCGGGTAGAAGCCGAGCTCGCCGGCGCCGTCGGCGATCTCGGCGTCGGCACGGTCTTCGAGCCGGGCATCCATCCGCGAGGCGTGGAAGCCGAGGTAGAACGTCACCATCGCGAACAGCAGTGTGCACATGAACAGAGCCGAGGTGCCCGTCCAGTCGCCGCCCTCGTCCGACGCGCTGGTAGCGAACCAGTAGGTCGGAGTGACCAGTCCCAAGAACGCGGTGCAGGCTGCGAACATCCAGGATTCAGACTTCATCAGAGATCACGCTCCTTCCGGTCAGCTTCGGCCGGGTCGTCCTTCAGGCCGAACTGGGCCTGAAAGGAGTCGACCGGCTCCAACTGGATCGCTGCCAGTTCAGGGTGGTGCAGGTCGAACGCAGGCGACTCCGACCGGATTCTGGGCAGCGCGTGGAAGTTGTGTCGCGGCGGTGGCGACGAGGTGGCCCACTCCAGCGAGCGACCCCAGCCCCACGGGTCATCGACCTCGACCTTGGGCGCCTTGCGAGTGATCCACACGTTGTAGAAGAACGGCAGCATCGCGAAGCTGAGCAGGAACGCACCGATGGTGGACACCTGGTTGAGGGTGGTGAACCCGTCCCCGGGCAGGTAGTCGGCGATGCGCCGCTGCATGCCCTCCAC